>JBOHAD010000013.1:0-44061 GCA_050697555.1 Gaiellaceae bacterium | reverse complement strand
TCCTGGGCGCCTCCCAACAAACGCGCGAGACCTTCGCGGGCCTCGCTCTCTGGGAGAAGGGGCTCTGGTACGGGCTCGTGGTCGTCTCGACGGCGATCTTCTTCTGGGGAGTCGCGCGCCTCGCCCTTAAGTACAGGAGGGGCCGCGGCTCCTTCCTGCTCGACCAGAAGGGCGGGCGCCTGCGCCGCGTCGTCAAGACCACGCTCGACCATTCGCTGATCGGTCGCCGCGACCCGCTCGCCGGCCTCGGGCACCTGCTGATCTTCTACGGCTTCCTCGTCCTCTTCATCGGGACGGCGATCCTCGCTTTCCAGGACAACGTCGCCCGGCCCATCCTCGGCTTCGACTTCTGGCACGGCTGGTTCTATCTCGGGTACTCGCTCTTCCTCGACCTCTTCGGCGTCGCGCTCATCCTCGGCCTCGCTGTCATGGCCGTGAAGCGCGGCATCCTCAAGCCCTTCCGCCTGAGCTATTGGCGGCCGGACCGGGCCGAGGGCGAATACGACCGGCGGCCCTACGTGATCGGCGACTGGGTCTTCCTCGGCGTCCTCTTCTTCCTCGCCCTCACCGGCTTCCTGCTCGAGGGCTTCCGCATCGCCGCCGACGACCCGAGCTTCGAGGTCTGGGCGCCGTTCGGCTGGCTCGCCGGCCAAGGGTTCATCGGCCTCGGCCTCGAAGGCGCCACGGCGGAGGGCGCGCGCCTCGTCCAGTGGTGGGTGCACGGCGTCGCCGCGCTCGCGTTCGTCTCCTCGATTCCGTTCACGAAGGCGGTGCACATGCTCGCGAGCCCGGCCGGCGTCGCCCTCCGCGACGACACCGCGGGGAAGAAGCTCGTCCCGGTCCCGGCAGACGCGAAGCCGGAGGAGGTCGGCTACGCCAACCTCTTCGACCTCTCCTGGAAGCACCTCGTCGACCTCGACGCGTGCACGAAGTGCGGCAAGTGCCATGCCGCGTGCCCGGCGACGAACGCGGGCTACCCGCTCTCGCCGCGCGACCTCGTCCTCGACCTGCGCGAGGCGGGCTGGCACTCGACGGGCGAGAACCCGTCCGTCCTCGGCGATCCGATCCGTCAGGAGACTCTCTGGTCCTGCATGCAGTGCATGGCCTGCGTGGAGATCTGCCCCGTCGGCATCGAGCACGTCCCGATCATCAACCACATGCGCCGGCAGCTCGTCGAGCGCGGCGACATGGACCCGATGCTCCAGCAGACGCTCGAGACGATCTACACCTCGGGCAACTCCTTCGGCGAGCAGAAGCGCAAGCGCGGGCGCTGGACGCGCGACCTCGACTTCGAGGTAAAGGACATCCGCAAGCGCCCGGCCGAGCACCTCTGGTTCGTCGGCGACTACGCCTCCTTCGACCCGCGCAACCAGCAGGTGACCCGGGCCCTCGCGCGCGTCCTCCACCGAGCCGGCGTCGACTTCGGGATCCTCTACGACGGCGAGCGGAACGCCGGCTGCGACGTCCGCCGCGCCGGCGAGGAGGGGCTCTTCGTCGAGCTGGCGGAGGGGAACGTGGAGACGATCTCGGCCTGCCGCTTCGAGCGCGTCCTCACCGCCGACCCGCACAGCTTCCACACGCTCAAGAACGAGTACCCCGAGTTCGGCGGAAGCTGGACCGTCCTCCACCACTCCGAGCTCCTGCACGAGCTGCTTACGGCTGGCCGACTCAGGCCGCGCAAGGGGCTCGGCTACCGCGCCACATACCACGATCCCTGTCACCTGGGCCGCTACAACGGCGTCTACGACGCGCCGCGCGACGTGCTCCGGGCGCTCGGCGTCGAGCTCGTCGACATGCCCCGCTGCCGCGACAACTCCTTCTGCTGCGGCGCCGGCGGCGGCCGCATCTGGATGAGCGAGCTCAGGAAGGAGGGGGTCAAGCGGCCGAGCGAGATGCGGATCGACGAGGCGGTCGAGCTCGGCGGCATCGACCTCTTCATCGTCGCCTGCCCGAAGGACGTGACGATGTACGAGGACGCCGTCAAGACGTCCGGCCACCAGGGCGAGATCGAGGTACGCGAGCTCTCCGAGCTCGTCCTCGAGGCGCTCGGGCTCGACGTCGCCGGAGCGGCGCGCCCGCGCCAAGCGGCCGCCCCGTAGGTTGGACGCGGCCGGCGTACGGGACGAGCGCCGTCACTCCGAGGAGCGCGAGGCCGTCGGCCTCGCGTCGCAGGCCTCGCACGAACCCCGGGGAAACCGGGTGCGAGGCATCGCGTAGAGCTCGTCGATCTCGTCGCGGAAATGGTCCTCGACGACCCGGCGCTTGACCTTCAGCGTCGGCGTCACCTCGCCCTTCTCTGGAAGGAAGTCGCGCTCGAGGATCGCGAAGCGCCTCACCTTCTCCTCGGGGCCGAGTCGCCGGTTGACGTCTGCGACGACTTGCGCCACAAGCGCACGCACCTCCTCGTCCGTGCGCGCGACCTTGCGAGCCTCGCGACGGTTCACGGTGAGCAGAGCGGCGACGTGGGGGCGCCGGTCGCCGACGACGAGCGCTTGGGAGACGTACTTCGAGGCCGTGAGCGCATTCTCGATGTTCTGGGGCGCGATGTTCGCGCCGTTCGAGGTGACGATGATCTCCTTCTTGCGGTCGACGATCGAGAGGAAACCGTCGTCGAGCGCGCCGAGGTCGCCCGTCCGCAGCCAGCCGTCGTCGGTGAGGACGGCGCTAGTCGCCTCCTCGCCGCCGTGGTATCCGCGGAAGACGGTCTCCCCCCGGACGAGGACCTCCCCGTCCGCTGCGATCTCGACCTCCACGTCAGGGACGGAGAGCCCGACCGTGCCGAAGCGGTAGCGGTCAGGCCTGTTGACCGAGACCACGGCGGTGCATTCGGTGAGGCCGTACCCCTCCAGCACGAGGACGCCGAGCGCGTGGAAGAACTCGGCCACCTCGGGGGAGAGCGGCGCTCCGCCCGAGACGGCGACGCGCAGCTTCCCGCCGAGGCCGGCGCGCACCTTCGAGAAGACGAGCCGGTCCGCGAGGGCGAGCTCGAAGACGAGCCGGAGGCCGAGCCGCTCGCCCGCCCGGCGGCGTCGGCTCGCCTCGCGGCCCACAGCGAGCGCCCGGTCGATCAGCCACCGCCGGGCTCCCGCCGCCTCCTCGAATCCGGACCGGAGGCTGTGGTAGACGGTCTCGTAGACGCGCGGCACGCTGGGAACGATCGTCGGGCGAGCGGTCCGTAGAGCCCTGGCGACCCTGGCCGAGTCGGGGCAGAACGCGATCGTGAGCCCGAGGCGTGCGCCCAGGAACTCGACGAGGCGGGCGAAGACGTGCCCGAGCGGTAGGTGGAGCACGACTCGATCGCCGGGCTCGACGAGCCCGGGGATGCGAATGATCCTCTCCACCATGGAGCACCAGTTGCGGTGGGTGAGGACGCAGCCTTTCGGCGGGCCGGTCGTGCCCGACGTGTAGACGATCGTGAGGCAGTCCTCGTCCTCGATGGCCACCCTCGCCTCGGTGAGCGACTGCGGACGGAGGCGTAGGTGCTTGCGACCGCGGCTCTCGAGCTCGTCGAGCGAGAGGTCGGCGCCCGGAACGCCGTCGATCCCGACGACCTGCTCGAGCGCCGTCAGCTCCGCCCGCGCGTGCTCGACCCTCGCGTACTCACCGGCCGTTTCGGCGACGAGAAGCCTGGCGCCCGAGTCGGCAAGGATGTGGAGGCGTTCCTCCGCGGGGCGGGCGGTGTAGACGGGCACGACGACGGCGCCGATCGAGAGGAGCGCGAAGTCGGAGAGGGCCCACTCGAGGCGAGTCCGGCACATGATCGCGACGCGGTCGCCCTTTCCGATCCCGAGCGAGAGAAAGCCTCCCGCCAGCGCGTCGACTCTGCGAGCAGCCTCACCCCAGTCGACCGCGCGCCACCCGTCCTCGGCCTCGACGAGGAAGGGCGGGTTCGGCGCCGGCTCGCTCGTCGCGCGACGCCAAAGCTCGGCGACCGTCCGCGCGGCGCCCGGCTGCATCGCCGCAACCGTCCTCTTCCGCGGCCGTCGCCTCGCAGGCATGCCCGGTAATCCTACGACGCTCCCCGCCGCAGGGAATCGAGCGGAAGGAGGGGGCGTGGGGGCCCTTCCGGGCCCCCACACGCTCCTTTACCGCTCGTCAGGCGCGCGGCGCGCCTCTCACGCCGTCAGCGCGGCATCGGCCCGCTGGGCGGCGGCGCCCCGAAGACGGGCTCCTCTCCGGGCGCGAGCACGGCCGCGCGGCCGTCCGTCTCCGGCTCGATGTCGTGCTGGACCGCCCACTGGTGCCAGTCGAGGCCCTCGACGATGACGTCCTCGTCGTGCCTCAGGCCGATCGTGCGCTCGAGGATCGGTGCGAGCACCGCGGCCGTTACGACGCCAAAGCCGACCGACACGACGATCCCTACCAGCTGCCACAGGACGTTGATCGACGCGTTCTGGAAGGCGTAGGCGCCGCTCTCGATTCCCAGGTACCCGCCCTGCTCGGTCCCCCAGTTGATGAGGCCGACCATCAACAGCCCGAACGAGCCGGCCCCGAGGAAGAGCGGGGTGAGCTTGTGCTCGTCCCACTTGCGGCGCTGCGTCCACTCGTAGACCACGTAGGCGACGAGCGGCGCCGCGAGCGCGACGAGGAACATCTGCCACGGCTCGTAGATGTCGAAGCCGGGCGACCCCGCCACGTACCCGGCGAACGGGCCGAGCAGGGTGTAGATGTACTTCTTGGTCCGGTAGGCGAGGAGCATTCCCGTGATCCCTCCGCCCGCCCAGGCGAGGCCGAGGTTGTTGAACGCGACGCCGACGCTCGTCTCGGTCATGTTGACCGCGACAGCGTATGCCTCGGGCTCGAAGAAGAAGAGGCAGGAGAGGATGACCATCGGCAGCCCGCTGAAGATGAAGACGACGCCGAGCACCGTCAGCCCGAGGTTGTACGAGCGGAACGTCGGAACCCGTGGATGCGCGTCGTACATGCCCGGCCGCGCGCCGAGCCGGCGGACGAGCACGAGCGCCATCCCCGCGGGGAACAGGTACACGAAGCCGGCGCCGAAGAAGTCGTGGTAGCCGGCGTTCGTGAGCGGCCCGGCCGACCCCCACGTCAGGTAGCTAAGGATCGACGACATGATGGTCGCGAAGAAGCACAGGACGTAGTACGCGCCCGCCTTGATGCGCTCCGTGACCGCGAGGTGGAGCAGGACGTTGATGATGCCCGCGAAGCACGCCAGGAAGAAGATGAAGATCTGGAAGTTGTTCAGCCCTGGGAAGACCGCGGGATCGACGTCCTGCGCGGGCTCGCCCGCCAGCGCTCCGCCGAGCCACCAGTCCTTGATCGACTGCCACAGCCCGTTCTCGACCTCGAAGGCCTGGTTGTACTGCCAGTTCCAGATCGCAAAGCCGATGAGGAAGTACGTCGCGAAGCCGATGAAGAACCCGATCATCTTCTCGACCGTCGCGGTGAAGACGTTCACCCGCCGAACGCCCCCCATGTCGACGAGGAGGAGCCCGGCCAGGATGACGAGGGCGCCGACCGTGCCCGACGCGTACACGAGGTTCTGGACCAGGGCGTTCGTCGTCACCTGTTCGGGGAACTGCGGCGTCGCCTGCGCTAGCAACGCAAAGCTCATTGCACACTCCTTCCCGCTCGTTGACCACCTATCGAGGCTCGAACGTCCGGCGGACGGCCGTCTCGCCGGCAGCGCCCGCCTGCCGCGCGCGACGCGTCACCGGACCCGCACCCCCCTGACGGATCGGGCGTATCGCCACCAGGCAGCTGAATCCACACGACGAGCATGGTGTTCCGCCGAACGAGCCGGAGTCCTTCCGCGCCGCCGAAAACGGTGTCCGCCGGCACGGCCGGCCCGGACGGCGCGAGTATCCCACGGGACCCCGACGGCTGCAAGGCGCCAAAGCCGAGTCTTCGGCACTTTCCTTAGGCGTCGCCTAAGGCAATTCTCACCGCCGTCTTACCCGCATTTCACTCCGGCCGGGCATGCTGACGGTATGAAGCTGCTGGCAGAACGAGAGAACGACGGCATCCTCGTCCGGCTCTTCTGGGACGACCGGGCGGAGCCCGGCCACGACGTGATCCTCCGCTACCGCGACGGGCGCAGCGGGCACGCGTTCTCGGCGCGGCCGCCGCGCGAGAAGGCGCTGCACGCGTTCTACCACCCGAACGCGTACGCGCCGGCCGAGATCCCCGAGGCGGCGTAGCGACGGGGCGCCGCCACGGCCGGCCGGTTAGGGTACGCCGGTCCGACCGAGAAGGAGGGGCCCTTGAGCAAGGAGACCGCTTTCTACCCGCGCCTGAAGGCGCTGACGGACGAGTGGACGGACCTCTTCGGCTACTGGGCGCCGGCCGTCGTCACCGACGTGCTCGATGAGTACCGCGCGGTACGGGAGACGGCCGGGCTCATGGACTTCTCCATGCTTCGCAAGGTCGACCTCGACGGAAAGGGTGCGCTCGAGCTCGTCAACGGCGTCGTTACGCGAGACGTCTCCGAGCTCGCCCCCGGGCGCATTGCCTACGGCGCACTCACGGACGAGAACGGGAAGATGGTGGACGACTGCACGACCATGATGCGCTCCGCCGACCGGGTTCGCTTCTGCGGCGCGAACGATCGCGACTACGAGATCTTCAGCGGGAAGGCGGAGGGCACGGGGATCGCCGTGCGCGAGATCACCGACGACGTGCCCCACCTCTGCCTCCAGGGCCCGAGCAGCCGCGAGATCCTCCAGGGCCTCACCGACCGGGACCTCTCCAACGAGGCCTTCCCGTACTACACGTTCCGCGAGGACCTCGCGATCGCGGGCATTCCGGTCTTCATGACCCGCCTCGGCTACACGGCCGAGCTCGGCTACGAGCTCTGGGTCGAACGCGACCGAGCGCTCGAGCTCTGGGATGCGCTGGTCGAGGCCGGCGGGCCACAGGGCATGAAGATCATCGGGATGGTCGCGCTCGACCTCTTCCGGATCGAGGGCGGCTTCATCATCGGCGGGGTCGAGTACGACTCGACGGTCTCGCCGTACGAGTGCGGGCTCGGCTGGTCGGTCGACCTCGACAAGGGCGACTTCCCCGGGAAGGAGGCGCTCGCGCGGGACCGGGAGGCGACTCAGCTGCGCCTCACAAGCGTCGTCCTCGAACGCGGGGGAGACGAGGCGAGCGGCGCCCCGCTCGGCGTGAACGAGGACGAGGTCGGGCTCGTCACGCAGGCGGTCGTGTCTCCCTACCTGGACGGGAAGACGCTCGGCCTCGCCAAGGTCCGCAAGGAGCAGAACACGCCCGGGCTGCGCGTGGAGGCGCAGATCGGCGACGACCGCGTCGCCGGGGAGATCGTCTCCCACCCCGTCTACGACCCCGAGCGCAGGCGGGCGAAGGAGAGCTAGCGGGGGATCCCGAGCTCGCGGCCCAGGTAGAGCCCGGAGCTCTCCTCGACGACGAAGGGCGCCATCGCGCGGCGACGCTCGTTCTCGGTCTCGGAGAGCCGATACCGCTCGCGCGACTCGACGGAGTCCCACACCGAGATCCCGACCACCTCGTTGCGATCGGCCGCGAAGCACTCGTAGGCGCGCAGCATCCCTCCGGGGAAATCGGCGGGTCGCCAGGCGCGCGCGAACTCCTCGTACGTTCCGGGTTTGATCCTCCTCGTCGTGATCCAGACCACGTACTGCTCCGTCATGGCGTTCCTCCCGCTGGTGGCGTGGGCTCTTCGGCGCATCTAGACTGCCACTCGGGGGAGGAGCCTGTGCCGATCTCGGACGTCATGAGTGTGCGCCTGGTCAGTGCGGCGCCGGACGAGACCGTCCAGACCGCGATCGCGCGGATGGTCGAGGCCGGCGTGGGCTCGGTGGCGGTCTGCGAAGGCTCACGGCTCGTCGGGATCTTCACGGAGCGGGACGTCCTCCGCCTTGCCGGAGAGCGAGCCGGACTCGACGGTCTCCGGGTCGGGGACGTGATGACGCGAGACGTCCAGACCATCTCGGGCGACGACGACCTCCTGGCGGCCGCCCGCCTCATGGGCCAATGCCGGATCCGGCACCTGCCGGTCGTCCAGGGCGACAACATCCTCGGGATCGTCGGCATCCGCGACGTGCTCGGCGCCCTCACCGAGCGCCTGTGGCGCAGCCACGACGAGGAGGCGCACGAGACGATGCGCGACCTCCTCGGTCGCCGGCGCTAGAACTCCTTCGCTGATGAAGACGGGCGGCTCGCCTTGACAAGCCCGGCACGATTTAGTCAAATGTCTAAGTCGATTGTCTAAGGAGGATGACATGGCACCTGCAGGACACGATCGCCCCGCCTCGTTCCACGCGTCACCGCAGGAGGCTCTCGGCGCGCCTCCCGAGGAGCATCTCTACGTCGCCTGCCTGCACGAGGGCACCGGCGTGGACGCTCCGGACTTCCTCGCGGTGGTCGACGCCGAGGAAGGGCGCATCGTCCACGAGACGCCGATGCCGAACGTGGGCGACGAGCTTCACCACTACGGCTGGAACCGCTGCTCGTCGGCCTGCCACGGCCCCGACCGCTCCCACCTCGTCATGCCGGGCTTCCGCTCGTCGCGCGTCCACGTCCTCAACGTCGCCGAGGCGCCGCGCCGGCCCACGATCGAGAAGGTGATCGAGCCGGAGGAGCTCGTGCAGGCGACGGGCTACACCCGGCCGCACACCGTCCACTGCATGCCCGGCGACAACGTCGTCATGAGCATGCTCGGCGATGCAGACGGGAACGCCGCGGGCGGCTTCGCCGTCCTCGACGCGAAGACGTTCGAGGTCAAGGGCCGCTGGGAAAACGGCGGCGAGCGGCCTCCCTTCAACTACGACTTCTGGTACCAGCCGCGCCAGAACACGCTCGTCTCGAGCGAGTTCGGTGAGCCGAACGCCTACGAGCCCGGCTTCGACCTCGCCGACGTGCAGGCCGGCCGGTACGGACAGCGGCTCCACTTCTGGAACCTGGAGAAGCGCGAGCTCAAGCAGACGATCGACCTGGGCGAGCAGGGGCTCATCCCGCTCGAGATCCGCTGGTTGCACGACCCGGACGCCGAGCAGGGCTTCGTCGGCGCGGCTCTCTCGAGCGTGATCTGGCGCTTCCACCGGAACGGCTCCTGGCAGGCCGAGCCGCTGATCGCCACGGAGGCGGTCGAGCTCGAAGGCTGGCCGTTCCCCGTGCCGAGCCTGATCACCGACCTCCTGCTCTCGATGGACGACCGCTTCCTCTACTTCTCGAACTGGCTGCACGGCGACCTGCGCCAGTACGACGTCTCCGACCCCGAGAACCCAAAGCTGACGGGACGGCTCTGGCTCGGCGGCCTCCTGGGGAAGCCGGGCGACGCCGGGCGCGAGCTGAACGGCGGGCCGCAGATGCTCCAGCTCTCGCTGGACGGACGGCGACTCTACGTCACGAACTCGCTCTACTCGACGTGGGACAACCAGTTCTACCCGGGCCTCCGCTCCTGGCTCCTGAAGGTGAACTGCAACCCGGAGGGCGGGATGGAGGTCGATCCGGACTTCTTCGTCGACTTCCACGACCGCCCGGGCGGGCCGGCGAGGGCGCATGAGGTTCGCCTCCAAGGCGGCGACTCGACGTCGGAGATCTTCCAGTGATGCTCGCCCACCACGCCGGGGAGCAGCTCGTCTTCGCGGCGCTCGCCGCCGGCGGCACGACGGTCGCCTCCGGACTCGTCGTGCTCGGGCGAGCCAAGCTCGGCATGATGGCGCGGTGGCTTCTCCGCCGGTAGCCCGAGCTCAGACCGAGGAGGCGTTCCTCGACGCAGCGGAACGCCTCCTCGTCGGGGTCGGCTACGCGGGGATCACCACCCGCCGGCTCGCCGAGGAGGCGAAGGCCAACCATGGGCTCGTCCACTACTACTTCGGCTCGATGGAGAACCTGCTCGTGCGCGTCCTCGAGCGGTTCACGGAGCGCATGATCGAGCGGCAGCGCGCCATGTACGCGACCGAGATCCCGTTCATCGAGAAGTGGCGGACGGCGATGCTCTACCTCTCCGCTGACCGGGAGTACCAGAAGATCTGGTGGGAGCTCCAGGCGCTCGCCTGGAACCGCCCCGAGCTGCAGGCCCGCGTGGCGCACGTGAACGAAGAGTGGCGGGCAGTGCTCACGGAAGCGTTCGCGGGGCCGCGGGAGCGCTACGGGATCGAGATGCCGCTCGAAGCGCTGGTCTCGCTCGTTATGACTTTCAACGAGGGGATCATTTTCGAGCGGCTCTCCGGGATCGAGAAGGGCCACGCCGAGCTGCTCGAATGGATCGACAGCTGGCTCGCAGAAAAGGAGGAGGAGTGGCGACGACCGAAGCGCTGAGCGTCGCGCGCGAGCAGACGCGCGCGCGCTATCCCGACGAGGAGGGGTACGTCGAGCGCGACGGCGTCCGGGTCTTCTACGAGGTCTACGGCACGGGCGCACCGACCGTGTTCCTCCTGCCGACCTGGTCGATCATCCACTCGCGCCACTGGAAGCTCCAGCTCCCCTACCTCGCGCGCCACTTCCGCGTCATCACGTTCGACGGGCGGGGAAACGGACGGTCGGACCGGCCCGTGGGAGTGGCGGCGTACGAGGAGCCGCAGCACGCCGCGGACGCGCTCGCCGTCATGGAAGCGACCGAAACGGAGCAGGCCGTGCTCGTCTCGCTGTCCCTGGGCGCGCAGCGCGCCCTCATCCTCGCCGCGACCCGCCCCGAGCGCGTCTCCGCGGCGGCTTTCATCTGCCCCTCGGTATCGCTCGGAGAGCCCCTGCCGAGCCGCGTCGTCCACTCGTTCGAGGACGAGCTCGACACCGACGAGGGTTGGGCGAAGTACAACCGGCATTACTGGGTCCGCGACTACCGCAGCTTCCTCGAGTTCTTCTTCTCTCAGCTCTTCACGGAGCCGCACTCGACGAAGCAGATCGAGGACTGCGTCGGCTGGGGGCTCGAGACGACGCCCGAGACGCTCGTCGAGACCCGGCTGGCGATCACCATGGGCGAGGTGGAGACCCGCGCCTTGTGCCGGGGCGTCCGCTGTCCGGTCCTCGTCATCCAGGGCACCGAGGACGCGATCACCGGTCCGTCGCGCGGAATCGCGCTTGCCGAGGCCACCGGCGGATCCCTCGTCCTGCTCGAGGGGTCCGGCCATGGGCCGCACACTCGGGACCCGGTGAATGTGAACCTGCTGATCCGCGACTTCGTCGAGTCGGTCGGGAGGAGACCGGCATGGCAGTCGTGACCGACAGCGCACGGGAGCAGTCCCGCGCCCGCTATCCGGACGAGGAGGGCTACGTGGAGCGCGACGGCGTGAAGGTCTTCTGGGAGCGCTACGGCGACGCCGGCACGACGTTTCTCCTCTTCCCGACCTCGCCCATCTCCCACTCACGGCTCTGGAAGGGACAGATCCCCTACCTCGCGCGCCGCTACCGCGTCCTGACGTTCGACCCGCGCGGGAACGGGCGCTCCGACCGGCCCGCCGACGCGGCCGCGTACGGTTACTGGGAGTTCGTCGAGGACGGGCGCGCCGTCCTCGAGACGGCGGGGGTGAACCGCGCGATCCTCGCGGGCCTCTGCGACGGTGGCGGCTGGGCCCTCATGCTCGCGTCCGCGCATCCCGAGACCGCCCTCGGCGTGGCGGCGCTCGCGCCGTGCCTCCCCTACGTCGGCACTCCGCATCCGAACTACTTGCGCTTCCCGTTCGCCGAGCCGCTCGACACGGACGAAGGTTGGGCGAAGTACAACCTCCACTACTGGCGCCGGGACTTTCGCGGCTTCCTCGAGTTCTTCTTCTCGCAGCAGCTTCCGGAGCCGCACTCGACGAAGCAGATCGAGGACTGCGTCGGCTGGGGTCTGGAGACCGATCCGGAGACGCTCGCACTCGCCGACGAGGATGCACCCCTTCCCTGGAAAAGTCTCGAGGAGGCGCAGGCCGTCTGCCGGCGCGTGTCGTGCCCCGTCTTGGTCGTCCACGGCGAGCTCGACGGCTGCCAGACGCGCGAGCGCGCGGCGGCCGTCGCGGACTTGACCGGGGGCACGCTCGTCGGCCTCGAAGGGGCGGGGCATCTCACCAACGCCCGCAATCCAGTGAAGGTCAACGGCCTGTTCCACGACTTCGCCGAGTCCCTCGCCCCACCCGCGCCAGCCGAGCGACTATGGACCCGCGCGCTGAAGCGGCGCCGCCGCGCGCTCTACGTCTCCTCCCCGATCGGGCTCGGGCACGCGCGGCGCGACGTCGCCATCGCCAGGGAGCTGCGCAGGCTCGTGCCCGACCTGGAGATCGACTGGCTCGCACAGCACCCCGTCACGAAAGTGCTGGAGGCGGAGGGCGAGCGCATCCACCCGGCGAGCGCGGAGCTCGCCAACGAGTCGACCCACATCGAGAGCGAGTCAGCCGAGCACGACCTGCACGCCTTCCAGGCGATCCGGCGCATGGACGAGATCCTCGTCGCCAACTTCATGCTCTTCCACGACATCGTGCGGGAGGAGCCCTACGACCTCTGGATCGGGGACGAGGCCTGGGAGCTCGACTATTTCCTGCACGAGAACCCGGAGCTGAAGACGGCCGCCTACGTCTGGCTGACCGACTTCGTCGGCTGGCTGCCGATGCCGGACGGCGGCGAGCGCGAGGCGTTCCTGACCGCCGACTACAACGCGGAGATGATCGAGCACATCGCCCGCTTCCCGCGCATCCGCGACCGGGCCATCTTCGTCGGGAACCCGGACGACGTCGTCTCCGAGCCGTTCGGCCCCGAGCTGCCGGCGATCCGCGACTGGACGGAGCAGCACTACGACTTCGCCGGCTACGTGACCGGATTCGAGCCGGTCGCGGATCGGGAGAAGCTGCGGGCCGAGCTCGGTTACGCAACCGGCGAGCAGGTCTGCATCGTCACCGTGGGCGGCTCGGGGGTGGGCGGCCACCTCCTGCGGCGCGTGATCGCGGCCTTCCCGGAAGCGCAGCGGCACGTGCCCGGGCTGCGCATGGTCGTCGTCGCAGGGCCGCGCATCGATCCGGCGTCGCTGCCGGCACACGACGGCCTCGAGATCCACGCCTACGTCCACGACCTCTACCGTCACTTGGCCGCGTGCGACCTCGCGGTCGTCCAGGGCGGCCTGACGACGGCGATGGAGCTGACCGCGAACGGCCGGCCGTTCCTCTACTTCCCGCTCCGCCACCACTTCGAGCAGAGCCACCACGTCAGGCACCGGCTCGAGCGCTACGGGGCCGGTCGCCGGATGGACTTCGACGAGTCGTCGCCCGACGTGATCGCGTCCGCCATCGCCGAGGAGATCGGTCGCGAGGTCGACTACCTCCCGGTGGAGACCGACGGCGCCGCCCGGGCGGCCGCCCGGATCGCCGAGCTCCTCTAACCGTCAGAGGATCTGCGCGAGGAACTGCTTCGTCCGCTCCTCCTGTGGGTTCTCGAAGAAGTGCTCGGGCGTCCCCACCTCGACGATCTCGCCGTCGGCCATGAAGACCATCCTGTTGGCGACCGCGCGGGCGAAGCCCATCTCGTGGGTGACGACGATCATGGTCATGCCCGACTCGGCCAGCTCCTCCATGACGTCGAGCACCTCCTTGATCATCTCCGGGTCGAGCGCGGAGGTCGGCTCGTCGAAGAGCATGATCTTCGGCTCCATGGCAAGCGCGCGGGCGATGGCCACGCGCTGCTGCTGGCCACCGGAGAGCTGGAGCGGGTACTTGTGCGCCTGCTCCGGGATGCGCACGCGCCGGAGGTGCTCCATCGCCTTCTCGTTCGCCTTCGCCTTGTTCCAGCGGCGCACCTGGCGCGGCGCGAGCGTGACGTTCTCGAGCACCGTCAGGTGGGGGAAGAGGTTGAACTGCTGGAAGACCATCCCCACCTCGCGGCGGATCTCCTGGATCTTCCGGAGGTCGTCCGAGAGCTCGATCCCGTCGACGACGATCCGGCCGCGGTCGTGCTTCTCGAGCCGGTTGATGCAGCGGATCATCGTTGACTTGCCCGAGCCCGAGGGGCCGCAGACGACGACGACCTCCTGCCGGTCCACGGCGAGGTCGACGGCGTTCAGCGCCTGGAAGTCGCCGAACCACTTGGAGACCTCTACGAGCTCGATCATCCGCTTGCCGTCTTCGACGCTCACCGCTCCCCCAGTCCGAGTCGCCGCTCGAGCCGCTGGCTCTCGCGCGACATCCAGTATGCCCCCGTCCAGTAGAGGAAGGAAGCAAAGAGCAGCGTCTCGACGATCAGGCCCTGGGCGAGGAAGTCCGGCTGCGCGGTGATGTTCCGGGACACGTTCAGGAGCTCCGTGAGCCCGATGATCGCCACGAGCGACGTGTCCTTGTAGAGGCTGATGAACTGCCCGACGAGCCCCGGGATCACGTTCCGAAGTGCCTGCGGAAGAACGATCCGAATCGTGATCCGGACTGGCGAGAGACCGAGGGCCTGCGCCGCCTCGACCTGGCCGGCGGGAACGCCTTGCAGCCCGCCGCGCACGATCTCGGCCACGTACGCGGCCGTGAACAGGACGAGCGCGATCAGGGCGCGCGTGACCAGGCTCGGCCGATCCACACCCGGGGGCAGGAGGAAGCCGATCATGAACGCCCCCATGAACAGGACGGCGATCAGCGGCACGCCGCGGAAGAGCTCGATGTAGGCGACGCACACGGCGCGTACCGCCGGGAAGGTCGAGCGGCGCCCGAGGGCGAGGAGGACCCCAAAGGGAAAGGCGAGCAGAATGCCGCCGACGGCGAGGACGACCGTGAGCATGAAACCGCCCCAGTCCTCCCAGCCGACGCCGTCGAACGCCATGACGACGCCGAAGGCGAGCACGATGCCGCCGAGCACGACGAGCGCGGCGCGGCTCGTCTGCAGAGACAGGCGCCGGCCGAGCAGGTACGCGCCGATGCCCACGGCGGCGACCGCGATCGTCAAGAGCGTCGCCTGGAGCGACTGCGCGAACCAGAGGAGGACGCCGACGAGCACGAGCGCCGGCCCGGCGCGACGGAAGGCAGACGCTCGCTCGGGCGGCACCGCTCGCGCTTCCTGGACCTCGCGCCGCCGCCCCGCCGCCGTCGTCCCGGCGCCGAACCCCAAGGAGGCGGCGAGCACGACGAGCGCCGCCCACACGCGCCAGAGCTCGTCGCGGGGGAAGCGCGAGACCATCAGGTTGGTGATGTTGCGCTCGATGATCTCCCAGCGCGCGTCCACGAGGACGAACCTGCCCAGGCGATAGGCGAGCCAGGCGACGATGAGGCCGAAGAGGATCGTTAGGACTGTGTCGAACCACGTCCCGAAGAGGTTCTCGCGCGCCCACTCGCGCGGTGGAAGGCGGCGTTCCGGCGGGCGCTCCGGCGCGGGGACGGGCTCGAGGGTATCGACGCGGGTCGCCATCGACTAGCGGCCCTTCAGCGTCAAGCGGCGGTTGATCAGGTTCGTCACGAATGCGATCGAGAGCGAGAACACGAGGTAGACGGCCATGAGCAGGAGGATCGCCTGCACGGCGGGCGCCGCCTGCGAGATCGAGACCTGCGTGATCTTCGTCACCTCGTAGTAGCTCACTGCCACGCCGAGCGACGAGTTCTTGACCAGGTTCAGGTACTGGTTGGCCACCGGTGGAATCGAGATGCGGAAAGCCTGCGGGAGCACGATGTGCCGGAGGCGCTTGAAGCCCGAGAGCCCCACGGCGTTGGCCGCCTCCGTCTGGCCCCTGGGCACGGCGAGAATGCTGCCGCGCACGATCTCCGCGATGTGGCTCGCCGTGTACACGGTGAGCCCGATGAGGAGAGCCGCGTACTCGGGGCTGAGGCGGAAGCCTCCGGCCGTCGAGAGCTCGCCGCGCTCGGGCGTCTCGAGCACCCAGGGGCGCCCGGTGGCAAAGAAGGCGATCGCGAGGAAGGCGAGGAAGATGCCCCCGGCCCAGAGGACGCGGTGGTGCGGTTCCCCCGTGCGGTCGAAGCGGCGTGTGCGCCAAATCCAGGTCCCGGCGGCGAGCACGAGGCCGGTAAGCGCGACGATTCCGAAGACCGCGCCGCTACCGACCTTGTCGAACCACGGGACGACCATGCCGCGGTTGGAGACGACGACCAGGTCGAGGATCTCGGTGGCGTCGCTAATCGGTGGGAGCCGGAGGAAGACGCCCAGCCAGCAGAAGATGATGAGGATGAGGACCGGGACGTTGCGGAACGTCTCGACGTAGGCCGCCGCCGCTCGGCGCACCAGCCAGTTCGTGGACAGGCGCGCGACGCCGACGACGACTCCGAGGATCGTGGCGAGCACGATGCCGAGCAGGACGACGTTGGCGGTGTTCCGGATTCCGACGAGGACGGCGTCGAAGAGGCTTTGCGAGGAGCGGAAATCCGAGTCGGGAATGGCGAACCCGGCCGGCTGGCGCAGGTAGCGGAAGTCCGTCCGGATACCGATCCTGCGCAGGTTGTCGGTCGCGGTCTCCCAGAGGTAGAGGAGGAGCAGGGCGACCAGGAAGAGGAAGGCGGCCTGGAACGCGATCCTGAGAACGCGCACGTTCCGCCAGGGAGGCGGACGGCGCGTTGTCGTCGTGACGGCGCTCACCGGCGGAGACGCGTGGGGCGGCGGCGCGGGCCGCCGCCCCACGACCCGGCTTTAGCGGTACGGCGGCGCCTGGTGCAGGCCGCCGTCCGTCCAGAGTGCGTTGAAGTCCCGCGGCAGAGCGAGGGGCGAAGCCTCACCGACGTTACGCTCGTAGATCTCGCCGTAGCTGCCGACCTGGCGCACGATCTGCTCCGCGAAATCGGCCGGAAGGCCCAGCCCGGAGTCGAACGGCTCGCCCTCGACGGGCTGGCCGAGGAAGCGCTGGATCTCCGGGTTGTCGCTCTCGAGCATCTCGTCGATGTTCTCCGACGTGATCTCGAACTCCTCGGCCTGCACCGTGGCGATCACGGCCCAGTTGACGGCGTCGGCCCAGTCGTCGTCGCCGTCCCGAACCACGGGCCCGAGCGGCTCCTTGGACATCGTCTCGTCGAGGATCACGAGGCTCTCGGGACCGCCCTGTTCCTCGGGGAAGTTCGAGCGGACGCCCGCAAGCTGGGACTTGTCCGACGTCCAGGCGCCGCAGCGCTCCTGGACGAACGCCTCCTGGAGCGGCTCGTTGTCCTCGAAGGCGAGCGGCTCGTAGTCGACGCCGAGCGCCTGGAACTGAGACTCGAGGTTCAACTCGGTCGTCGTCCCCGAGAGGACGCAGATCGTCTCGCCGTCCATGTCCTCGAGGGATTCGTAGCCGGAGTCGGCCCGCACCATCATCCCCTGACCGTCGTAGAAGGTGGTGTAGAGGAAGCGCGCACCCTCGGTGCCGTCGCGCGACGACGTGAACGTGGTGTTGCGGATGAGGACGTCCACCTCGCGCGCCTGGAGCGCCGTGAAGCGCTGCTCGGCCGTGAGCGGCCTGTACTCGACTGCCTCGGCGTCGCCGAGTATCGCGGCCGCGACCACACGGCAGAAGTCGATGTCGAAGCCCTGGAACTCGCCGGCTTCGTCCTGGAAGCCGAAGCCGGGGACGGCATCGTTGACGCCGCAGTTGAGCGTACCGCGGTCTTGCACCTGCGCGAGCAGGTTGCCCTGTCCGCCCTGGGCCTCGCCCTCTCCGGTCACCGCGTCGCCACCGGCCTCGCCTCCATCGTCGCTGTGAAAGCAGCCGGCTGTGAGGAACGCAAGCGTGACGAGAATGAGCCCGAGCCTCCAGATCCGGGAAACGCGCACGGGGAACACCCCCCTCTCCTTAGGGTTGGTCAGCGTGCACGCAGGCTAACCGATGGTGAACGCGGTGTCAGCCTGCAGCTCAGGGAGCCGTTGGCGCCTCCGGCGCGGCGGCGGAGCGCGGGCGGCCGCCGTCGCCGCCGTTGGACTGCGTCCGCTCCCACGCCTCGCCGAGAACGACGCGGAGAATCGAGGCGATCTCGTCGAACTCGGCCTGCTCGGCGACGAGCGGCGGCGAGATCTGGACGACCGGGTCGCCGCGGTCGTCCGCGCGACAGATGAGGCCCGCCTCGAAGAGCCGCGGAGAGAGGAAGCCGCGCAGGAGCGTCTCGCACTCCTCGTCCGAGAACGTCTCGCGCGTCTCCTTGTCCTTCACGAGCTCGAGCGCGTAGAAGAACCCCGTTCCCCGCAGGTCGCCGACGATCGGGAGGTCGAGGAGCCCGGCGAGCGTGTCGCGGAACGCGTCCTGCTCCCCCGCGACGTGCTCGACGATCCGCTCGCGCTTCATGATCTCGATGTTCTTGAGCGCGATAGCGGCCTGCACGGGATGGCCGCCGAAGGTGATCCCGTGCGTGTACATGGCCGTGCCCTGGAGAAACGGCTCCATGACGGCATCGCGCGCCACCACCGCGCCGATCGCCGCGTAGGCGGAGGAGAGCCCCTTTGCGCACGTGACGATGTCCGGCCGGATGTCGTAGCGCTCCGACGCGAACCAGGCGCCGAGCCGGCCGAAGCCGGTGATGACCTCGTCCGCGCAGAGGAGGATGCCGTAGCGGTCGCAGATCTCCCGCACCCCCCGCCAGTAGCCCTCGGGCGGCGTGAGCGAGCCGCCCGCGTTCTGGACGGGCTCCATGATCACCATCGCCACCGTCTCCGGCCCCGCCTGCTCGATCGCCTCCTCGAGCTCCTCCAGGAGGGACCCGCTGAACTCGTCCTCCGTCTCCTCCGGCGGCCGGTGGTAGCGGTTCGTATTGCGAACGTGGACGACGTCGGGGACGAGGGGCTCGAAGGGGGTCCTGAGCGAGGCGATCCCGTTGATGGAGAGCGCCCCCATCGTCGTCCCGTGATAGGCGATCCGGCGCGCGATCGCCTTCCAGCGACGCTCGCCGCGCGCAGCGTGGTACTGGCGCGCGAGCTTCCACGCCGACTCGACGGCCTCCGAGCCCCCGGAGACGAAGAAGACCCGGTTGAGGTCGCCCGGCGCGAGCGAGGCGATCTCGGCGGCGAGCTCGATCGCACGCGGGTGCGCGTAGCTCCAGTTCGTGTAGAAGGGAAGCTCGCGCATCTGCGCCGCGGCCGCCTCCCCCATCTCCTCGCCGAAGCCGTAGCCGATGTTGACGGCGAAGAGTCCCGCGAGCGCGTCCAGGTAGCGCTTGCCCTTCGAGTCCTCGAGGTAGCACCCATCGCCCCGCACGATGATCGGCAGCTCGCCGTCGGCGTAGCTCGACATGCGGGTGAAGTGGAGCCAGAGGTGGTCGCGGGCGGCCTGCTGGAGGTCGATGGCGGACGGACTCGCGGCGGGACTGCTCATGCGGCTCCCTTCGGACGGCGTTGCTGGAAGAGGACGTTGGCGAGCATCAGGCCGACGGCGACGACGAAGATGGTCGTGCCGATGACGTTCACCTGCGGCGGCGCGCCGATCCTGGCAGCGCCCCAGACGAACATCGGGAACGTGACCGTCGCGCCCGCGTTGAAGTTCGTGATGATGAAGTCGTCGATCGAGAGCGCGAAGGCGAGGAGGGCGCCCGCGAGGATGCCGGGCGCGATCAGCGGCAGCGTCACGCGCACGAACGTCGTCCACGGGGTCGCGCCGAGATCCATCGCCGCCTCCTCGAGATGCCGGTCGAAGCCCACGAGGCGCGCGCGCACCGTGACGACGACGAAGCTGATGTTGAACATGACGTGGGCGAAGAAGATCGTCCAGAACCCCCGCGCGACCCCGAGGTTGAGGAAGAGCGTCAGGAGCGAGGCGCCGAGGACGATCTCGGGCGCGGTCATGGCCATGAAGACGAGCGTGTTCGTGGCGCCGCGTCCCCGGTAGCGATAGCGTGCGAGTGCGAGCGCGATCGGCGTCCCGAGGATCGTGGCGAGCAGGCTGGCGAGGAGCGCGATCTCGAGGCTGACGACGATCGCGTCCTGGAGCCCCGGCACCGCGAACGGGTTCAGCCAGTGGTCGAGGGTGAAGCCGCTCCACGTGTAGTTGTAGCGCCCGGCCGGGTCGTTGAACGAGAAGAGGGCGACGACGGCGATCGGAAGCAGCAGGTAGACGAGCACGGCCACGGCGAAGACGGCCAGCGCGTGACGGCGGACCGCCCGGAGCGCCCGCACGCCGAGCCCGGGCCGCGGCCGCCCGACGGCGATCGTCTCCGCCCCGGCGCTCATCCTGCGGTCAACCTCTCGCTGCCGAGCAGGCGAACGTAGGCGAAGACGCCGACGAGGATCGACGCCATGAGGACGAAGGAGAGCGCCGCCGCCTCCGGGTAGTCGATCAGCTCGAGGAACTTGGACTGGATAACGTTCCCGATCATGAACTGCCGTGGCGTCCCCAGGAGCTCGGCGTTGATGAAGTCGCCGGCCGCCGGGATGAACGTGAGCAGCGTCCCGGCGAAGATCCCGGGGACCGAGAGTGGCAGCGTGACCCGCAGGAACGCCTTCACTCGGCTGGCGTAGAGATCCTGCGCCGCCTCGATCAGGCCCTTGTCCATCTGCTCGAGCGAGACGTAGAGCGGCAGCACCATGAAGGGCAGGAAGTTGTACGTGATGCCGGCGACGACGGCCGTCTCGGTGGCGAGCAGCCGCCCGGTCTCCTCCAGAACGTGCAGGTTGCGGAGGAGCCCCACGACAGGGCCCTCGTCCGCGAGGATGTTCTGCCAGGCGAGCGTGCGGATGAGGTAGGTGACGAAGAAGGGCGCGATCACGAGCAGCAGGAGGAGGTTCTTCCACCGCCCGCCGCGAAACGCGATCCAGTACGCGAGCGGGTAGCTCACGACGAAGGCGACGAGCGTGGCGATGCCCGCGAACCGGAGCGAGCGCAGGAGCTGCTCGTGGTGCTGCGTGAGGACGTCCGCGTACGTCGACCAGGCCCAGGCGAGCTCGTAACCGGTCTGGACCGAGCCCTCCTGGAGGGACGTGTTCCCCAGGTAGTAGATCGGGACGAGGAAGAAGAGCCCGAGCCAGGCGAGGCCGGGCAGGATGAGGAGGTACGGGACTGCCCAGCGGTGGCGGTGGAGAAGCGTCACGCGTCGAGGGCCTCAGCCGCCGAGGAGGGCCTGGAACTGCTCCTTGTACTCCTCGTTGTTCGAGAACTCGGGCGGCGTGTCCACGACGTTCGCGAGCATCTCCTCGGTCGGGAAGATGAGCGGGTTCTCGGCCAGCTCGGGGTCGATCTCGCGCATCGCCTCCTGCGCCCCGACCACCGGGCTGATGTAGTTGACCCAGGCGGCGATCTGCGCCGCCACCTCGGGGTCGTAGACGTAGTTCATGAAGGTCGAGGCCGTGTAGACCTCGCCCCCGTTCGGGATGAGCATGTTGTCCGACCAGATGTTGCCGCCGGACTCCGGGACGACGAACTGGAGCGCGTCGTTCTCGAACTCGAGCTGGATGACGTCGCCCGACCAGGCCATCGCCGCCCAGACGTCGCCGCGGGCCAGCATGCCCGTGTACTCGTTCCCCGTGAACTGGCGCACCTGCCCCGAGTCGACCGCCGCCCGGATCCGCTGAAGCGCCTGGTCGAACGTCTCCGCGGTCGCCTCGCTGGGGTCGTTCCCCTGACTCAGCATGACGAGCGGGACCGTATCCCCCATCTCGGAGAGGAGCGTCACCCTCCCGCGCAGGCTCGGCTCGTCGAGCAGCTGGTCGATCGAGGTGATCTCGAAGCCGACGCGCCGGCGGTTGTAGCCGATCCCGGTCATCCCGCCCTGCCACGGCATGCTGTACTGCCGCTCGGGGTCCCAGCTCACGTTCGCGTAGTTCGGGAGCAGGTTGGAGAAATTCGGAATCGCGCTCTTGTCCAGCTGGGCGAGCCACCCGAGCTCGATGAGACGACCGGCCATGAAGTCGGTCAGGACCATGAGGTCCCTGTCGATCGACTGGCCTTGCGAGAGCGGCGCCTGGATGCGGCCGAAGTACTCCTCGTTGTCGTTGATCTCCTCGATGTACTCGACCTCGACGCCGAACTCCTGCGTGAACTGCTCGAGCGTCGGCCGTGACTCCTCGTCGTCGGAGACGTCGATGTAGAGCGGCCAGTTGGCGAACCTGAGCGTGTTCGCGAGCTCCGGCTCGACGGTGGTCGTCCCCTCGGCGGCGCCGGTCGTGGTCGGCGTGCCCTCGATCCCGTCCCCGCCGCAGGCTGCGAGCAGCGAGGGAAACGAGAGGGCGGCCCCGCCGGCGGCGGCTCGGCGGATGAGCTGGCGGCGCGTGAGGCGGCGGTTGAACCGATCGGTCATTTCTTCTCCTCCTCGGACTGGACGACGAAGGTCGACTCGGGACTCCAGCTGATCGTCACCTGGTCTCCCGGTTGAGCCGCTCCTGCCCCCGGCTCCGCGTTCTGGACGTACAGAGCGATCTCCCCCAGCGGCGTCGCGACGAGGTACTGCGTCGAGACGCCGATGTAGCTTCGCTCGGCGACGACTCCTTCGACGGCGTTCTCCTCCGAGCGGCCGAGGCGGATCTTCTCCGGCCGGACGCCGACGGAGACCGGCCCCCTCCGGCCGACCGCCGCGGGTACGCGCAGCTGCGCCCCGCCTTCGCACCGGACCACGCCGTCGCCGTCACACGTTCCGGAGAGAAGGTTCGAGGCGCCGAGGAAGCCGGCGACGAACCTCGTGCGGGGCCGCTCGTAGAGCTCGTCCGGCGTGCCGAGCTGCTCGATCCGGCCGTCTTGCATGACGGCGATCGAGTCGGCCATGGTCATCGCCTCTTCCTGGTCGTGCGTCACGTGGATGAAGGTGATGCCGACCTCATGCTGGATCCGCTTCAGCTCGAGCTGCATCTGCTTGCGGAGCTTCAGGTCGAGCGCGCCCAGGGGCTCGTCGAGCAGCAGGACGCGCGGGCGGTTGACGAGCGCGCGCGCGAGAGCGACACGCTGCTGCTGGCCGCCCGAGAGCTGCCGCGGCTTCCGCCGCTCGTAGCCGCCGAGAGCCACGAGCTCGAGCGCCTCGACGACCCGCTGCCGGAGCTCCCCTCCGCGCGTTCCGCGCCTCCGCAGGCCGAAGGCGACGTTCTCGTAGATCGAGAGGTGCGGGAAGAGCGCGTAGCTCTGGAAGACGGTGTTGACGTCGCGGCGATAGGGCGGCAGGCCGGTGACGTCCGCGTCGCCCAGGTAGATCGTTCCGGCCGTCGGCTCCTCGAAGCCGCCGATCATGCGCAGGGTGGTCGTCTTGCCGCACCCCGAGGGCCCGAGCAGGGCGAAGAAGCTCCCGCGCGGCACCCCCAAGGAGACGCCGTCGACGGCGACGACCTCGTCGAACCGCTTCGTCACCCCCTCGAGCCGAACGTCCGGAGGCCCCGGGGGGGACGGGGCCTCGCGGTCTTGCGTCGCCTTCTCGTCGAGCGCGCTCAAGTCACTAGTCGATCTTGGCCATCACGTGCTTGATCTGCGTGTAGTCCTCGAGCGAGTAGAGCGACAGGTCCTTGCCGTAGCCGGACTGCTTGTAGCCTCCGTGCGGCATCTCGGAGACGAGCGGGATGTGGTCGTTGATCCACACGGTGCCGAACTGGAGCTTGCGGGCGGCATTCAGGGCGCGCCCCACGTCGCGCGTCCAGACGGAGGCGGCGAGCCCGTAGGGGACGTCGTTCGCCCAGGCGATCGCCTCGTCGTCCCCGGCGAAGCGCTGCACCGTGACGACGGGACCGAAGACCTCGCGCTGGACGATCTCGTCGGTCTGCTCGACGTCCACGACGACGGTCGGCTTGACGAAGAAGCCGCGGTCGCCGTTCCCGTCCCCGCCGGTCAGCACCTTCGCCTTCCCGCCGGAGGCGCGCTCGAGGAAGCCGAAGACGCGTTCCTGCTGCGACCTGGAGATGACGGGGCCCATCTCGATCTCGTCACCCTCGGCCGGGTCGCCGACGTGGAGCGACTCGACCGCGGGAACGAGCTCCTCCAGCAGCTTGTCGTAGATCCGCGGGCCCGCCATGACCCGGGAAGCGGCCGTGCAGTCCTGGCCCGAGTTCCAGTAGCCGGCGATCTTGATCCCTTCCGCGACGGCGGCGGGGTCGGCGTCGTCGAAGACGACGACGGGCGCCTTGCCGCCGAGCTCGAGGTGGACGCGCTTGAGGGTGTCGGCGGCCGCTCGCGCGACCTCCTTGCCCGTGGCGACGTCGCCGGTCAGCGAGACGAGGCGCACGTCCGGGTGGCGGACGATCCCGGCTCCGACCGGCTCCCCGTCGCCGGTGATGACGTTGAGCACGCCCGCCGGGAGGATCTCCTGGGCGTACTCCGCGAGCATGAGCGTCGTCAGGGGCGTCTGCTCGGACGGCTTGAGGACGCAGACGTTGCCGGCCGCGAGCGCGGGCGCGATCTTCCAGACGGCCATCATGAGCGGGTAGTTCCAGGGCGCGATCTGGCCGACGATGCCGATCGGCTCCCGCCGGATCATGGATGTGTAGCCGCGCATGTACTCCCCGGTCGCGCGCCCCTCGAGCGTGCGGGCGGCGCCGGCGAAGAAACGGATGTTGTCCGCCGCGGTCGGCATCTCGTCCTTCGCGTACGAGAGCGGCTTGCCGACGTTCTGCGACTCGACCTGCGCGAGCTCGTCGGTGTGGCTCTCGATCGCGTCCGCGAGCTTGAGGAGCATCTCCGAGCGCTCCTGCGGTGTCGTCTCGAGCCACTCCGGCAGGGCGCGCCCGGCCGCCTCGACGGCGCGGTCGACGTCCGCCTGGCTTCCCTGCGGCACCTCGGCGATCGTCTCGCCCGTCGCCGGATTGATGATCTCGGCCGTCCCGCCCTCCGCGGCGTCGACCCATTCACCCCCGACGAAGTTCTTGTGCTGGGACACGGCAACGCTCATGGGGACCTCCGCGGAATCGGACAGTAGGGCCAGAGTAGCCCCCCGTGGGGCCGCCAACAAGCCGGAAGCGCGGGCCTAAGTCGGCCGCGGCTCTTGGACAGCCTGGCCAAAACGAGCGGCGAGCCGGTCGAGGGGGAGCGCGTGCGCCGTCGCGCCGTCGCGGCCCGTCATCGTCTCGGCGGCGCAGAGCGCGTTCACGATCGCCTCCTCGGTCGCCTCGATGACGGCGTCGAAGAGCGGCGTCATGCGCTCGTTCGGCAGCATGTGGACCGAGACTGCGGCGGAGCGCTCGCCGAGGCCGCGGTTCCCCGTGGAGAAGGCGAGGAAGAGGTCGCCGCTCGAGTTTTCGCCCACTCCGCCCATGCGCGCGACGCCGAGGCCGGCGCGTTGGGCGAGCCGCTCGCACTGGCCGGGGAGAAGCGGCGCGTCGGTCGCGACCAGCGCGATGATGGAGCCGCCGGCGATTCGGGAGCGGGCACGTCGGTGACCGGGATCTCCTCGCCCACGCGCTCGCCGTCGATGCGGAGACGGTGGCGGCGGCCGTAGTTCGCCTGCACGAGGACGCCGACGACGGCGCCGTCCGCCTCTTCGACGACGCGGGAGGAGGTGCCGATCCCGCCCTTGAAGCCGTGGCAGATCATGTCGGTGCCGCCGCCGACGTTCCCCTCCGCCACGCGACCGGCCGACGCGTCGGCGAGCGCGGCCGCCACGTGCTCCGGCCGCACGTGCATTCCGTCGATGTCGTTCAGGAGCCCGTCCCAGGTCTCGCCGACGACGGGCAGGCTCCACGCCTCGCTCCCGCCCCGGGCGTCGCGGGCGGCGGTCACGATCGCGTCCCGCACGACGCCGACCGAGTGCGTGTTCGTGAGCCCGACGGGCGTCGTCAGCATTCCCGACTCCCGCACCCATTCGAGGCCGGTCAGCTCTCCGTTTCCGTTCAGCCGGTGCGCTCCCGCGAAGACAGGCTCCTCACCCGGGAGGACGACGGTCACGCCCGTTCGCACGGCCGCGCCATCGACCAGCGTCGTGTGCCCGACGCGGACACCCGCGACGTCGGTGATCGCGTTCTGCTCCCCGGTCGGGAGCGTGCCGAGGGCGATCCCGAGCTCGCGGGCCCGCTTGCGCTCCATCCCGCGATACTACGCCCCGTGCCGCTGATCGAGCACCCGGAGACGGTGGTCGTCGTCGCGGTCGAGAACGACGAGATCGTGCTCGTCCCCAGTCGCGCCCCGGCGCCGACGGAGAGACGCTCGAGCTCCCGGCCGGGTGCCTCGATGCGGGCGAGACCCCGGAGGAGGCTGCAGCTCGCGAGCTCAAGGAGGAGTGCGGCCTCGCCGCAAGCTCGTGGCGCAAGCTCGGCTCCTTCTGGGCCGCGCCGGCGTACTCGACCGAGTTCGTCCACGTCTTCGAGGCGAGCGGGCTCCTCGAGGTCGGCTCGCCGGGTCTCGACGACGACGAAGACCTCGTCGTCGAGCGCCTCTCCCTGAGGGGAGTCATGGGCGAGCTCTCCGACGCGGCCTCCCTCGGCGCGCTCGCCCTCTGGCTCGGCGGCTGACTCGGGCTTGTGTTCACACGCACAAGCCCGCTTTGGGCCCGAAAGGGCATGTCCTGCTTCACGCCCCCCGAGTTTCGCGGCCTCGGAGAGTTTGTGCTCGAGAAACACAAGCCCCCGTCGGCCCAAGGCGGCGGGGGTACTGTTTCCCCGCTATGCGCGCCCAGGCCGTCGTCTTCGACTTCAACGGCACTCTCTCCGACGACGAGCCAATCCTCTGCGCCATCTTCCAGGAGCTCTTCGCCGAGCACGGGCGGCCGCTCTCGCAGCAGGAGTACTTCGACGAGCTTGCCGGGCTCTCGGATCCCGAGATTGTCCGGAGATGGCTCGGCGCTGACCACCCGGCCGTCGACGCGGTGATCGCGGAGCGCGTCGCCCGCTATCGCGCCCTCGTCGCCGATGGACGCAGCATCCCACCCCGGGCGCGCGCTGCCGTGCGCTACGCCGCCGAGCGAGTGCCGGTCGCCGTGGTCTCGGGAGCCGCCCGCGCCGAGATCGAACCGGTGCTCGAGGCGGCAGGGCTCGCCGACCGGGTCGCAGCCATCGTCTCCTCGGAGGACGTCAGGCGCGGGAAGCCCGATCCCGAGGGCTACCAGCGGGCGCTCGCCCTCCTGGACGGAGGCCTGGCCGCCGCGGACGTCGTGGCCCTCGAGGACACCGAAGCGGGCGTGGTGTCGGCGAAGGGCGCGGGCCTGCGCTGCCTCGGCGTGCTTGGCACGCTCGCGCCGGAGCGCCTGGCGGCGGCGGACGAGATCGTGGAGCGCATCGACGTCCCGCTCATGGAGAGGCTGCTCGCGTGACGCTCGTGCTCGCGCACCAGGGGGCTGCGTGGGACGCTCAGGAGAACACGCTCGAAGCCTTCGAGCTCGCAATCGAGCAGGGCGCGGACTACGTCGAGTTCGACGTCCGCGCCGCTCCCGACGGCACGCTCGTCATCTCGCACGACCCGGTGCGCGGCGAGCCGCCCCCGAGCATGCCGACGCTCGCCGCCACGCTCGAGACGCTGCGCGGAAGGATCGGGCTCGCCGTCGAGGCGAAGGACAGCGTCGCCATGGAAGGCGCCCTCGCGGCGCTTCGCGCCCACCGGGTCGCGGTGGAAGACGTGCTCGTGCTCTCCTTCCGGATCCGCGATCTCTGGCTGGCGCAGCGCTCCCGGCCGGACCTGCGCTACGTCCTCCATTTCGGCCGGCGCCCGGACCCGACAGCGGCCACCCGCTTCTGGGGCGTGGGCTTCGAGGACGAGTCTGCCCGCCCTCGGCAGGTCGCACTCGCGCACTCGCTCGGACTGGCCACGACGGTCTTCACGGTCAACGACCCGGCGCGCATGCGCGAGCTCGCCTCCCTCGGCGTGACCGGGATCTTCACCGACCGGCCCGCGCTCGCTCTCGAGACGCTCGCCGAGCCGGCTCGAACGGGACGATGACCAGCACCATCGCGGGCTAGCCGCTCGGGACGCGGCGAGCTCGGGGGCACCGTCCGCCTCGCCCGCTCCGTCGACCCGTCGCCGGCGAAGGACGCGACGGGACGCCTGCGCCGCCAACCAACCCGCCCGCGGCGAGAGACTACGCCGGTGCCGGTTTCGGCCTTCCTGCTCGCCCTCGCCGCAGCTTTCGTGCACGCGCTCTGGAATCTCCTGCTTGCGCGCGCCCGCGACCCGGAGGCGGCCACGGCGGTCGCGCTCATCGTGGCGATCGTCGCCTTCGCCCCGGCCGCGGCGATCCTCTGGGACGTCGAGCCCGAGGCGTGGCCGTACATGGCCGGGAGCGCCGGGGTCCACCTGGTGTACTTCGTCCTCCTCGCGGGCGCGTACCGGCGCGCCGAGCTCTCCCTCGTCTACCCGCTCGCCCGAGGCCTCGCTCCCGTGCTCGTCCTCGTCGTGGGAATCCTGGCCCTCGGCGCGGGAGGCTCGGGCTCGCAGGCGGCCGGGGTCTGCCTCGTCGCGGCGGGCGTCCTGCTCGTCTACGGCCTGCGCGCCGATGGCGATCTTCGCGGCGTCCTCTTCGGCCTCGGGATCGCGGGCTGCATCGCGGGCTACACCCTGATCGACAGCGAGGGCATCGCCTACGCCAATCCGGTCGCGTACCTGGAGATCTCGATGGTGGCGCCCGCGATCGCCTACGCCGCGGGGGTGATCGCGGCCAAGGGGCTGCCCGCGGTACGCGCTGAGGTGACCGGGGCCTCCCTGATCGCGGGGCTGGCGACATTCGGGGCCTACGCGCTCGTCCTCGCCGCCCTCGAGCTCGCGCCGGCGGCATCCGTCGCCGCCGTGCGCGAGACGAGCGTCGTCATCGCCACGGCCGGGGCCGCTCTTCTCCTCGGCGAGCACGTGGGGCGGGTGCGCATGCTCGGGGCGCTCGTGGTCGCCGGCGGGGTCGCGCTACTCGCGCTGAGCTAGAGTCCGCGCCCGGCGCTCTCGCCGCGCACTACGAGCTGGCCGGCTTCGACGTGCTCGCGATCAACGATGGGCGAGAACGAGGCGGTTGCCCGACGGGTCGCGGACGGACAAGCCCTCGCGGCCGTCGTCCACCCGCTCCCCGCTCGCGCCGATGCGGCCCACCACCAGCGCGGCGCGCTCGTCTCGCGTCGGGAGGACGAT
This sequence comes from Gaiellaceae bacterium, assembly GCA_050697555.1. GTDB lineage: Bacteria > Actinomycetota > Thermoleophilia > Gaiellales > Gaiellaceae > DASQWP01. The sequence goes on along the minus strand of JBOHAD010000013.1, from coordinate 15,281 downwards.
CGTCGCCTGGCGCAGCGCTGCAGAGCCTTCGGGGGGCGGCGGCGCTCCCGCGCTCTCCCACGTGTTCGCGCCGACGTGGTGGTGGTACCCGCCGGCGGCGAAGAAGGCCGCCTGCGTCCCGAGCGCAGCCGTCACGCCGAAGCCGAGCACGTCGCGGTAGAACGCGATCGTGTCCGGGATACGCGCGACCTTCAGGTGGACGTGTCCCATCACGGTGCCGCCGGGCAACCCCCCGAATGGCTCCGTGTCCGGGTCCCGGAGCTCGCCGAGGAGGCTCTCGACGTCCAGCGGGAGGGTCGTCATCCGCCTTGCCACCTGACCCTGCCACACCTCGCGGGGGCGATCCCAGTAGATCTCGATCCCGTGCCGGTCGGGATCGCTCAGGTAGATCGCCTCGCTCACGAAATGATCGGAGAGGCCGACCAGCCGCACCCGGTCGCGCGCCGCGTGTGCGAGCCAGCGTGCGAGGTCGGCTCGCTCGGGTACGAGCAGTGCGAAGTGGTAGAGGCCGGTGCTGCCAGGCGCCGGGCGGGCGCCAGGCTCTTCGACGAGCACGAGGAGCTCCGAGGCGCCTGCGCCGAGCGAAGCCCAGCCGCCGCCCTGCTCGAGGACCTCGAGGCCGAGCTCCTCCCGGTAGTACGCGAGCGAGCGCTCGAGCTCCGAGACCGTCAGGTGGACGGCGCCCATCGTCGTGTCGTCGGGAAGCAGGGCGCCCGTGGCCGGCGCCGCGGCGGCGGTCGCTTCCTCCGGGTCGCGCGCGCTCACCAGTGGAGCTTCAGCGCGCTTCCGAAGCCGGCCCCGAGCGGCTCCTGCAGGCTGATGTGGAGGAAGCCGAGCTGCTCGAGCTGCTGGGCCCGGCGGAGTGAGCCGACGTCGATCGGGCGCAGCCCGCCTGCCTCGACGAGCGCGCGCACCTTCTCCTTCGCGCCGTCGTCGTCGCCGGCGATGAGGACGTCGAGCTGCTGGCCGGCGGCCTCGCCCGCCACGAGCGTGCCGGCGAAGGTGGTGTTGAACGCCTTCACGACCGGCGTGCCCTCGGGCAGGAGCCCCGCGATCTCCTCGGCCGCCGACGTGCCGGGCGGCGTGGCCAGGCCGTCGAACGTCGCGAAGTCGATCGGATTGCTGATCTCGACGACCACCTTGCCCGCCAGGTGCTCGCGGTACTGCTCGACAGCGTCCTTGACGCCGGGGTAGTACAGCGCGAGCACGACCACCTCGCCCGTGAGCTCGTCTCCGGGGCTCGACCCGGTCGCCGAGTCGCCCAGCTCCTCGGCGAGCGCCTGGGCCTCGGCCGGCTCGCGGTCGATGACCTGAACCTCGTTCCCGCCGGCGACGAGGCGTGTGCCGATGCCCCGCCCCATCTTGCCGGCGCCGATAATCGTCACCTTCATGAGCGTCTCCCTTTCGCCGTTGGCGTCGTCATGGTCACAAACGAGCTGCGCCGCGGGCGTCATCCCCGGGAAGTGGTTCCGAACGAGCGTCTACCCCAGGTTCACGACGACCGTCTTGGGCTCGGTGAACGTCTCGAAGGGAAAGGGGCCGCCCACGCGCCCGACGCCGCTCTGCGAGCCCGCCCGGCCGCCGAACGGGAGGTGGCTCTCCCAGTAGTTGGTCGACTCGTTGACGTTCACCCAACCGGCGCGCACCGCTTCGGCGAAGCGGAGGCCGCGGCCGAGGTCGCGGGTGAAGACGGCCGCGAGGAGGCCGTAGGGCGAGCCGTTGGCGATCGCGAGCGCCTCGGCGTCGCTCCCGATGGTGGTGATCGGGACGATCGGCCCAAAGGTCTCCTCGCGCGCGGCCTCCATCTCCTCGCTCACGTCGTCGAGAACCGTCGGCTGGTAGTAGAGGCGGGTGGGGAACCCCTCGGCCCGCGCGCCGCCCGTGACGAGCACGGCGCCGCGCTCGACGGCGTCGCCCACGTGGCGGTCCACCTTCCCGGCGACGGGCTCGTTGTTGAGCGGACCCATCGTCGTGTCGTCCGCGAACGGGTCGCCGAGGCGAACCTCCGCCGCGACGGCGGCCGCGAGACGCTCGACGTACTCGTCGTGCACGGCCTCGTGGACGAGGAAGCGCTCGCCCGCTGTGCAGCTCTGGCCCGCGCAGAGGAAGGACGCGGTCAAGGTGGCTTCGACCGCGGCGTCGAGGTTGGCGTCGTCGAGGACGACGAGGGGCCCGTTGCCGCCCATCTCGAGCAGCAGCGCCTTGCCGGCGGCCCGCTCGGCGACGCGATGGCCGGTGGCGATCGAGCCGATGAAGCCGATCGCATGCGTTCCGGAGCTGGCGGCGACCTCGTCGCCGACGACGGGCCCCGGGCCGGTGACGAGGTTGAAGACGCCGCTGGGGAGCTCCGCCTCGGCGATGCACTCGGCGAGCTTGACCGCGCAGACCGCCGTCGTGGGCGCGGGCGCCCAGACGACCGCGTTCCCGGCCGCGAGAGCGGGCGCGACGACCTCGGCAGGCATTGTGTACGGCCAGTTCCAGGGGGTGATGACGCCGACGACGCCGCGGGGGACGCGGTAGACGAGCACTCGTTTGGCGGCGTCGACCGAGGGCGGCATCGCGCCCTCGGCGCGGCGTGCATCGGCCGCCGCCATGCGCCAGTACTCCGCGAGCTCGTCGACCTCGCCGTAAGCCTCCGCGTGAAGCGGCTTGCCCTGGTCGAGCGTGAGGGTGCGAGCGAGCTCCTCACGGCGTACGACGACCGCGTCGGCCACGCGCTCGCAGGAACGGGCCCGCTCGAAGGCGGAGAAGCCTGCCCAGACCGGCCAGGCCTCGTTCGCGGCTGCCACCGCCCGCTCGACGTCCGCGCGCGTACCCTCCGGAACCGTGCCGATGACCTCGCCGGTGGCCGGGCTCGTCGCGTCCATTCGCCCCCCCGACTCGCTTTCCACCCAGGAGCCGGCGACATACATGAGGTAGTCCACGCCGGGACTCTACGCCCGGAAGCGCTGCCTAAGAACCGCGACCATCTAGGCGCTCGACACGACCACCCGGGTACGGCCGGCCACCGTATTCACCCCCGAGTCCGGTCAACACCTCGGGACGGGGGAGGGCGGGCGGTGCGGCGTCCGCCCTCCCCACCGCAGCGCTCGGCGTGGAGGACGCCCGGGGCTCCGGCCCGCGTTTGCGGCCCGCGCGAAGCGGCTAGGTATGAATCCGTCGCATCCGACAGGCGGAGGGAGATACCGATATGCCGACTTGGCTTTGGATCCTGATCATCGTGCTGCTGGTTCTCGCCCTCTTCGGCGGCGTGGGCTACGGTCGCCGAGGCGTCTAGGGACCACCTCGCTATGGGGCTGGACGCGGAGGGGCCTTCCGGCCCCTCCGCAAGGACGGCCGCTACTCCTGCACGACGATGTTGCCGGCGGTGAGAACCCCGGCGGCCGCGAACCCACTGTCGGTCTCGATCGTGAACGTGTCCTGGCCGATCCCCGACGAGCCGTTGTCCACGACGTCGATCCGGTAGGTGGTCGACACGCCGTCGATCTCGGCGTTTCCGCTGAAAACGGCGTGGTTGCCGCTCTGAGAGTAGGAGGTGACGTCGCGGCAGAGGACGTGCTCTCCGGACGCGTGGTCGACGACGGAGCAACGGCCCTTCGTGCCATTGTGGTCGGAATGGGCGTTGAAGCCGAAGGTGACCGGCGTGCCCGCGAGCGGCCGGACGATCTTGCCTCCCCCGGTCGCCCGCCCGCTCTGCACCGGAGCCGACGGTCCCGAGAAGACCTCGTTGATCTGGCCGAAGACGACCTCGGTCGCGCCGCACGCACCCTGGAACGTGACCGGGGTCCCCAGCGTCGCCGTGCCGCTCGTCGCCGCGGTGCCCGTCGGGCCGACGATCGTTGCCGTGTACGTCATCACCGAGCTCGAGAAGAACGACTCGGTGCAGGTCGTGCTCGTGATGGTTCGCTCGCAGGCGCCTACCCCGCTCGGGCTGGCGAGCAGCTCCTTCGTGCCCTCGATCCGGGTGTCGCCCGAGAAGATCGTGAACTCCGATTGGGCGCTGAGCACGAGGCCACCGCCGACGGTGACGGTCACGGTCTCCTCGAACGTGCCGGGATAGGGGCCGAAGGCGGGGCCTGTCGCCGTAGCCGTCAGGGTCGAGATGCCTGTGGGATTGCAGTCCACCTCACCCTGGTAGCTGGTGGCCCCAGTGCTCCCGACGAGGAACTCTCCCGCGAGCGTCCCCGCTGCCTGCGACCCCGCCGCAGGCGCACCGGCGAGCGCGGCCACGGCCGTGAGGACGACAAGGCAGCAACCGACGACGATTCTCCAGATACGCATTCCTCTCCTCTCCGCTGACTTCGGACAGGCGAGTATTGCCGAATCAGGGATGGGTCCGTGCCCGTCTAGTGGGCGGGCGGCTCCCAGCCCTCGAGGGTGGGCGCCTGCCAGTCGGCGCCGACCGTGCGCGAGCCCTCCACCCAGGGTCCGAGCTCGGGCTGGGGGAACTTCGTGTGCTTCTCCTTCAGCTGGATCCCGTAGGAGTTGCCGGACTGGAGATGCTTGATCAGCACCTTGCGGGCGATCTCGTCCTCGCGCCCCGCGGGGATGGGAAAGTAGATGCGGAGGAAGGAGTTTGAGTAGCGGTCGAAGACGGCCGGAGTTCCCTCCTCCTCCAGGAGCTCGACGTCCTCGAGCCAGTTGAGATCCTCGCCAGGCGTGGCCGCCAGGAGGTCCACGTCGTCCACGAGCGCGAGGTCCTCCTGGTAGGGGAAGCGCCGCCCCGCAAGGTACTCGGCGTCGAGCTCGACGATCTTCTCGGGCTCGCCCCTGGCGCTCACTGGTGCCTCTTCCGGTGATGCTGCGTAGCTTCTGGGTCGCGAGTACCAAGCCAGAGTCCCCACTCGTCCGCAGGCAAGGCTAGAAGCCTTGGTAAGGGCGAGGGAGGGCTCTGGCGCCGTGTAATCGCGGGCCAGAAGCAGGCGAGTATTGCCGGGAGAGGCACTAGTCCTCCGCCCCCGCGAACTCGGCGGGCTGCTCGGGGAGGTAGTCGACCGGGTACTCGAGGTGCTTCTCGAGCAGGCGCTTGATCTCGCCGAGCGCCCGTTCCTCGGTCACGCCGGGCACCCAGTCCGTGCCGGCCAGCGGCACCTTCGCCATCGCCGCCGCCTCCACCGTGAGCGCGCAGAGGTCCTCGGGCTCGAGCGAGTGCACGTTCGTCTTCCCGCACGCGCGCGCGAGCATCTGCACCTCGAGCGTCAGCGTGTGGAGGAAGTTGTAGACGCGCTCGGCGGCCTCGTCGACGACGAGCCTCTTGCGGAGCTCCGGGTCCTGCGTCGTGATCCCGACGGGGCAGCGTCCCGTGTGGCAGTGGTAGCACTCGCCCGCCGGGACGCCGATCGTGCCCTCGTAGTCGGTGACGCCGGGGATCTCCTTGTTGCAGTTGAGCGCGATCAGCGCCGCGTGGCCGAGCGCGACCGCCTTCGCCCCCAGCGAGAGAGCCTTGGCGACGTCGCCCCCGTTCCGGATCCCGCCCGCGACGACGAGATCGATCTCGTCCGCGAGGCCGACGTCCTCGAGCGCGCGGCGCGCCTCGGGAATGGCGGCCATGAGCGGAATGCCCGTCTCCTCGGTGGCGAGGTGAGGGCCGGCGCCGGTGCCTCCCTCGGCCCCGTCGAGGTAGATGATGTCCGGCCCGCACTTGGCCGCCATGCGCACGTCGTCGTAGACGCGCGCGGCGCCGAGCTTGAGCTGGATGGGGATCTCGTAGTTCGTCGCCTCCCGGATCTCCTGGATCTTGAGGGAGAGGTCGTCCGGCCCGAGCCAGTCGGGGTGCCGCGCCGGCGAGCGCTGGTCGATCCCGGGCGGGAGCGAGCGCATCTCCGCCACCTGCTCCGTCACCTTCTGGCCCATGAGGTGGCCGCCGAGGCCGACCTTGCAGCCCTGGCCGATGAAGAACTCGCAGGCGTCCGCGAGCATGAGGTGGTGCGGGTTGAAGCCGTACCGGCTCTGGATGCACTGGTAGTACCACTTGGTCGAGAGGTCGCGCTCGGGCGGGATCATCCCGCCCTCTCCGGAGCAGGTCGCCGTCCCGGCCATGGAGGCACCCTTGGCGAGCGCCATCTTCGCCTCGAGAGAGAGCGCGCCGAAGCTCATGCCCGTGATGTAGACGGGGATGTCGAGCTCGATCGGCTTCCGGGCGAAGCGGGCGCCGAGGACCGTCTTCGTCTCGCACTTCTCGCGGTAGCCCTCGATGACGAACCGGGTCAGCGTCCCCGGCATGAACATGAGGTCGTCCCAGTGCGGGATCCGCTTGAACATCGAGAAGCCGCGCATCCGGTAGCGGCCGAGCTCGGCCTTCATGTGGATGTCGTTCACGACCTCGGGCGTGAAGATGGGGCTGCGCCCGAGAACGGTGCGGCGTTCCGGCTGGCCCTGTCCGACGTTGCCGCCCACCTGCTCGTACCGATCCGTCACTACAACACCAGCTTTCGCTCTGAGGGTTCGAGGTTGTCGTAGTTGTAGAGCTTCTTGCCGCACACGAACTTCTGGAGCTCGGGCGGCGCGCCGAGCCCGTAGATCCTGAACTTGCGCTCGATGAACTCGGTGTCGGTGTCGTCCCACTCGCCGGGTACGCAGTCGATCCCCAGCGACTTGACCTTCCCCGCCACGTAGATCCTGCCGTCGTACATGGAGTCGCCGAGCCCGGGGCCGACGTCGCCGCAGAGGATCTGGCGGCCGCGCTGCATCATGAAGCCGGTCATCGAGCCGGCGTCGCCGAGGGAGATGATCGTCCCGCCCTTCTGGTCGATGCCGCTCCGCGCGCCCACCCGGCCCTTGACGAGCAGGTCGCCGCCCCGGAGAGCCGCGCCCGTGAGGGAGCCGGCGTTCCCGTCGATGACGACCACGCCGGACATCATGTTCTCGCACGCCGACCAGCCGACGCGGCCGGTGACATGGATCTCGGGCCCGTCGATCAGGCCGCAGCCGAAGTACCCGAGCGAGCCCGCGAAGGTGATGCGGCAGCGCGTAAGGATGCCGACGCCGAGCGAGTGCTTGGAGCCCGGGTTCTGCACCGTGACGTCCTCGACGCCCTGCTCGTAGAGGAGCCAGCGGAGCTCGAGGTTGATCTGCCGCGTGGAAAGGTCCCTGGCGTCGAAGACGGCCTTCTCCCCGTCGATCTCGGAGATCTTCGGGACGTCCGCGAGCGGCTCCGCGAGCCCGCGCGCGTCGTACGTGACCGCCCGCTCGCCTACCTTTGCCACACCATCACCTCTCCCTCGTACGGGTCGTACGTGTCGATCTCGTGGTCGACGATCGCGCGGATGGCGATCTCCTCGGAGGCGAGCGCGACGACGTCTTCCGCCTCGTAGAGGACGAGCGGCTTCGCCGCCATCTCGTCCTTCGCCACCCCGAGCGCGTCCTCGGTCACGGCGATGTACGTGAAGACGCCGTCGAGCTCCTCCAGCGAGTCGCGCATGGCCTCCTCGAGGGAGGCGCCCCCGCTCATCTTCTCGGCGAGGTAGACGGCGATGATCTCGGAGTCGCACTCCGACTGGAAGCGGTGGCCCGAGCGCTCCAGGCGCCGCTTCCACTGGAAGTAGTTCGTGAGCTGGCCGTTGTGGACGACGGCCACGTCCGAGAACGGGTAGGCCCAGTACGGGTGGGCGCCCGAGATGTCGACGTCCGACTCGGTCGCCATGCGCACGTGGCCGATGGCGTGGGTGCCCGTGAAGCCCCCCAGGTCGTACTGCTCGCAGACCGCCTCGGCGTCGCCCAGGTCCTTGATGATCTCGAGCGAGTGGCCGAGGGAGAGCACCTCCGCCCTCGGGATGTCCTCGATGCGGTCGGTGACGTCCTTGAGGCTCGAGCCGTCGTACTCGAACGTCACCCGGTAGGCGTAGTCGGTCTGCTCCTCGACGTCCTTGACGGTGATGCCGAGGGCGTGGAGGCGCTGGAGCACCTGGCGCTGGTGCTGGTCGATGCGCTCGTCGAACTCGAAGTCACGCGGGTCGTTGGCGTCGGCCAGTGTGTAGCGCATGACGTAGAAGCCGTTGCTCGGCCCGTACAGGGCATAGCCCGTCGAGTCGGGCCCCCGGTGCTTCATGGACTGGAGCATCAGCGTCATGTCGCGCCCGATCTCCTGGGCGCCGTCGCGATAGATGATCCCTGCAATTCCGCACATCGTCGACCCGTCCGCTCCTGCTAGGGGAGGATGTCAAGGTAGCGGTCGCGCTCCCAGTCCGTTACGGCGGAGAGGAACCGTTCCCACTCGTCCCGCTTGTAGTGCATGTACACATCGTAGAGACGACCGGGCAGCGCGCTCTTCACCACGTCGTCCTCCTCGAGAGCCGCGAGCGCCTCACCGAGGTGCTCGGGCACGCGCGGGATCTCCTTCCCCTCCGCGAGGACGTCGTAGACATTCCGCTGTTGCGGCTCGCCCGGGTCGAGCCTGCGCTTGACGCCGTCGAGCCCGGCGCGGAGGAGCGCCGCCTGCGTCAGGTACGGGTTGCAGGACGAGTCGACCGCGCGGAACTCGAAGCGCCCACCGCTCGCCACGCGCACGAGCGTCGTCCGGTTCTGCCAGCCGTAGTCCTTGTAGATCGGCGCCCAGAAGCCGAAATCCCAGAAGCGCTTGTACGAGTTCACCGTCGGCGCCGTGATCGCGCAAAGGGCTCGGTAGTGGTCGAGGATCCCTCCCATGAATTGAAGCCCGATCTTCGAGAGCTTCGCGGGGCCGTCCGGGTCGTAGAAGACGTTGTTCCCGTCCTCGTCGACGAGCGTGAAGTGGTGGTGGGCGCCGTTGGCGGAGACGCCCGTGAACGGCTTCGGCATGAACGTCGCGAGGACCTCGACGTCGTCCCCGTAGGTGCCCTCCTGCGTGTGCTTGCGGGCAACCGCCTGACAGATCTGGCGGTAGGTGGAGAGGTTGTCGGCCGTCCGGACCGCCCGGTCGAAGAGGAAGTTGAGCTCGAGCTGGCCGGGGGAGTCCTCGTGGTCGCCGTAGGAGGGATTGATCCCCAGCTTCTCGCCGTAGTCGATGACGTCGAGGATGATGGCGCGGAGCTCCTCGAACTGGCTGATGTGGTAACACCAGGGCTTCGTGATCCCGGCGGCCTGGCTTGCATCCGACCCCTTGGGCCGCTTCATCCACATCATCTCGGGCTCGATCCCGCAGAGGAACGTGTAGCCAAGCTCCTGCTCGACCTCGTTCACGATCCGCTTGAGATTCTGACGCGGATCGGCCTCGAGGAGCTTCCCGTTCTCGGTGTCGTAGCAGTCGCAGAAGACGCGGGCCACGCGCGGGTCCCAGGGGAGCTGGGCGAAGGTGTCCAGGTCGGCGATGGCAGCGAGCTCGGACTCCTCCGGCCCGAAGCCGATGTAGCGGTCCTCGCGGTCGACGAAGAGATCCGCGGTCGCTCCGTAGACGAGCTGGTAGCCATCCTCGGCCACCTTCTCCCACATCGACGCTGAGACGCCCTTGCCGTTCACGTGGCCGGAGACCGAGACCTGCTGGAAGAAGATGTACGTGATCCCCTGCTCGTTGATCCGCTTGCGGATCTCCTGAATCCGCTCTCGGCGGGCAGAGTCGCTGCGAGCCTTGTCGAGGGTGGGGATCGGGTCGGGAATCGGTCCCTTCGCGAGGACGCTCTGAACCTGAGTCGGGCCCGCTTCGACGGTTGCCATCGGCTGAACTCCTTTGATCGACGCCTGGGCGCGAATCCTACTTCGCGGCTGACTAGTGGACGAACGCGGACGCGGCGACCACCGCGACGACGGCGGGGACGGTCGAGCCGACGACGAGCAGGCGCACGAGCTGCGGGCGGAGGTCGAAGACGCGTGCGAGGACGAGGAGGTGGAAGGCGCAGGGCATCGCCGCGCCGAGCAGGAAGGCAGTCGGGATCTCGGTGCCGAGCGCGACGCCGCAGCCGAGGAGAACGAGTGGCGCGGCGGCGAAGCGGATGGCGAAGACCCCCGCGGCCTTGCGGAGCTCGGGAAGATCGTGCGCGGGCGGCTCGAGGGGGAGGACGAGGCCGAGAAGGAAGAAGCCTGCCGGGCCGACGATCTCCGCGGCGGCCCGGCCGAGCGGCTCCACCCACGCGGTCACGTCCGCGCCGGCGAGGCGGAGCGCGACCGCGGCGACGGCCGCGAGGAGGGGCGGGTTCACGAGGATCAGCCGGAGCCGCCGGCGGGCGCTGGGATTCTCAGCCGCCTCGCGGCGCCCGTGCAGGCGGGCGATCGCGGTCGAAACCGCCGTCGAGGGGACGAGCCACCCGAGGCGGTCGTACAGGACCATGAGCGCGAGGCCGTCGTTCCCGAGGGCGAGCTGCGCGAGCGGGTAGCCGACGAAGCCCGTGTTGGGGAACCCGGCCCCGAGGGCGAGGGCGCCCCGCTCGTCCCGCTCGGGGGCGACGGCCCGGGCGTACCCGTAGCCGAGCGCGATCACGAGCCACGAGGCGAGGACGGCCGCGGCGAGCGCGAGCCCGAGCTCGCGATCGAAGTCGATCGTCGAGAAGGCGGTGAAGACGAGCGTGGGCGCGACCGTCCACCAGTAGGCCGTCCAGGCCCGCTCGCGCAGGCGCTCGGACGGATGCCGCCGCTGGACGGCCAGCCCGAGGGCGAAGAAGAGGGCGAGGAGCCCGATCTCCAGGATCACGCCCGGAGGCTAGCGCCGCCCAGCAAGCGCAGAACGTCGCCGCCGGGAACCGAGCCCCGCCCGATCGCTTGCCCGCCTTGTGTTCCACGCGCACAAGGCTTGTGGCGCGCTCGCCGAGCTGGGTGCCGCCTTCTCTTGCGCGTTCCGGGGCTTGTGCCGGTGGAACACAAGCTCTTTCGACGCGCGAGCTCGCGGGGAGCTCCTCCGGCTCAGCCGCCTCCAGGTCAGCCGGTGTTGCTGACGCGCGCGAGCAGGTGCTCGTAGAGCTCGCGGTAGAGGCCGACCGCCTGGCCCACCTCGCCGGGGTCGACGTCCTGCCCGCGCTCCACCTGGCGCGTGATCTCGCGCGCGACTCGGAACGCGGCCATCACCTCGGGATCGACGCCCCCCTCCTCGACGGGGCTCGCGGGCTCGGTCTCCTCTTCCTCGACCGGGTAGCCGCGCCCGGCGAGCATGCGCCCGACGAGGTCGTCCAGCTCGGGGAGCGCCTCGGCAGGCGAGTCGACGACGAGCGGCTCGAGCGCCTGCCACTCGGTCTCCCACTGGTGCCGGTCGAGTCCGGGGTCGCGCATACGGAGTCCCTACCGCAACGCGGGCCCATCTCAAACACCGTTTACACTCGGGCGCGTGAAGGTTCTCGTCGTCGGGTCGGGCGGGCGTGAGCACGCGCTCGCCTGGAAGCTGGCGCAGAGCCGGGAACTGGAGGAGCTCCACGCCGCTCCCGGGAATCCGGGCATCGCCGGACTCGGCCCCTGTCATCCCATCCGGGCGGACGACGGCGAAGCGATCCTCGACCTCTGCCGCCAGCTTGGCATCGACCTCGTCGTCGTCGGGCCGGAGGCGCCGCTCGTCGCCGGCCTCGCGGACGTGCTCCGGCACGCCGGCGTGGCCGTCTTCGGCCCCGGCTCGGGGGCCGCGCGCATCGAGGGCTCGAAGGCGTTCGCGAAGGACGTCATGCGCGCCGCGGGCGTTCCCACGCCGACGCAGCTCGAGAAGCCGCAGGCGCCCTGTGTCGTCAAGGCAGACGGGCTCGCCGCGGGCAAGGGCGTCTGGGTCTGCCGGCACCAGGCGGAAGCCGACACGGCTTGGCGCAGGGCGCGGGCCCTGGGCGAGGAGGTCGTCGTGGAGGAGCTCCTCGAGGGCGAGGAGGTCTCCCTCTTCGCCCTCTGCGACGGCGTGGACGCCGTCCCGCTCGCGCCCGCGCAGGACTTCAAACGCCTGCTGGACGGGGACGAGGGCCCGAACACGGGCGGGATGGGCAGCTACTCACCGGTGCCGCTACTCTCCGCCGAGGACGTCGACGAGCTCATCGACACCGTGCACCGGGCGGTGCTGCGCGAGCTCACGCGTCGCGGGGCCCCGTTCCAGGGGCTCCTCTACGCGGGCCTCATGCTCACCGACGAGGGGCCCCGCGTGCTCGAGTTCAACTGCCGCTTCGGCGACCCGGAGACGCAGGCGATCCTGCCCCGGCTCGACGGCGACCTTCTCGGCGCGCTCACGGCAGCCGCGGCCGGGTCGCTGAGCGGCGCGGAGGTCGCGGCTTCCCCGGACGCGGCGGTCACGGTCGTCCTTGCCTCTCCCGGGTACCCGGACTCGCCCGAGTCGGGAATCGAGATCCGAGGCGTCGAGGCTGCCGAGGCCGCCGGCGCGCTCGTCTTCCACGCGGGCACAGCGCTTCGCGGCGACGCCCTCCTGAGCGCCGGCGGCCGCGTCTTGAACGTCACGGCGACCGGGGGTTCCGTGGCCGAGGCGCGCGAGCGAGCCTACGGCGCGCTCGGGCGGATCGACTTTCCGGGGGTCCAGTACCGGCGAGACATCGCGGCCAAGGTGGTCGATGTCCACGCCTGAGGGCTCCCCTCTCCTGCTCCCCGTCCTCGAGGACTTCGAGGAGGCGGGCCCCCTCGTAGGCATCCTCATCGGCTCCGAATCGGACCGCGAGGTGATGGACCCGGCGCTGGAGGAGCTGAGCGACCGCGGGATCTCGCACGAGCTGCGCGTCCTCTCGGCCCACCGCGATCCCCGGGGCGTGGCCGAGTACGCCTCCACGGCCGCGCTCCGCGGCGTCCGCGTCATCATCGCCGCAGCCGGCATGGCCGCAGCGCTCCCGGGCGTCGTCGCCGCCTACACGGACCTGCCCGTCATCGGCGTCCCGCTCACGTCGTCGAAGAGCGTCATGGGCGGGCTCGACGCCCTTCTCGCGATCGTGCAGATGCCGCCCGGCGTCCCGGTGGCGTGCGTGTCCGTCAACGGATCTCGCAACGCCGCGATCCTCGCCGCCAAGATTCTGGGCCAGGGCGGCGGATATCCAGGACCTCCGGGCCGCCCCCCGACGCAGCTCTAAGGTCGCCCGCCTGGGCGGGCTCTAGAATCGGGACGGTGATCCCCCGCTACTCCCGCCCAGCCATGAAGCGCGTCTGGTCGGAGGAGAGCAAGCTCGCGCGCTGGCTCGAGGTCGAGCTGGCCGCGCTCGACGGCTGGGCGGAGGTCGGCGCGGTGCCTGCCGGGGCCGTGGCCGCGATCCGCGAGCGGGCCGCGCCGCCCACGCCCGAGCGAGTGCGCGAGATCGAGGAACGCACGCACCACGACGTCGCCGCGTTCGTGGATGCGGTCGCGGAGGGCCTCGGTGCCGAGGGCCGCTGGTTCCACTACGGCCTCACCTCGTCGGACGTGCTCGACACGGCGACCGCGCTCCAGGTGAGGGAAGCGGGTGGGCTCCTCCTCGAGGGTCTCGACCGCGCGCTTGCCGCAGCGGTCCGCCGCGCGGAGGAGCATCGCGAGACGGTCATGGTCGGACGCACCCACGGCGTCCACGCCGAGCCGATCACCTTCGGAACGAAGCTCGCCGGCTGGGCGTTCGAGCTCCACCGAGACCGTGAGCGCCTGACGCGCGCGCTCGAGGGGATGCTCGTCGGCAAGCTCGCGGGCGCAGTGGGCACATACGGCGGCGGCAACCCGGAGGTCGAGCGGATCGCCTGCGAGCGGCTCGACCTCGTGCCTGAGTCGGTCGCCACGCAGGTCGTTCCGCGCGACCGTCACGCCGAGCTCCTCTCCGCGCTCGCGCTCTGCGCGGCCTCGCTCGAGCGCTTCGCCACCGAGATTCGCAACCTCGCCCGCACGGAGGTCCGGGAGGTACAGGAGCCGTTCGGCCCCGGTCAGAAGGGCTCGTCGGCGATGCCGCACAAGCGTAACCCCGTCGTGGCGGAGCGGATCTGCGGCCTCGCCCGCGTCGTGCGCGCCGGTGCCACAGTCGGGCTCGAGAACGTCGTGCTCTGGCACGAGCGCGACATCTCCCATTCGAGCGCCGAACGCATCGTGCTACCCGACGCGTTCCTCGCCCTCGACTACATGCTCGATCGCTTCGCCTGGCTCGTCGAGGGGCTCGTCGTCGACGCGAAGCGGATGCGGCGCAATCTCGACACCTCGCACGGCCTCGTCTTCAGCCAGCGTGTGCTCTCGGCGCTCGTCGCGGCGGGCCTCTCCCGTCAGGAGGCGTACCGCCTCGTGCAGCGAAGCGCGCTCCAAGCCTGGGACGAAGAGGTCGACTTTCGCGCGCTCCTCGAAGCGGATCCCGAGGTCACCGCCCACCTCGACGTCGATGCGCTCGCGGACGCCTTCGACCTGCGCGAGGCGCTCCGGCACGTCGACGTCCTCTTCGACCGCTTGACTGCACTCACCAGCCGGAAGGAGGAAGCAGTCCATGCCTGAGGCCGCCGTCCACCTCGCCAGCGGCAAGGTCCGGGAGATCTTCGAGCTCGACGACGAGCGCCTGCTGCTCGTCGCCAGCGACCGGATTTCAACCTTCGACGTCGTGCTCGCGACGGAGATCCCCGACAAGGGCCGCGTTCTCACCGGCCTCTCGGGCTTCTGGTTCGCGCGTACGCGCGAGATCGTCCCCAACCATCTGCTCGCGCTTCGGGACGACGGCCGCTCGACGGAGGCGCGACGGCTCTCGATGCTGCCGATCGAATGCGTCGTGCGCGGCTACCTCGCCGGCTCCGGCTGGAAGGACTACCGGGAGTCGGGCTCCGTCTGCGGCCACCAGCTGCCCCCCGGCTTGCGTGAATCCGACCGTCTACCGGAGCCGATCTTCACGCCGGCGACCAAGGCGCAGACCGGCCACGACGAGAACATCGACCGCGAGCGAGCGGCCGAGCTCGTGGGCGCGGAGCGGCTCGCCGAGGCGGAGCGCGTCTCGCTCGCGCTCTACGGGCTCGCTTCCGACTACGCGGCGGAGCGCGGAATCGTCATCGCGGACACGAAGTTCGAGCTCGGTATCGACGAGCGCGGAACGCTCACGCTTGGTGACGAGGCGCTGACGCCGGACTCATCGCGCTTCTGGCCGGCGGACGAGTACGAGCCCGGCCGCGCGCAGCCCTCCTTCGACAAGCAGTACGTCCGCGACTGGTGCGAGTCGCTCGGCTGGGACAAGGCACCCCCGGGGCCCGAGCTGCCGGCGAAGATCGTCGAGGGCACGCGGGCACGCTACGTCGAGGCCTTCGAGCGGCTCACTGGCATCGTCTTCGACGATTACGTGGCCGATCCGCGCGTGGTGCTCCCGTGAGTCGCCTAAGTCAAGGTCCGAGGTTCGATGTGGCGGTCGCGGCCGCGACGGCGGGCGGGGTCGTAGGGCGTGTTCGTGTGCCAGCAGGCCCAGATGACGCGGAGCCAGGCGCGGGCGAGGATG
>JBOHAD010000012.1:0-44206 GCA_050697555.1 Gaiellaceae bacterium | reverse complement strand
GGCGGCTCGCCGAGGGCGGGCTCGTGGGCGCCTTGACGGCGACCTCGCCCGCGCGTCTCCCGCATCCGGAGGGAGGCGAGCCGCTGACGGGCACGAACCCGCTCGCGATCGCGATCCCGAGCTCGGATGGGCGGCCGCTCGTCGCCGACGTCTCCATGGGCAAGGCCACTCACGGCGACGTCCTCGTCGGCAGCGCCCCACCCGAGGATCTCGTTCCCTTCGGCGGGGAGCAGGCGCACAAGGCGTTCGCTCTCGCCCTCGGGCTCCAGCTACTCGTGGACGCCCTCGCGGGCGGCGAAGGCTACGGCGCCGTGCTCGTCGTCGCCCGCCCGGAGGCGGACCCGGTGCCCGGGTTACGCGCCCGCGCCGCCGGCCTCCACCTCCCCGGCGACCGCTAGCCCGGGTCAGGTCTTGCAATCCAGCATTCACAGGGGCAGAGGCGCGTGGTGCGTGAATGCAAGACCTGACCCCAGCTAGCGGAGGCGCGTGGTGCGTGAATGCAAGACCTGACCCCAGCTAGCGCTTGCGGAGCTCGGCGAGGACTACCGGGTCGATGCGGTCGGCGCCGCGGACTCGCTCCTCCAGGTTCTCGACGCCCGCCCAAGTGGTGAACGCCTCCTCCAGCGTGTCCTGGCCGTAGCCCAAGCGCGTGAGCCGCTCGCGCAGCTCGCCGGCGAGCTCGCCGTCGACCGCGAGCCACTCCTCGTCCGGCGTCTGTCCGAAGAGGAGGTCGTGAATTCCGTAGAGGCGGCGGAGCTCCTCGATCGGCGTGGCGTGGTCGTCCACGCGCAGATCGACGAGGACGTCGCTCGAGGCGCCGTAGCCGGAGTCCTCCTTGACGACGAGGAGTGCCGCCGACTGCTGGCCGCGGCGATCGCCGCCTGCGAGCTGGGCGGCTGCGAGCGCCTCCAGCAGCCGCTCGGCCAGCGGCCGCGGCGCTGTCGCCTCGAAGGTGCGGGCCAGCGCCGTGATCGTCTCCTCGGAGACGAGGATGTTCCCCTGCGCCGCGTAGCCGTCGCCGGTGACGCCGCCCGCCCAGTCCAGGCAGGACGAGCCCGTGTACGTCGCGGCTCGGCCTTCGGCGTCCACGACGCCGGCCTGGCGATGCTCCCGGTCCTCGTCGGCCTCCGTCACCCGCGCGATCGTTTCCTCCGCCGGCAGGCCCTCCCTGAGGAGCCCGAGCCCGCGCGGGCCATAGCTCACGTTGGCCAGCGCCTGCGTCGCCACCGCGCCGACCTCCGGCTCCGCCCACGGGACGACGGCGCCGACGGCGGGGAACTTCGACTGCACCGCGACGCCCCACTCGCGCGCTCCGAGGTCGCAGGCGACGATCGAGTACGTCGCGAAGTGCGGCCTGGCACTAGCCATACGTGAGGCGCCGCAGGTCGAGGTCGCGGAGCTCGCGCCGCTCGGTGGGGACGAGGACGCACGCGACCTCGGGCCGCGCGAGCGCTCGAGCCACCCCCTCCTCGTCTGCCGCCCGCACCACCACCGGAGTCCCCTGCGCGTGCGCCTCCCGAAGCCGCCCGACCTCGCTCACGTCGTCGAGGACGAGCGCTTCCTCGAGTGGGATCTCGTCCTCGCCCTCGACCGCGATCTCGGGAACGCGCCGCCCCGTCGCCCCGAACCAGCGCTCCCTCACACGGTCACCGTCTCGCCCGGCTCCAGCGCGAGCACCTCGGCGTCGGGAGCCAGCCGGCGCAGCTCGTCCGGCGAGCCGCGCAGGAGGGGAAATGTTCCGTAGTGACAGGGGATGCAGCGGCGGACGCCGAGGAGCTCGAGCGCCACGGAAGCCTCCTTCGGGCCCATCGTGTAGTGGTCGCCGATCGGGAGGATGGCCACGTCCGGCTCGTAGATCCGACCGATCAGCTGCATGTCGCCGAAGACACAGGTGTCGCCGGCGAAGTAGAGCGTCGTCCCGTTCTCCATCCCGACAACGAGGCCGGCCGCCTCGCCCGCGTACGTCCCGTCGGGGCAGCTGCTCGAGTGCTTGGCGTCGGTGAGCGTGATCTTGACGCCTTCCCACTCGACGGTGCCGCCCTTGTTCGGCGCCTCGGGGACGGTCGGGTGCTCGGGCGTTCCCCGCCCGGCGAGCCAGCCGCGCAGCTCGACGAGCGCGATGACCGGGCATTCGAATCGCTTCGCCAGGTCGACGGTCTCGCCCACATGGTCGTCGTGCCCGTGCGTGAGCGCGATGAGGTCGATGCGCTCCGGCTCCTTCTCGCCGTCCGGGCACTTCGGGTTCCCGAGCCACGGATCGACGTAGATGCGCTTTCCGCCCGGAGTGTCGACCCGGAAAGCCGCGTGCCCGAGCCAGGTGACGGACGTCTCCGGCATGAGCCTCCTTTCCTCGCTGGCCGGCCAGAGTAACGCAGGAACGTCCGGCCCCGCGCCGAATCTGGAGGCGTGTGGGAGACGCGGACAGGCGCGAGCGCCATGGCCGTCGAGCTCGCGGCGGGCCTCCTGCTCGCCACCGCCGCCTCCGACGCGCTCGGGCTCGCGGGCGTCTCCTTCTACCTCCTCGTGGCCGGGGTCCCCCTGACCGCGATCGCCGGCCTCGTCTGCTTCGGACGCGTGGTCGACGCGGTGAACGGCGGCCGCATGGACGTGCTCGGCCGCCTCCAGGCGCTGCTCTCGGCACTCCTCGTCGGCTCGGTCGTGATCGGAGCGGCGGTGCGCGAGTCGGCCGTTCCGGAAGGGGTCGTTCCGCCGGAGGCGACCGCCCTACTGGCGTTCGGGTTCGGCGTCCTGATCGTCCAGGCGCTGATCGCGCTCGTGCCCGTCAGGCGCGAGTCCTCGTAGGACGTAGGCGCGCACCGGCCGCTCCTTGCCCTTCACCGGGAGGTGGCCCAGGTCGTCCACCTGAGCCCGGACGCCGAGCGCCGCCCGCGTCGCCTCGCCGATCACGACCTCTCCCGCCCGCGCCTCTCCCTCGAGGCGGGCGCCCACGTTGACCGTGTCCCCGGTCGGCGTGAACATGCGCGCGCCCGGCGCCTCGACGAGGCCGACGTGGGCCTCGCCCGAGTTTACGCCGACGCGAAAGCGCGGCCACTCGGGACGGCGGCGTGCGACTGCTCCGGCGGCCTCCTGGAACCCGAGGCCGGCGCGCGCGGCGCGGTCCTCGTGGCCCGCCTCGCGGAAGACCGCCATGACCGCGTCGCCGATCGTCTGCACGATCGCGCCGCCGTTGACCTCGATCACGGGGGCGACCGTGGCGAAGTACTCGTTCAGCATCGCGCGCACGTCCGGCTCGGGCGTTCGCTCGGCGTACGCCGTGTAGCCTCGGAGATCGGCGAAGAGGACGCTCAGATGCTCGCGGTGGCCGAGCGTGCGCTCCTCGTAGAGGTCGCGGAAGATCTCGGCCGTGGAGCCCTCCGCCTTCCACTCCGTCCAGGCTGCGCGCGCCACGACGGCGAAGGCGACGAGCATGAGGAGGTGCCATTCCCACCACGTGAGATGCCAGTTGCGCCCGAGCGCAACGGCGAACATGGCCTCCGTGAGGAGCACGTACGCGGTCACGATCGCGACGAGGACGGGGGCGGGCCGGCGGCGGTAGAGGAGCCCGTAGCGGACGGCTGCGAATCCGTAGAGGCCGACGCCGACGAAGGCGAGCCCGATGAAGGGATCGCGGGCTCCCTCGGGTGTGACGGGATCCTCCAGGGGCGGCAGCGTCGCCAACGAGAGGAGCGCCCACGCCCCCATGAGGAGCGCGAGGACGAGGTAGAGCGCGCGCCGGTGGCGGACGAGCGCGCGGGAGCGCTCGGGGCCGAGGTCGAGGGCGGAGCCGGCCGCGAAGACGCCGGCCAGCAGGAGCCCGGCCGGCGAGGCGATCTGGAACCCCGCGTTCGAGCCGGCGAGGAGCACCCCCGGGGTGGCGAGCGCATGGAGGGCGAGGAAACCCGAGCTGGCGAGGAACGCGAGCGAGGCGAGGAGCACGCGCGCGTCACCTCGGCGGGCGGCCGCCTCGGCGAGCAGGAGACCGAGCCCGAAGGTGACGACGCCGACCGCGACCACGAGCCAGAAGTGCGCGGGCTGGTGCTCCCAGTGGAGGTCGAGGCTCGGTGCCGCGAGGAGGAGCACGAGCCCCGCGACCGGCAGGGCCACGAGGGAGATCCAGGCGGCGCGCCGGCTCACAGCACTCCGGCGAGCTCTCGCTCGTAGTCGGAGCCGCGGAAGTCGTGCAAGTGGTGGGACGGCAGGAGCCGCTCGGAGACGTCGCCGTTCCGTCTCACGTACACCGCCGGGTAGACCCTACCGTCGGCATTCGCCTCCACGGCGACCGCGACGCCGTCCGGGCCCCCTGCGTCGAGGAAGTGCGCGAGCGGGAGGACGTCGGTCGTCCCGTCCGCGTCCACGACGCGGGCGAGGTAGGACTTCTGCGTCCAGAGCTCCGGGGCCCGGGTCAGCTCCTCGAGCAGGTAGGGGACGAGGCGCCCGCGCTCCACCCGCTTGCGTGGGACGGCGACGCGCAGGTGGGTGCCGGCCAGGTGCCGCGCCATCACGCGTGCGTTGTAGCGAAAGCCGTGCACGGCGGCCGACGAAGAGCCGACGCCGTGCTTCCTGAGTCCCGGCGCGCCCTGCGTCGCGTTGCCGGCGAAGTAAATCCCCGCGCCGGGGTCGCTCTCCCAGAAGGGCGTGAGAGCTGGGATCCGGCCCTGCGCCACGGTGCGGACGCCGAACCGGGGTAGGTCGCCGAGCGGTGTCGAGAATCCGGTGGCCGCGAACACCTCGTCCACCTCGAGCTCGAACGGACCATCCCACGTCGTGCCTCGGCCCCTCACGCGCCACCCGGACCCGGTCCGCTCGATCCGCTCGATCGCCACGTCGAGCGCGAATGTGCCGCCGCCCAGGCCGGCGTCCTCGTAGGGCTGGAGGTAGCGCACGCGGACCGAGGCGAGGGCGATCACCGCCGTCTGGACGGGCCGTGGGGACCCGAGGATCACCTGGCGCGCCCAGGGGAGGAGGCCGTCGGCGAGCTCGAAGCCGGAGTTGCGCTTGCCGATCACGAAGACGCGCTCGCCCTCGTACTCGTGCGGCGGCCGCGCCTCTGCGTAGTGGGGAACGTCCTCGATCCCCGGGATCGGCGACCTCCAGGGTGTCGTGACGCCGAGCGCGAAGACGACGGCGCGGGAGCGGTACTCGCCGTCGGTCGTCACGAGCGTCAGGCGCCCGTCGTCCTCGCGCCGGGTCCCCTCCCAGCGGCAGCCGTAGCGCACCCGCACCCCCGACCTCTCCGCAAAGGCGGCCAGGCCGCGCTCCATCTCGGAGCGCGAGGGCACCATGAACGTCCTGTCCATGAGCTGCGGGACGAGCGCCTGGTGCTCGGGCTCGGCGGCGACGAGGCTGTTGTGGTCGTACCACTCGTACTCGCGCGTGCCCGGCTCGGCGGGGGCGTCCGGCTTCGACCACGAGAGGAGACGCTGGTAGATCGGCGCCCAGCGGAACATCCCTCCAGGCTCGTCGTCCGCCGAGAGGACGGCGTGCTCGACGCCGAGGCGCGAGAGGCAGTAGCTCGTCTGGAGGCCGCCGGGTCCGCTCCCGACGACGACGACCGGATAGTCGCCGGGCGGGAAGGGCCGCTCGCTCACTCGAGCAGGTCTCGGAGACGGCGCGTGACCGTCTGCAGCATCCGGTAGGTCACTCGCGGGTAGGCGAGGAGGAACTCCTCCAGCCTCGGCCCGGGAATCTCGAGGCAGTGCAGCGGCGTGCGGGCGACGACATCGGCCGTCGGGCGACAGGCGAGGAGGGTCGAGACCTCGCCGAAGAAGTCGCCGCGTCTGAGCGTGCGCGGCTCTAGACCCTCGATCTCGACGGCGGCCTCCCCGTCGAGGATCACGTAGAACGCGGCCCCGGAGAGGCCCTTGCGAAGCACACGCTCGCCGGCGCCGAAGCTGCGCTCCCGCTCGGGATCCGCGATCGCCTCGAGGTCGGGGTCGGTGAGGTCGGCGAAGAGCGCGAGCCCGGCGAGGCTCCTGACGAGGTCGTCGTGTGCGGCCATGGTGCCTTGGGAGACTAATCGGCCCAGTCGAGCCTCTCCAGCCCACCGTCTCGGCGGGACACGCCGGGGTCTGACCCCGGCACGTCCGAGAGGGACGCGTCTCCTGGGGACGCGGCCGGGGGTCTGACCCGTGCTCCTGCACCGGTCCCTGCCGAGGCGTACTTCGGAGTCGGCTACACCTCCAGGTCGCGGGCCGCGAAGAAGATCGCTTCGGAGAACGTCGGGAAGGGCTGGATCGTGTCGCGCAGGACGTCCACCGGAACTTCGGCGCGGATCGCCAGCGTCAACTGCCCGATCCACTCGCCCGCTTCCGGCCCGACCGCGGTCGCGCCCACGAGCACACGCCGCTCGGGGTCGGCGTAGAGCTTGAGGAGCCCGGGCTGCTTCGGGCGCTGGAAGGTGCCGGTGCGGGAGACGGACTCGAGCTTCCAGCGGGAGACGGCCGCTCCCTCGCCGCTCGTGTCGCCGGCGGCCGCCACCTGCGGATCCGTGAAGACGGATGCAGGGATGGCCCGGTAGTCGGCGCGCCGGTCCTGCCCGGCCACGTTGGCCGCCGCAATTCGGCCCTGGTACTTGCCGACGTGCGTGAAGAGAGCCACGCCCGTGACGTCACCGGCTGCCCAGACGCCCGGGCCGGCGCGGAGCCGCTCGTCCACCCGGAGGCCCTGCCGCTCGACGGTCACGTCCAGCTCCTCGAGGCCGAGACCGTCGACGTTGGGGCGGCGGCCGGTGGCGACGAGGAGGCGCTCCGCGTGGAGGGTCTCGCCGCCCTCGAGCTCGAGCCGGTAGCCGCCGTCGGCCTCGACTCGGTTCGCCCTCGCGCTCAGGCGCAGCTCGACGCCCTCTTCCCGCAGCCGCTCGGCGAGGAGGTCGCCTGCTTCGGGATCGAGGCGGGGGAGCAGGTGGGCGTCGCTCTGCACGACCGTCACACGCGAGCCGATGCGGCAGTAGAACTGGGCCAGCTCGCAGCCGACGGCGCCGCCGCCCACCACGATGAGGCTCTCGGGCACCTCGCTCGCGCTCGTCGCCTCCCGGCTGCTCCAGTGATCGACGCCGTCGAGACCTTCGATGGGGGGCGCCACGGGGAGCGA
This sequence comes from Gaiellaceae bacterium, assembly GCA_050697555.1. Classification (GTDB taxonomy): domain Bacteria; phylum Actinomycetota; class Thermoleophilia; order Gaiellales; family Gaiellaceae; genus DASQWP01. The sequence continues at coordinate 37,117 of JBOHAD010000012.1, read as the reverse complement.
GCCGGTGGCCACCAGGAGGTCGTCGTAGGGAAGCTCGCGCGCCCCCACCCGCACGAGGCCGCCCTCCGCCACCCGGGCCGTCCCCCGCACGAGCCCCGCACCCTGCTTCCTCAGCCACTCCACCTGGCTCGCATCGTCCTTGCCCGCCTGCTCGTCGCGCCAGCGAAAGACCTCCGCGACGTCGACGCCGTCGAGCGCGCCGGCCGCGCCAGGAGCGAGCCGCGCCCGGGCGAGCACCTCGAGCGGCCTGAGGAGCGTCTTCGAGGGGATGCAGGCCCAGTAGGAGCACTCACCGCCGACGAGCTCGTGCTCGACGACGGTGATCTCCACGTCGCCGTCGAGGCGGCGGAGCGCCGCGACGAACGCCTCCCCGGTGACTCCTGCGCCCAGGACGACGACGCGCTTCGGCATCAGTGCCCCTGCCGGTGATGCTGTCGAGCTTCTGGGTCGCGAGCACCAAGCGAGAGGCTGCACTCGTTCGCAGGCAAGGCTAGACGCCTTGTCAAGGGCGAGGGTGGACTTTGGCGCCGCGTGATCGCGGGCCAGGAGCCGAGGTGTATTGCCGGAAGGGGCACTTACGTGACGGGGAAGGGGAGGAAGTCGACCGCGTCGCGGGCGATGTCGACGAGGGGATCCGCGGCAACGAGGCTTCCGACGGTGACGAGGAGCGCGACGAGGACGGTCGCCTGGAGCGGCAGGTCGCGCGGCGGCGAGCCGCCCGCCGGCGCCGTGCGAAGTTCCGGCGGCTGCATGAACATCGCGCGCACGACTCCGAGGTAGTAGTAGATGGAGACGACCGTAGCGACCACGCCCACGACCGCGAGCCACGCCCAGCCCCGCTCGACTGCCGCAGCGAAGGCGTAGAACTTGCCGAGGAAGAGCCCGGCCGGCGGAAGGCCGATGAAGCCGAACATGAAGACGGCCATGGCGCCGCCGAGGAACGGACGCTCCCAGCCGAACCCGGCCAGGTTCCCGATCGTCACGGGCTGGAGGAGCTCACGCTCGCGGATCGCCACGACGGCGAACGAGCCCACGCTCATCGCCGCATACGCGATCAGGTAGAAGAGGAGCGCCCGCCCCCCGAGCTCGGTTCCCACGGCCACGGGGATGAGCAGGAAGCCCGCGTGCGAGATGCTCGAGTACGCGAGCATGCGCTTGACGTCCGTCTGGACGAGGGCAGCGAGGTTCCCCCAGGCGAGCGAGACGCAGGCGATGACAGCGAGGGTGATCGTCCAGAGCTGCTCCTCGCTCGGGAAGGCGGTGACGAGCAGGCGCAGCGTGAGCACGAGCGCGGCCACCTTCGTCGCGGCGGCCATGAAGCCCGTGATCGGCGTCGGCGCGCCCTCGTAGACGTCGGGCGTCCACATGTGGAACGGCGCGGCCGAGACCTTGAAGGCGAGTCCCACGAGGATCATGGCAAGCCCCGTGACGAAGAAGAGCGGCTCCGCCTCCCCGGCCCCCCGGGCGATCTCCTCGAACCCGATCGCCCCCGTCGCGCCGTAGACGAAGGCGCTCCCGAAGAGGAGGATCGCCGAGCCGAAGCTTCCGACGATCAGGTACTTGAGCCCCGCTTCGAGCGCGGAGAGCCGCTCGACCGCGATCGCGGTCAGGACGTACAGGCAGATCGAGAACCACTCGAGGCCGAGGAAGAGGGTCATGAGGTTGTTCGCGGCCACGAAGAAGGCCATGCCGGCGGCCGCTGTGAGCAGGAGTGCGTACCACTCGCCGGCGCGCTCGTCCCGCTCGCGCTCCCGGAAGGAGACTCCGACGGTGAGGAGACCTGCTCCCGCGACGAGGATCTGGCCGAGCTCGGCCAGGCGGTCGCGCCGGATCGCGTCCGCGACGACGGCCCGCCCGGTCTCGTCGACGACGAAGAGGGCGATCGCTGCCGCTCCGGCGGCGGCGAAGCAGACCACGGAGACGAGGGCGCAGAAGGCACGCCGGACGCGGAGCGGCAGGAACAGGCTGACGACGAGAACGACCGCGGCGCCGCCGAGCAGGATCAGCTCCGGCGCGAGCGCCGCCCAGTCGATCCCGGGGTTGCGGAAGTCGATCACGGCTCGAACCCGGCCTCGACGGCGGCCGCCGGCTCGCCGCCGAAGACGTGGTCGGTGACGCCCGCCGGCCAGAAGGAGAGGACGAGCAGGACGACGACGAGAGGTGCAATCACGCTCACCTCGGCCGGGCGGAGGTCGAGCGCCGCGTCGGGAACGGCTGGGCCGACGTTCTCGTGCAGCACGGCCGAGATCAGCCGGAGGATGTACATAGCGGCGAGCACGATCGCGACCGCGCCGACCACGGCCCAGCCCCAGCCCACGTCGAAGATCCCGTTCAGGACGAGGAACTCGGCCGCGAAGGCGCTCGAGCCGGGCACGGCGAGCGCGATCACCCCCGTCGTGATCAGGATCGTCGCCAGCACGGGCCGGCCGCGCGCCATCCCGCCCAGGAGCTCGAGCCGGCCGGTGGCGCAGCGCCGCTCGATCGCTCCTGCGAGGAGGAAGAGCGCCGCCGAGATGAGCCCGTGGTTGACCATCTGGAGGAGCGCGCCGTTGAGTCCTGAGTCGTTCGCGGCGAAGAGCCCGATCACGATGAGGTTCATCTGCGCGAGGCTCGAGTAGGCGACGATCCCGCGCACGTCGGGGGCGCGGAAGGCGAGGAGCGAGCCGTAGACGAGCCCGATCGAGGCGAGCACGAGGATCGGCACGCGCCAGTCCTCGACGGGCTCGGGGAACGAGGGCAGCGCGATGCGCAGGAAGCCGTAGGCGGCAGCCTTCGAGATCACGCCGGAGAGGACCGCGGAGACCTCAGCCGGCGCCTCCCGGTAGGCGTCCGGGAGCCAGCCGTGGAACGGCCAGATCGGCGCCTTGACCGCGAAGGCGGCCGCGAAGCCGAGGAAGATCCACGCGTTCGAGCTCGTCCCCATCTCCGTCATGTCGAACGTGCGCGCCTCGAGCCCGAAGGCGATGATGGCGACGAGCATCAGAAGCGAGCCGGCCATCGTGTAGGCGATGAACTTGAACGTGGCCCCCAGCCGTCCCGGTCCGCCCCAGACGCCGATGAGGACGTAGAGCGGGATCAGCATCGCCTCGAAGAACAGGTAGAAGAGAAGGAGGTCCTGGGCGGTGAAGACGCCGACGGTGGCGCCCTGGAGGAAGAGGAGCAGGCTCAGGTAGACGGCGGAACGGTCGCGTCCCGTCCAGAACCCGTAGCCGACGGCCGCCACGGTCACGATCGCGGACAGTCCGACGAGCCAGAGCGAGAAGTCGTAGAGGCCGACCTTGTAGGCGACGTCGAGGTCGGCGAACCAGACCGTCTCGGCGTCGAACTGGAGGCCGCCGCCCGCGAAGTCGAAGTTGAGGGCCGTACCGACCCAGAGGGCGAGCTCCCCGAGGGCGACGAGGAGTGCAAAGCCTCCTGCCGCCCGCGCGGACGCCCACGGCACGAGCCAGAGGCCGACGGCACCGACGATCGGAAGCAGGATCAGGATGGTGGTCGTCACGAGACCAGGAGGAAGACGACGGCGAGGACGGCGAGCCCTGCGGCGAGCGCGAGCACGTAGGAGCGGACGAGCCCGGTCTGGGCGGCGGCGACCCGGCCGGAGACCTCGCGCACGCCCGTTCCGAGCCCGCCCAGCGAGCGGAGGAAGAGCGGGTTCTCGGCGAAGCGCAGGAGCCCGCCGGCGAGTCGCGAGGAGGCCTCGTAGAACGCCGCGTCGTAGGCCTCGTCGAAGTAGAGCTTGTGCTCGAGCGTTCGCGCCGCCCAGCGGTAGCGGCTTCGGAGCCGGGCCGGCCGCTCGCTCGGCCGTCCGTAGAGCGCCCACGCGAGCGCGACGCCTCCGAGCGCGGCCGCGAGGGCCACGAGGGCGGAGACGACGGCGGTGACCCCTTCGGCCTCCCCGATCGACTCGACGACGGGATGGAGCCAGTCGTCCACGAGGTGCCAGACGCCGGGAACCTGGAGGAGGCCGCCGACGACGGCGAGCACCGTCAGGAGCCCCACCGGCCAGGCCATGGCGACGCCTCCCTCGAAGCGGGCTACGTGCAGGTGCTCGCGCACGAAGGGCGAGGGCTCGCCCCGGAAGACGACGAAGAGGAGGCGGAACGTGTACAGGGCCGTGAGGAACGCGCCCACCACGCCGGCGAGCCAGAGGATCCAGCCGAGCGTGCCCGCGTCGGCCGCGCTCGCCAGGATCGCGTCCTTGGAGAAGAAGCCGGAGAAGGGTGGGATCGCGGCGAGCGCGAGCGAGCCGACGATGAAGGCCCGGTACGTGAGCGGGAGCCCGCGCGCGAGGCCGCCCATCCTGCGGATGTCCTGCTCGTCCGCGAGCGCGTGGATGACGATGCCGGCCGCCATGAAGAGGAGCGCCTTGAAGAAGGCGTGCGTCATCAGGTGGAAGAGGCCCGCGCCGTAGGCGCCGAGGCCGACGCCGACGAACATGTAGCCGATCTGGCTCATCGTCGAGTAGGCGATCACGCGCTTGATGTCCGTCTGCACGAGCGCGATCAGGCCGGCGACGAGGAGCGTGACCGCGCCCAGGGTCCCGGCGAGGTCGTGGATCGCGGGAGCGGCCTCGAAGAGAGGGGCCGTGCGGGCGATCAGGTAGACGCCGGCAGTCACCATCGTCGCCGCGTGGATGAGCGCGCTGACCGGCGTCGGCCCCTCCATCGCGTCCGGGAGCCAGGTATGGAGCGGCACCTGCGCCGACTTGGCGACCGCTCCGCCGAGGAGGCCGAGGGCGACGAGCACGGCGACCGTGCTCCCCTCCTCGAGGACGCCCTCGGCGAGCGTCGACCCGAAGTCGAGCGCGCCGGTCTGCTGGATCAGGAGGAAGAGCGCGAGCGCGAAGGTTGCGTCGCCGGCTGCGTTCATGACGAAGGCCTTCTTGCCGGCGGCGACGGCCGAGTGGCGGAAGTGCCAGAAGTTGATCAGGAGGTAGGAGGAGAGGCCGACCATGCCCCAGCCGGCCAGGAGGAGCAGCAGGTTCCCCGACTGGACGAGCAGGAGCATGGAGAAGACGAAGAGCGCCTTGTAGGCGTGGTAGCGGCGCTCCTCCTCGTCGCCGTGCATGTAGCCGACGGCGTAGGAGAGGATCAGGAAGCCGACGCCGGAGACGACGAGCATCATGAAGACGGAGAGCGGGTCGACGACGATCTCCATGCCGAAGCGAAGGTCGCCCGCCGAGAGCCAGGTCCACAGCGTCGAGGTCTCGGTGCGCTCCTCCGCGTTCCTGCCGAGCAGGAGGACGAACGTCACCGCCGCGGCGGCGAAGGAGACTCCGGTCGCGCCCGAGGCGACGACGCCTGCGGCGAAGCCGGAGATGCGCGTGCCGGCGAGCGCGATGACTACGACCGCCGCGGCAGGGGCGAAGAGGCAGATCCAGGCGGCGGCGGTCACCGGCTATCCCCTCAGCGCCGTCAGCCTGTCCACGTCGAGGTCGACCCGCTTGCGCGAGACGGCAACGATGAGCCCGAGCCCCACGACCGCCTCGGCGGCGGAGACGACCATGACGGTGAGCGCGAAGATCTGCCCGTCGCCGTCGGCGAGCCGGCGGGAGAAGGCGAGCAGGGCCAGGTTGCCCGCGTTCAGCATGATCTCCAGCGCGAGCAGGATGATGAGCGGGCTGCGGCGGATGAGGACGCCGAGCGCCCCGGTGGCGAAGAGGATCACGGAGAGCACGAGGTAGGCGGCGATGCCGGGCCCCAGCACTACTCGGGCCCTCCCTCGGCACGGTGCTCGCGCGGAAGCGCGCTTCCGAGGATGACGCCTCCGATCGCCGCGACGAGCAGCACGATCGAGGTCACCTCGAAGGCGAGCAGGTGGTCGGAGAGGAAGAGATTGCCGATCTCCGCCGGAGAGCCGAATGTCTCCCCGATCTCCGCGGTGTCGCTGAGCCTGTCGCCCGCCTTGAGGGCGATGACGACGACGACCTCGACTGCAATTGCGCCCGCAGCCAGGACGGCCGCTACGGCCTGGAGCGTCGGCCCTCCCGCCCAGGGTGCGTCCGCTCTCCCGCCCAGGTAGGCGATGACGAAGAGAAACATGACGACGACCGCCCCGGCGTAGACGAGCACCTGCGCGGCGGCCACGAACTCGGCGTCCAGGAGCAGGTAGAGGACGGCGAGCGAGGAGAGGTTGGCGATGAGGGCGAGCGCCGAGTAGAACGGGTTGGTGAAGAGGACGACGGCGATTCCGGAGGAGAGGAGCGAGAGGGCGGCGAGCACCCAGACGGTCCAGACGACGATGTTGCCGGCGTCGCTTTCGGCCAGGATCACGACTCGGACTTCCAGACGGGGACGGGGCTGTCGTAGAGGTCGCGGTCGGCGACCGGCATCCGCTTCACCGGCTCCGCCAGGAGCATGTCCTTCGTGTAGATGAGGTCGTCGCGCGAGTACTCCGAGATCTCGTACTCGGCCTCGAGCGTGATCGCGTCGAAGGGGCAGGCGAGCTCGCAGTAGCCGCAGAAGATGCAGCGGGAGAGGTTGATCTCGTAGATGCGGGCATAGCGCTCCCCGGGGGAGACGCGGTTGTCGGCCGTGTTCTCGTCGGCGACGACCCGGATGCAGTCGGCCGGGCAGGCGGCGGCGCAGAGCGAGCAGCCGACGCACTTCTCGAGCCCGTTCTCGTGGCGCCAGAGCCGGTGGCGGCCGCGGAAGCGCGGGTAGACGGGCCGCTTGTACTCCGGGTACTGCTGCGTGATCGGCTTCTTGAACATCTGCCGGAAAGTGACGGCGAAGCCCTTGAAGGAGTCGAACGGCTGGGGGCTCACAGGTAGACCACCAGGATCGCGGTCACGACGGCGTTGGCGGTCGCCACCGGTAGGAGCACCTTCCAGCCGAACTGCATCAGCTGGTCGTAGCGCAGGCGGGGCAAGGTTGCCCTGAGCCACATGAACACGAAGACGACGAGGGCGAGCTTGACGAGGAACCAGACCGGGCCGGGCAGCACCGGCCCGCCCCAGCCGCCGAAGAAGAGCGTCACGGCGAGGCCGGAAAGCGTGATCATGTTGATGTACTCGGCCATCGAGAAGAGGCCGAAGCGCATGCCGCTGTACTCCGTGTGGTAGCCCGCGACGAGCTCAGTCTCGGCCTCGGGAAGGTCGAAGGGAGGACGGTTCGTCTCTGCAACTCCCGCGACGAAGAAGGTGAGCAGCCCGACGAGCTGCGGTCCCGCGTACCAGACGGTCTCCTGCTGCTTCAGGACGATGTCCACCAGCGAGAGGGACTGCGCCATGAGGACGACGCCCAGGACGGAGAGCGCGAGCGAGACCTCGTAGGAGACGAGCTGGGCGGCAGTGCGCATGGAGCCGAGGAGCGAGAACTTCGAGTCGCTCGACCAGCCGCCCACGAGGAAGGCGTAGATGCCGACGGCCCCGAGAGCGAAGAGAAGCAGGAGGCCGATGGAGACGTCGACGACCCGCCCGGTGACGTCGTAGGGCCCGATTTGCCAGACCCCGCCGAAGGGAATGACGCTGAAGGCGGCGAGCGCGGTCATGCCGGCGACCACCGGCGCGGCGAAGTAGAGGAGCTCGACCGCATGCGTGGGGAAGAAGCTCTCCTTGCGGATCAGCTTGACGAGGTCGGCGATCGGCTGGAGGAGGCCGAACGGGCCGGCGCGGTTGGGGCCGTAGCGGAGCTGCATGCGGCCCAGGAGCTTGCGCTCGAGCCAGGTGGAGTAGGCGAACGCGCCGAGCACGAGGTTGACGATCAGGAGCGCCTTGATCGTGTGAATCCACCACGGCTCGTTCATCGCGACTCTCCTCCGGAGAGTCGCGAGACCTGCACCCTCTCTCCGAGGCCGGCTGCGTGGTCGCTTGCGATCCGAACGGCACCGCTTCTCAACCGGCGCTCGATCCTTGCTCGAAGCTCCGTTGTCGTTCCGTTCGACGTGACCGAGACCTGCTCCCCAGTTGCGATGCCGCGCGTGCGGGCGTCCTCGTGGGCGAGCTCGATCTCCGCAGGCGGGCGCTGAAACTGAAGCTGGGGGACGCGCTCGACGGCCGCGCCGCTGAAGAGCGCGCGGTAGCGGAGGAGCTCGAGGCCGGGCGTCGCCACTCTGGCGGTTGGCGGTTGGGGATCCGGTTGCGACCAGGCGAACTCGTCCGCGGGAGCGAGCTCCGCCTGCTCCTCAGCGGTCGGGGCGGCCCACGGGTCGATCTGGACGCCGAGGCGCTCGCCGAGGCCCGCGAGGAGCTCGAGCTCGTCCGGGCCGGCCGGCACGACGGCGCGCCGTAGGCGCTGCGCGCGGCCCTCCAGGTTGACGAAGGTGCCCTCGCGCTCGAGGTAGCTCGAGCCGGGCAGGACGACGTGCGACCAGGCCGTCAAGTCGCTCTGGAACATGGCGAAGGCGAGGACGAAGCGGGCCCGGCCGGCAAGCTCGAGCACGCGCGGGTCGTACGCGGCCTCGTCGCCGGCGACGATGAGCGTTCCGATGTCCTCCGGGAGCTCGCTCGCGGCGCCCCCGTCTGCGGCCCGCCAGGCGCCCGCGACGCCGCGCCCGTTCGGCGTCCTCGGGAGCGCGTAGACGGCCACGTCCGCTTTGGCGCGCTCGTGGAGCTCGTTGGCGAGCGCGCCGACGTGGCGCCCGCCCGTCGGGTCGTCCTCCGACCAGACGAGCGCGATCCGCTTCGCCTGCCGGAGGCCCCGCGAGGTCTTTCTGAGCTCGCGGGGCAGGTTCTTCCCCGCGCGGAGCGCGTCGCACGTCTGCGCCGCCGCTCCGGGCGCCGCCTGCACCGATCCGGAGACGCCCACCGTGATCACCTCGGCGCCGCCGCGCCGCGCCGCGCGGAGCCAGAGGTCGACGATCGGCGCCCGCTCGGCGACGGGATCGTCGCCGAGCACGAGGCAGACCTCCGCGTCGCGGATGGCCGAGAGCGGCGCACGGAAGGCCTCCAGGGCGGGATCCCAGTCGTCGGGCAGGAGCGCGGTGCCGCCGCCCGCTCCCTCGGTGACGATGCGGGCGAGCGCGACCGCCATCTCGACGGTCTCCCCCCCGGAGAAGGCGACGACGACCGGGCCGTCCGCATCCCGGAGGCGTGCTGCCGCCTCGTCGAGCGCCCGCTCGGCCGAGACCTCGTCGAAGCCGCGCCGTCGCACGCGCAGGAGGGGAGCGCGGATCCGGTCGGCTGCCCGCAGGTGGTCGTGGGCGAAGCGGCCCTTGTCGCAGAGCCAGCCTTCGTGGATCTCGGGATGGTTGCGGGAGAGGACGCGGGCGACCTTGCCCTCGCGCGTCGTCGCCCAGACGTTGCAGCCGACCGGGCAGAGCCCGCACACGGTGGGGACGTTCTGGATCTCCCAGGGGCGCGCGCGGAAGCGGTAGGTCGTCGAGGTGAGCGCGCCCACCGGGCAGAGCTCGAGCACGTTGCCCGAGAAGTGCGCTCGGTAGGGCTCGTCCTCGAAGGTGGCGATGAGCGACTGAGCGCCGCGGTTCACCGCGACCAGCTGGCCGTCCTCGGAGACGTTCTCCGAGAAGCGTGTGCAGCGGTAGCAGAGGATGCAGCGCTCGCGGTCGAGGGCGATGAGCGGCGAGATGGGGATCGGCTTGTCGAACGTGCGCTTCGGGAACTGCATCCGAGTGTTGCCCGGCCCGAAGCGGAAGGTGAGGTCCTGCAGCGGGCACTCGCCGCCCTTGTCGCAGTCGGGGCAGTCGAGCGGGTGGTTCAGGAGGATGAACTCGAGCATCGCGTCCTGGCCCTCTGCCGCCTTCGGGCTGGTGCGCGCGGTCTTGAGCACCATGCCGTCCTGGGCGGTGAGGGTGCAGGCGGCCTGGAGCTTGGGCATCCCCTCGACTTCGCAGAGGCACATGCGGCAGGCCCCGATGGGCGGGCCGAGCCGCGGCTCGTAGCAGAAGACCGGGATCTCGACGCCGACCGTGAGCGCGGTCTCCACCATGCCCTGTCCCTTCGGGGCCTGGATCTCTTGGCCGTCGACGGTGACGGTGACGAGCTCGGGCTGTGCGCTCACCGGCACGCTCTCGGCACAAGGCGTGGCACCTGCGCGCGCCTTGCGGCGCTATGCTCGAAGCGGAGGGAGGACCGCGGTGGTCCCGGGCGGCGTGGCTCGAGCGGGCGCCTCATGCGTGGGTCGGGACCTCCATCTGGCCGCGCAGGTGCGCATGGTGCTGGTCCACCGGCGCCAGCACGCCCTCGAGCGACGACTCGCCCCCGAAGGGGCAACCGCCCTCGTCGATGTGGCGCTGATGCTCCTCCCGGAACTTGGCCACGTAGCTCGCCACCGGCATGGCGGCCGCGTCGCCGAGCGGGCAAAGGCAGTTGCCGAGGATCCGGTCGCACACGTTCAGGAGGACGTCGAGCTCGCCCTGCGAGGCCTCTCCCTCCTCGATCTTTCGCAGGAGCTGCACCATCCAGCGCGTTCCCTCTCTGCAGGGGGTGCACTTCCCGCAGGACTCGTGCATGTAGAACTGCGCCACGCGGAGGCCGAGCTGCACCATGCAGCAGCGATCGTCGATGACGATCACGGCGCCGGAGCCGAGCATCGTTCCCGCCTCCGCCATCGAGTCGAAGTCGAGCGGCGTGTCGATGTCGTCCGCCGCGAGGACTGGCACGGAGGAGCCCCCCGGAATGATCGCCTTCAGCTCGCGCTCGTCGGGGATGCCGCCCCCGATGTCGTAGATCAGCTCGCGGAGAGTGGTTCCCAGCTCGAGCTCGTAGTTGCCACCCCGAGCAACATTCCCCGACAGCGAGAAGACGCGGGTGCCGGCCGAGTTCTCGACGCCGAGCTGCGCGTACGCCGCGCCTCCGAGCTCGAGGATCTTCGGCACGGTCGCCAGCGTCTCCACGTTGTTGATCAGCGTCGGTGAGGCGTAGAGGCCCGAAATCGCAGGGAAGGGCGGCTTCGTCCGCGGCTGCCCGCGCCGGCCCTCGAGCGAGTCCAGGAGCGCGGTCTCCTCCCCGCAGATGTAGGCGCCCGCGCCCCGGTGGACGACGACGGTCAACCCCCAGCCGGACCCGAGCACGTTCCGGCCGACGAACCCGGCCTTGCGCGCCTCCTCGAGCGCCGCCGTCATGACCTCGAACTCCGTCAGATACTCGCCGCGCAGGTAGATGAACGCGTAGCTCGCCCCGATCGTGTAGCTGGCGATCACCACCCCCTCCACGAACATGTGGGGGATCAGGAGCATGATCTCGCGGTCCTTGAAGGTGCCCGGCTCCGACTCGTCGGCGTTGGCGACGAGGTAGATCGGGTTCGGCGTGTCCCCCGGCTTGGGCAGGAAGCTCGCCTTGCGCCCCATCGGGAAGCCGGCGCCTCCGCGGCCGCGCACGTTGGCGGCGAGAAGCTCGTCCAGCACCGTCTGTTGCTCCATCGCGACCGCCTTGCGCAGGGACGCGTAGCCGCCGGCGGCCTCGTACTCCGAGAGCTTCGTCAGGTCGCGGGCGTCCGCGTGCTCGAGGAGGAGCTCCCTAAGCGCCACGGAGCTCCTTGACGATTCCCGCCACGTCCTCGGCCCGGACGGGCTCCCGGTAGCGGTGGTCGACGGAGACGACCGTGCCCCAGCCGCAGCCACCGGCGCACTCGACCGTTCGCAGCGTCACCTCGCCGTCCGCCGTGGTCTCGCCGGCGCTCACGCCCAGCTCGCGCTCGAAGGCCTCGAGCACCTGTTGGGCGCCTACGAGGGCGCAGGAGACGTTCGTGCACACCTCGACCATGTGCCGTCCCACGGGCTCGAGGTGGTACATGTCGTAGAAGCTCGCCACCGCCTGGCAGTAGGCGGGCGTCAGCTCGAGCGCCTCGGCGACCTCGCGGAAGGCCTCTGGCGGGAGCCAGCCGCCGTGGCGCTCTTGCGCGAGCGTGAGGGCGGGCATGACGGCCGAGCGTCGGGACGGGTACTGGGCCGCGACCGTCTGGATCTCGTCGTAGAGCTCGGCCATCAGCGGTCCACCTCGCCCATCACGGTGTCGAGCGAGCCGACGATGGCGATCAGGTCGGCGACGAGCGCGTCGCGCATGCACGTCGCCGTGGCCTCGAGCGCGACGAAGGAGGGCGCGCGGAACTTGACCCGCCACGGCTTGGGGCCGCCGTCGGAGACGAGGTAGCAGCCGAGCTCGCCTCGGGGCGACTCGACCGCGACGTACACCTCGCCGGCCGGGACGCGATAGCCCTCGGTCACGAGCTTGAAGTGGTGGATGAGGCTCTCCATCGACGTATGCAGCTCGTGGCGAGGCGGGAGCACGATCTTGCGGTCGTCGACGATCCACGGCCCCTCGGGCATTCCCTCGAGAGCCTGCTGGACGATGCGCGTGGACTGGCGCATCTCGTCCATGTGCACCTTGTAGCGGTCGTAGACGTCCCCGCCCGGGTACACGGGCACGTCGAAGTCGACCTGGTCGTACGCCAGGTAGGGCTGAGCGCGGCGCAGGTCCCAGTCGACGCCGGACGCGCGCAGGACCGGCCCCGACTGCCCGAGCGCGATCGCGTCAGCGGCCGAGAGAAGCCCGATCCCCTTCGTCCGCTCGAGCCAGATCGCTTGCCTGGAGAGAAGGCTTTCGTACTCGTCGACTCGGGCCTGCATCGAGTCCGCGAACACCCGGCACTCGTCGTAGAAGCCGGTTGGAATGTCCTCGGCGAGGCCGCCCGCCTGGAAGTAGCGCGTGTGCATGCGCGCCCCCGTGGCGAGCTCGAAGAGGTCGAGGACCGCGTCCCTCTCGCGGAAGCAGTACCAGAACATCGAGATCGCGCCGAGCTCGAGCGCCGCCGTGCCGAGCCAGATCAGGTGCGAGTGGATCCGGTTCAGCTCGCAGAGGAGCATGCGCATCCACTGGGCCTTCGGGGGCGGCTCGACGCCGAGCAGCTTCTCGATCGCGAGGACGAAGACGAGCTCGTTGTTCTGGAAGGAGACGTAGTCGATCCGTTCGGGGTACGTGATCGCCTTCCAGTAGGTCTTCGCCTCCATGTTCTTCTCGAAGCCCGTGTGCAGGTAGCCGACGACGGCCTTGAGCCCGACCACCTGCTCCCCGTTCAGGTCGACGACGAGCCGGAGGACCCCGTGCGTCGAGGGGTGGTTGGGCCCGAAGTTGACCTCGAGGACGTCACCCGCCTCGAGGAGCGCGGGGTCGACCTGGAGGATGGACGGGATGGGCTCCGGGATCCGCGTCCGCTCGTAGATCGCCTTCCGCTCAGCGATCGCCACGCCTACTCCTCGCCCGAGAAGCGGACGGGCTCGCCGCCGAGCGGATAGTCCTTGCGGAGGGGATGCCCCTCCCAGTCGTCCTCCATGATGATGCGGACGAGGTTCGGGTGACCCTCGAAGGGGATGCCCATCAGGTCCCAGGCCTCGCGCTCGTGCCAGTCGGCCGTGGGCCAGACCGAGACGACGCTCGGGACGGCCTCGCCCTCCTCGCACCAGATCTGGACACGGAGGCGCGGTGCGCCCTCCCGGATCGCGAGCAGGTGGTAGGAGACCGAGAAGCGGCCCGGCTTCGGCTCGGGTTGCGCCTGGAGTCCCCACGAGCCAGGCGCGTTGATGTCGCGACCGCGAGCGTCGCCCCAGTAGCCGGCCACGCGCGGACGGTCCCAGCCCAGGTAGTCGGTCGCCGCGACGTCCGCGAGGAGATCGAAGCCGCCTTCGTCCCGCAGGAAGCGCGCGGCGTCCTCCAGGCGCTCGCGCTGGACGACGACGGTGGTCTCCCCGTGCGCCTCACGCTCCTCCACGAACCCGGGGACGGCCTCCCAGCTCACTGCGCGACCCCGCGGATCTCGTACGCGGGCGGAACGCCGGCGTGGATCTTCTCCTGGAGGCGCACGATGCCCTCGAGGAGCGCCTCGGGACGGGGCGGGCATCCCGGCACGTGGATGTCGACGGGGACGATCTTGTCGACGCCCTGGAGGACGGCGTAGTTGTTGAACATGCCGCCTGAGCTCGCGCAGGCGCCCATGGCGATGACCCACTTGGGCGAGAGCATCTGATCGTAGATCTGCCGCAGGGGCGCCGCCATCTTGTGCGCCACGCGGCCGGAGACGATGAGGAGGTCGGCCTGGCGCGGCGAGGAGCGGAAGACCTCGGCGCCGAAACGGGCCACGTCGTAGCGGGAGGAGACGATCGACATCATCTCGATCGCGCAGCAGGCGAGGCCGAACGTGTCGGGCCAGATCGAGTAGCCCTGCGCCCACGCGACCGCCTTCTCGACGGTCGTGAGCATGAGGCGGTCCTCGATGTCCTCGACGCCCAGCTCGCGCTCGAAGACGCTCGGGCCCTTCTTGCGCATCAGCGTCCGCTCGGACTGGAGCCCGTAGTCGGCGAGGCGCTTCCTGTTTATCGCCATTCGAGCGCTCCCCGCTTCCAGACGTACACGTAGGCGATCACGAGGATGGCGATGAAGAAGCCGAACTCGGCGAGCGCGAAGGCGCCCACCTGGTCGAGGATGACCGCGACGGGATAGAGGAAGACGATCTCGATGTCGAAGACGATGAAGAGCATCGCCGTCAGGTAGAAGCTGACTGTGAAGCGCTGCTGTTTCGGCGGTCCCGTCGAGACGCCGGACTCGAAGGGCATGCGCTGGGCCCGTGGGGCCTGCCGTCCGCGCCGCGTCGAGAAGACGAACGAGAAGACCAGCATCGAGGCCGGGATCGCCGCTGCGAAGAGCGCGTAGACGAGGAAGGGAAACCAGTCGTCGAGCGCAGCGAGCGTGACGGCCTGCACGCCCGGCATCCTACCGCTCACAAGCCCGGCCCGCCGCCGGTCGAAAAACACCCTCTGAGCGGGGAAGTTATGACTGCAACGAGCGTCACAAAGTCGGGCCCGGGCGCCGCCGGGACCCGCTGCTACACTCAGACCACATGGTCACCGTCACGGAGAAGGCCGCGAGCAAGATCAAGGAGCTCATGGCCGAGGAGCCCGAAGGCGAGATCGGGGTCCTCCGCGTCGCCATCGAGGGCGGCGGCTGCTCGGGCTTCCAGTACGCGCTCGGCTTCGACCGCGGTCCCCAGGACGGCGACAACGAGATCGAGATGCACGGCGTCAAGGTCGTGATCGATCCCTTCAGCGCGCCCTATCTCACCGGCTCGGAGATCGACTTCGTCGACGCGCTCATGGGGGCCGGGTTTGCCATCAACAACCCGAATGTGACGGCCGCGTGCGGCTGCGGCTCCTCCTTCCAGGCGAAGGACGACGTGGCCGAGGGTGAGCCCGTCGAAGCGCACGCCGGCGGCGGCTGCGGCTCGGGCTGCAGCCACTGAGCGGCGCCGCTGCGCGCCGCCGCTAACTTAACGGCGGCAATGAGCGAGCACGTCGTCGACGTGACCATCATCGGCGCAGGGCCGGTCGGGCTCGCGGCGGCGTACTACGCCGGGCACCGCGACGCTTCCGTGCGCATCGTCGAGAGCCTCGGCCAGCTCGGTGGCCAGGTGGCGGCCGTCTACCCCGAGAAGCACGTCTACGACGTCGCCGGCCACCCCAAGATCCAGGGGCAGAAGCTCGTCGACCTCTGCGTCGAGCAGGGTCTCCAGTTCGGCGCGGACGTGCACCTGAACGAGGAGGTCGAGGACCTCCAGCGCGTCGGGATGAACGGGGAGGAGCTCCTCGTCCTCACCACCCACGGCGGCAAGTCCTTCCCCACCCGCGCGCTCATCGTCACGGCCGGCCACGGCGCGTTCGAGCCGCGCAAGCTCGAGATCGAGGACGTCGACGCCTGGGAGGGCCACGGCCTTCACTACTTCGTCCGGCGCAAGGACGTCTTCCGCGGCAAGTCGTGCGTCATCGTCGGCGGTGGGGACTCGGCGCTCGACTGGACCCTGGGCCTGCAGGACACGGCGCGGCTCCCGATCACGCTCGTCCACCGGCGCGATCGCTTCCGCGCGCTCGAGACCTCCGTGAAGGAGGCCCGCGAGCTGGAGGAGCAGGGCAACATTCGCATCTGCGTCCCCGCAGAGGTCAAGGGGATCCGCGGCGACGGGTCGATCCAGGCCGTGACGGTCGAGAACACCTCGACGGGGGAAGCCTTCGACGTAGAGTGCGACGCTCTCATCACGCTGCTCGGCTTCCACTCCCACCTCGGCTCGATCGCCGACTGGGGCCTCGAGCTGCACGGGAAGCGCCAGATCCTCGTGGACGCGACGTCGATGGAGACTTCGCTTCCGGGTGTCTACGCGGCCGGGGACGTCGCCGGCTACGAGGGCAAGATCACCCTCATCACGATCGGCATGGGCGAGGCGGCCGTCGCTGCCAACCAGGCGATCGCCCGCATCCGCGGCGAGAAGGTCCAGCCCAAGTACTCGACCGACTAGTTCGCTTTCCCCGGGACTCGGCGGGCCCGCCGTTCGTGCGCTTGTGTTCCACACGCACAAGCGATAAGACCCTCGTTTCCGGCTCCTCTCGTCATGCGCCGCCGGGCGAACCGGTGGCGGAAAGCCGAAGCGGAAGCGGTTCCGACTTTGTGCCGGTGAAGCACAAGGCCGGCGGCGATATCACCGGGCGGGCGGCTTGATATCACGCTCGAGGTCTGGAACACTTCCCGCCGCCAGTGGCTGGGGGGACGTACAGGTTCCTGCTGCGGATGCCCGAGCAGCTTCGCGCCCGCCTCGCGGACGCAGCGGCTCGCGCAGGGCGCAGCCTGAACGCTGAGCTCGTTCACCGCCTCGAGCAGAGCCTCGAGGAGGACGCAGGTCCCCGGCCGGCTGTCGAGGCGCGCCGCACGGGCGCGCGAACTTCGAGGGAGGGAGTTAGGGGAATGCCACGAAGGCTCTCCCGGGCGCCGGCGTGTCCTCGCTGGCGTCATCATCGCCGCGGTCGCACTCGCGGCGCTCGCCGCGGTGGTGGCCTCGCGCACAACGCCGGGCCCAGCTGCCGCCGCAGGCGACGAGCTGCCGACTGGCCTCGCGGGCCATCTCGCACAGCTCAAGCAATCGATTCCCGGCAGCCAGGGGATGGCTGAGGAGGGTCCGGGCAGCGCGGCCGAGGCGGAGTTCCTCCAGCGCGCCTACCCGGACGACAACATCTCGGTCGCAGACGTGAACGCTGCCCGGTCCTCGTGGTCCTCGACGAAGGGCCGCCCGTTCCCGAAGGGGAAGGGCCGGCCGGGGACGTGGGTGACCGTCGGGCCGAGTCACGCGCTCTATCCGTTCACCGAGTTCCGCAACTCGGGCAACTACGTGCCGAACGCATACGTCGCGGGGGGCCGGACGACCGACATCGCCATCGCGGACACGTGTAGGCCCGGCCACTGCCGCGTGTACATCACGCCGGCCGGCGGCGGTGTCTGGCGCACGGAGAACGCCCTCGCGGGCACGCCGAAGTGGGAGTACCTCGGTGGGCCGCTCGGGATCAACGCGGCCGGCTCCGTCGAGATCGACCGCAACGACCCGACGGGCGACACGATCTACGTCGGGACCGGCGAGGCGAACATCTGCGGCTCCGGCTGCGTCGCCGGCACGGGCATCTACAAGTCCACCGACGGCGGCGACACGTTCGAGCGTGTCGGTGGAGACACGTTCGACGGCCTCGGCGTCGGTGACATCCGCATCGTGCCGGGCAGCCCGAACACGATCTACGCCGGCGTGACTACTGCGCTCCGCGGCATGTCGGCCGTGTGCTGCTCCGGAGTCACCCGGCCCGTTCCGGGCGCCGGCAAGTGGGGCCTCTACAAGTCGACCGACGGCGGAGACACGTGGGCCTTCCTCCACAACGGCGCTCCGACGGCGGCCGAGTGCACAGGCACCGTGGCCGAGTTCAACAACGGCGGCACCTGCTCGCCGCGCGGCGTTCGCCACGTCGAGCTCGATCCTCACGACCCCGACACGATCTACGCTTCGTCGATCTCGCGCGGAATCTGGCGCTCGAGCGACGGCGGCGCGACGTGGACGCAGATCAAGCCGTCCTTGAACCCGACCATCACCACGACCCGCGCGGCGATCGCCGTCAACGCGCTGCCGGGCGGCGTGACCCGGATGTACGCCTACGAGGGAAACCAGGGCCAGCAGTACTCGCGGCTCTCCCGGACCGACAACGCGAACGCGGGCGTTCCGGTGTTCCAGGACCTCACGAGCCCGTCGGAGGCCGATCCGGGCTGGGCGTGGTTCGACATCTGCACGCCCCAGTGCTGGTACGACGTCTTCGTCTACACGCCGGAGGGTCATCCGGACATCGTGTACGCCGGCGGCGACTACGCCTACGGGGAGAACATCGCCAACAAGCGCGGGGTGATCCTCTCGACCGACGCCGGAGAGACGGGCACGGACATGACGTTCGACGGGACGGACCCGCTGCACCCGAACGGGCTGCATCCGGACCAGCACGCGATCGTCACGAACCCGAGCAACCCGCTTCAGTTCTTCGAGGCGAACGACGGCGGCGTCATGCGCTCGAGCGGCGAGCTCGTCGACCGCTCCGAGTGGTGCGACGACCGCAATCTCACTCCCACCCAACGAGAGCGCTGCGAGCAGATGCTGTCCGCAATCCCGTCGGAGCTCGTCGGCATGAACAAGGGCCTCTCGACGCTCCAGTGGATCAAGGTCACTGCCAGCCCGCACAACGTGAACGTGATCCAGGGCGGCACGCAGGACAACGGCACGTGGGAGACGCCGGGGAACCCGGTGAAGTGGGAGAACACGATGATCGGCGACGGCGGCTGGAACGGCTTCGACGTCGAGCTCCGTGACTTCCGCCTCCATTCGTTCTTCGACGTGACGCCCGAGGTGAACTTCGAGGGCGGCGAGATCGGCACCTGGATCTGGGTGGCAGACCCGCTGTTCGGGCACGCCGGATCGCAGTTCTACTCGCCGATCATCAGCGACCCCGTCGTGAGCGGGACGATGTTCGCGGGCACCGGCCGGACGGCCTACCGGACGAAGACCCACGGGCTCGGGACGATGACCCACGAGGAAGCTCAGGAGCACTGCAACACATGGACGGGCGATTTCACCGTCGTGTGCGGCGACTGGGCCGAGCTGGGGCCGAACCGTCTCACGAGTCCGTTCTGGGGCGACCGCGACGGCCCAGCCGTCGCGGCGGTCGAGCGGGCGACGACCGACACGTCGACGGCCTGGGCGGCGACGACGACCGGCCGTGTGTTCATCACGAACAACGTGGATGCCGAGCCGGCGGCCGCGGTCTCCTGGACGCGGCTCGACGACGACACTGCGATCGACCCGAACCGGTTCGTCTCGAGCATCTACATCGACCCGGCCAACCCGAACCGGGCGTGGATCTCCTACAGCGGCTACGCCGCCAACACGCCGGGCACGCCGGGCCACATGTTCGTGGTCGTCTACAACCCGGCGACGGGGACGTCGACGTGGACGGACATCTCGCACAACTGGGGTGACCTGCCGGTCACCGACCTCGTACGGGACGACGTCACGGGCGACCTCTACGCCGCCTCCGACTTCGGCGTCTCGAGGCTCGCCGCGGGCACCACGACGTGGACGAGCTCCGGGCCGGGGATGCCCAACGTGGAGGTCGCCAGCCTGGAGATCATCCCGAGCGAGCGGATCCTCTACGCGGGGACGCACGGTCTCAGCACCTGGCGGCTGAACCTGCCGAAGAAGTAGGCCCCATCGAGGGAGGGGCCGCTTGGCGGCGGCCCCTCCCCCTCCCTCTTCCTCTCTCTAGAGTTCGCGCCTCCCAATGGAGGAATCGCGCTTCGCCGGGACGTGGCGCGCCGTCGTCGCGGGCGTAGTCACGGCCGTCTTCGGGCTGCCGCTCGTGTTCATGCTCTCCGGCTCGCTCCGCCGGGCGGGCGAGCCTCCGCCGCGCACGCCCGAGCTCGTGCCGGACCCGCTCGCCTTCGGGAACTACACGCGCGCGCTCGAGCTCGTCGCCCTCGGGCGCTACACGCTCAACTCGCTGCTCGTCGCCGCGCTCGTGGTGCCGCTCTCCGTGCTCGTCGCCGCGTGGGCGGGCTTCGCGGTCAGCCGCCTGCCCCGCCGGTGGGCGGCCGTGCTGGTGGCCTCGTCCTTCGTCGCCCTCATGGTGCCCCTGACGGCGCTGCTCGTTCCCCGTTTCGCCCTCTTTCGCGCGCTCGGCCTCACGGACACGTACGTCCCGCTCGTGGCGCCGGCGCTGCTCGCCACCTCGCCCCTCTACGTCCTCGTGTACGCGTGGGCGTTCCGCCGGCTGCCGACGGAGCTGTACGAGGCCTGCCGGCTGGAGGGAATGACGCCGCTCACCATCTGGCGGCGCGTGGCGATGCCGCTCGTGCGCCCTGTCACAGTCGGCGTCGGCCTTCTCGCATTCGTCGTCTCCTGGGGCAACTTCCTCGACCCGCTCGTCTACCTCTTCGACCCCGATCTCTACACGCTGCCGCTCGGCCTCCGCTCTCTCGCCCAGCTCGACAGGACGAACTACCCGCTGCTCCTCGCCGGCTCGGTCGTGGCGACTGCGCCGGTCGTCGCCGTCTTCCTCGTCGCGCAGCGCTTCTTCCTCCAGGAATACCGGGGGGCCGGGTGGCTCGGGCGCTGACGCTGCTGCTCCTCGCCGTCGGGCTCGCCGGCTGCGCCGGCTCCGGCGGCTCGGGCGGGGAGGTCCGCTTCCTCGTCTTCGGCGATCCCGAGGAGATCCAGGCCTACCGGGACCTCCTCGTCGCCTTCGCGCGCGAGGAGCCGGACCTCGAGGTAGACCTCGTCGAGGCGAGCGACCGCACCGACCTCATCGCCCGCCTCTCCACTTCCTTCGCGGGAGGCTCCCCGCCGGACGTCTTCCTCCTCAACTACCGCTACTACGGCCAGTTCGCCGCGCGAGGCGTCCTCGAGCCGGTCGAAGCGCGCGTCGAGGCCTCCGACGCGTTCGAGCAGGAGGACTTCTACGACGTCGCGCTCGACGCCTTCCGCTGGGAGGGCGTCCTCACCTGCCTGCCGCAGAATGTGTCCAGCCTCGTCGTCTACTACAACGTCGATCTCTTCGAGCGCCAGGGCGTCGAGAGGCCGGAACCCGGCTGGACGTGGAACGACATGCTCGCGACCGCGAGCGCCCTCACGCTCGACGAGCAGGGGAACTCCCTTCGCGCCGGCGATCCGGACACGGGTGGAGTGACCGCGGCGATCTACGGGCTCGGTGTGGAGCCGAGCGTGATCCGGATCGCGCCCTTCGTCTGGTCGAACGGCGGCGAGGTCGTGGACGACCCCGAGCGTCCGACGCGCTTCACGCTCGAGTCTCCAGAGTCGCTCGCCGCGCTCCGGGAGTTCTTCGCCCTGCGGGTCGCGTATGGCGTCGTCCCGAGCGACCTCGAGGTGGAGGCCGAGGACGACGAGTCGCGCTTCGCCAACGGGCGCCTCGCGATGCTCCTCTCCTCGCGCCGCTCGACGACGGCGTTCCGGACGATCGAGGACTTCGAATGGGACGTCGCGCCGCTGCCGATCCATCGGGAGCCGGCCGGGATCCTCCACTCCGACGCCTACTGCATGACGCGGGCTTCCGACAAGAAGGACGAGACGTGGCGCTTCGTCGAGTTCGCCAACAGCGCCGAGGGGCAGCGGATCATCGCCCGCACCGGCCGGACGGTGCCGTCGCTGATCGAGGTGTCACGCTCGCGAGACTTCCTCGATTCCGAGCTGCCTCCAAGGAGCTCGCACGTCTTCCTCGACGGGATCGAGCACATCCGCAGGGTGCCCTCGATCTCGACGTGGCCGGAGATCGAGGACGCTGCCGCGGGGATCCTCGAGAACGGGATGTATCTGGGCCAGTCCCCGGAGGAGGTCGCCCGCGAGGTCGACCGAGTCACGCGCCCGCTCTTCGCCCGAGCGTAAGACTGATGGCGTCGCTCGTCCTTCGCGGTGTCTGCAAGGACTTCGGGGCGGTGGAGGCGCTTGCGGGCGTCGACCTCGAGCTCGCCGACGGCGAGCTGCTGGCCGTGCTCGGGCCCTCCGGCTGCGGCAAGTCGACGCTCCTCCGCGTCATCGCCGGGCTCGAGCGTCCGACGGAGGGCCGGGTCGAGCTCGGCGGCCGCGACGTCACCGAGATTCCGCCCGGGCGCCGAAACGTCTCCATGGTCTTTCAGAGCTACGCGCTCTTCCCCCACATGACCGTGGCCGAGAACATCGGCTTCGGCCTCGTCGTGCGCGAGGTCCCGAAGGCCCAGGCACGTGAGCGCGTGCGCGAGGCGGCCGAGCTCGTCGGCTGCGAGGACCTGCTGGAGCGGCGGCCCGCGGAGCTCTCCGGCGGCGAGCGCCAGCGCGTTGCGCTCGCACGGGCGATCGTGCGCGAGCCGGACGCCTTCCTGCTGGACGAGCCGCTCTCGAACCTCGACCTCGAGCTGCGGACGCAGATGCGGGCCGAGGTCAAGCAGCTCCAGCGGCGGGTCGGCGCAACCACCGTGTACGTTACGCACGACCAGGTGGAGGCGTTCACGCTCGGCGACCGCGTGGCCGTCCTCCGGGAGGGCTCGGTGCAGCAGGTCGGGACGCCCGACGAGGTCTGGCGGGCGCCGCGGAACCGCTTCGTAGCACGCTTCGTCGGTAGCCCACCGATGAACCTCCTCCCTGCCGGGGGACCGCTGCGCGTGCCCGGGGTTCCGGCGGGACGGGCGCTCGAGATCGGCGTTCGGCCCGAGCACGTCCGGCTCGACCGCGAGGGAGTGGCGGCGCAGGTCGTCCTCGTCGAGCCCGTGGGGAGCGAGGCCTATCTCCGACTCCGGCTCGCCGGCGGTGAGGAGCTGGCGGCGCGCGTGGACGCCGCCGAGCGGCCGGCGCCCGGCGACGAGGTTCGAGTGGCCGTGCGCCGCGAGGACGTCCACGTCTTCGACGCGGAGACCGGGGAGCGAGTGTCCTGGACGTGACCGAGCGCCGCCAGCTCGCCCTCATGCTCGCCCCCTACGTGTTCGGGCTCGTCGCGCTCGTTGCCCTCCCCGCGGCCGTCACGCTCGCGCTCGCCTTCGCGGAGTACGACCTCATCGGCTCGCCGGAGTTCGTCGGGCTCGGAAACTTCCGGGAGCTCTTCGGCGACGAGGTCTTCCGGATCGCGCTCGTGAACTCCCTCGTCTTCGCCGCCGTCGCAGTGCCGCTGCGGATCGCTGCGGCGCTCGGGCTGGCGCTCCTCCTCCACAGGCGCTTTCGCGGCGCCGGGACGGCGCGCACGGCGACGGCGCTGCCAACCGTCGTGCCCGAGCTGGCGTACGGGCTCCTCTGGCTCTGGCTCCTGAACCCGCTCTACGGGCCGATCAACCTGCTCCTCCGTCTCGGCGGAGAGGACGGGTCGACGATCCTCGGCCGCCAGCCGCCCCAGTGGCTGACGCATCCGAACGACGCGCGCGCAGGGATCGTGCTCATGAGCCTGTTCGTGATCGGCGAGGGGTTCGTCGTCCTTCTCGTCACGCGGCAGAGCCTCCCCGGAGAGCTCTACGAGCTCGCGGCGGTCGAGGGCGCGCCGCCCGAGGTCGTCTTCTGGCGCATCACCCTTCCGCTGATGGCGCCGGTGCTCGCTCTGCTGACCCTGCGGGACACGATCTTCAGCTTCCAGTTCAGCTTCGTCCCGGCGCTGGTCGTCACAGAAGGCGGCCCGCCTCCGTACTCGACCACGTACCTGCCGCTGTTCGTCTACCGCAACGCCTTCGAGTACCTGCGCTACGGCTACGCGGCTGCGGCGACCCTGACGATGCTCGCCTTGACCCTGCTCGTCGTGCTCGCCCAATGGCAGATCCTGCGCCGCTGGCGGCGGGGGTTCTCGCTCTAGCGCTTCTCTCAGGCTCCGACCGGCCAGTGCTCCACGGTGAGCTCGGCGTAGGGAAAGTCCTTCGGGTTGCCCGTTGCAAGTCGTGCGCGGATCGCGAGGGCAGAGGCCGCTACAAGGCAGTCCGCCTGGGCCAGGGTCCGACCGCGGGCCGCGTGGTCGCGCCGCCACTCACCCGCCTGCCACCCCTCGACTGTCCCGAGGGGAGCCGTTCGGAGCCCTGCGAAGAGCGCACGTGCCCGTTCCTCTTCCTCTGGCCGAAGTCCGCGCACGACTTCCTCGACGTTGATGGCACACGTGTATGCCGTGTCTCCCGCCGACTTGGCGTCGTTCAAGCGACGACGAGCCTGGTCGCGACCGCGAAGGAAGTCGATGATCACGGTAGTGTCGAGGAGCAAGGCGGCCACTATCCCACCCTGCGCTCGTCGCGACGGCGCTGTGCCCGGACCCAGGCGGCCGGATCCTCGTCCCATTCGTGACCGTCCTCCGGAATCGAGCCGAACGCCGAATCGATGAGCTCCCAGCGGCGGTCGTTCTCGAGCGCCTCGCGTACCGCGGTCGCGATGAAGGCGCTGCGTCGGCGTGGTCCGACTCGCCTGTCTAGGGCTGCGACGAGATCGTCGCTCAGGTTTATGTGTACACGCACACACACAACTTAGCACACGATCGGCCGAGCAGGCAGCCGCGACTAGACTTGCGGTCATTGTGCGGGCGGAGACATGTGAGCTCTGGGGCGGCGAGACGCGCAAGGCGGTCGAGAACTTCCCGGTCTCCGGGGAGCCGATTCCCGTCTCCGTCGCACGCTGGCTCGGCCGTCTGAAGGCGGCCGCCGCGCGCGCGAACGCGGAGCTCGGGCTCCTCGACGCCGAGAAGGCTGAGCGGATCGCCGCCGCGGCCGACCGCGTCGCGGCTGGTGAGTTCGACGACCAGTTCCCCGTCGACGTCTTCCAGACCGGGTCGGGGACCTCGTCGAACATGAACGCGAACGAGGTCGTCGCCTCGCTGGCCGGCGAGGACGTGCACCCGAACGACGACGTGAACATGGGCCAGTCGTCGAACGATGTCTTCCCTTCCGCGGTGCACCTGGCCGCGCTCGACGAGCTGGTGAACGACCTGGTGCCGGCTCTGACCACCCTCGCGGAGTCGCTCGAGCGCAAGGCGCGGGAGTTCGACGACGTCGTCAAGTCCGGCCGGACTCACCTGATGGACGCGGTCCCAGTGACGCTGGGGCAAGAGTTCGGCGGCTACGCGGCCCAGGTGCGCCAGGGAATCGCGCGCGTCGAAGGGACGCTCGGGCGCCTCGGCCAGATACCGCTCGGAGGCACGGCCACGGGCACCGGCCTGAACACCCATCCTGAGTTCGCAGAACGGGTGCGGCGTCGCCTCTCGGAGGAGACCGGGCTCGCGATCTCGGCGCCGGCCGACCCCTTCGAGGCCCAGGCCGCGCGCGACGCCCTGGTCGAGGCCTCCGGCGCCCTCAAGACCGCGGCCGTCTCGCTGACGAAGATCGCCAACGACGTCCGCCTCATGGGCTCGGGCCCTCGCGCCGGCCTCGCTGAGATCGCCCTCCCCGAGCTCCAGAAGGGCAGCTCGATGATGCCGGGCAAGGTGAACCCGGTCCTCCCCGAGGTCGTGACCCAGGTGGCCGCGCAGGTGGTCGGAAACGATGCCGCGATCACGGTCGGCGGGCTGCAGGGCCACTTCGAGCTCAACGTCTTCGTCCCGCTGATGGCGCGCAACCTCCTGGGCTCCATCCGATTCTTGGCGAGCGCCTCGCGGCTCTTCGCGGAGAGGTGCGTCGACGGAATCGAGGCGAACCGGGAGACGTGCGAGCGCTACGCCGAGCTGACGCTCTCGGCGGCCACGGCGCTCAATCCCCACATCGGCTACGACCGCGCGACCGAGATCGTGCAGGAGGCGGCGCGTTCGGGCCGACCCCTCCGCGAGGTGGCGCGCGAAGCCGGCGTCGAGGAAGGTGTTCTCGACGAGGCGCTCGACTACCGGGCCATGGCCCGCCCGCACGGCTAGATACATCGCGCGCCGCTTGACAGAGTGGCCTCCACGTGAATTAGTACGCACGTTTGCCAGGGAGCTCGCCCGGGCGAGGCTCTCTGCCTGGGGAATCGACAGGGGAGAGTCTCCATGCGCACACGCCGTCTCTCGAGCCGCCGTCTTCTCGCGGCCGTCAGTCTCGCCGCCCTCCTCCTGCTGCCGGCAGCCGCTCCAAGTGCTCCCGGCAAGGCGGGCAAGAAGCCGGTCGAGGTCAATTCCAGGTCCAGCGCTGCCAACGAGCGGCTCCACCCGAAGCTTCAGCAGAAGGTCGAGGCCGGTTCCACGGCGCGGGTTCCCGTCTTCGTCACGGTGCGAGGCAACCCGGCGCCCGCGCAGAGGCTCCTCGACGGCGCGCACGTCGCCCGTGCCGGCGGCGGCGCGTCGCTCGTCGTCGGCACGATCCGCGTGCAGGAGCTCGGCAAGCTCGCCACGACGAAAGGCGTCGTCTCGGTCGGCCCGGTCGAGCTTCGCCGGACGGGCAGGCCGCTCGGGATTCCCGATCCCGAGGTCGGACAGCTGCCCGACGTCGCAGAGATGCGGGCTGCGATCGAGAGGAAGAAGGCCAAGGAGGTTGGACACGGGAAATCCGGGAAGCTTGCGAAGTCGAACTTCGAGGACCTGAAGAAGCTCGAGATCCTCGATGCGAAGACGCACGACTTCGCCGAGGCCTGGCGCGCCGGCTACACAGGCAAGGGCACCGTCGGCGCCGTCCTCGACGGCGGCACGGACTGGGGCCACCCCGACCTGATTGGCACGTGGAGGACGGGACAGAACGGCTGGCCCGAGGCCTACGACCCGTACGGGACGCTCATCTGGCTCGTCGCTCCGGACTTCGTCGACCAGGGCCTGAGCTGGTACACGCGGACGGAGGAGAAGCGGATCGAGCGCGTCCGTCGCGGCCTCGCAGAGGTGACGTTCGCGACCCGCACGGGGCCGGCGCGGAACTTCGCCGCGCCGGACGGAAAGGTCGAGCACGTCTACACGTTCCCGCGCAACTGGGTGCGGGGGAACACCGTTCGCATAGGGAGCCACCCCGACGACTGGACGCTCCTCCTCTACGAAGAGCGGCCTGCGTTCCTCGTCGTCCCCTCGAAGCGGCCGGGCCAGTACGACGAGGTCTACGTCGACCTCGACAACGACTACTCGTTCGCGGACGAAAAGCCCGTGAACAGGAAGTCGCCCGTCTCGTATCGCGATCTCAACGGCGACGGGTACACCGATCTCTCCGGTGGGCTCCTCTACTACATTTCGGACGGCGAGACGCCGGTCCCTGGGGGCCTCGACGCGTTCGGTGTGGAGATCGTCCCCGAGCCGGGCGAGATCCTCGCCTGGAACGGCGACTACGACCCCGCCATCGGCGGCCACGGCACCCTGACCGCGGGGAACGTCGTCGGTCAGGGCGTCATCAACGGTCTCGCGCCCTGCTTCTCCGACCTCGCCGGGGCGCCGGGCGCCGAGCCCTGCGACGGCGGCGGCACGTATCCGGGCGCCGTCATCGGCGGGGCGCCGAAGTCCGAGCTCGCGCCGTTCGGCGACATCTATTTCTCGTTCGACTTCTCCACCCAGTTCGCGTATTTCCTGACGAACCGGGCGGGGATCGACGTGACCACCAACTCCTACGGGAGCTCCGACGTCGACAACGACGGCTTCGACGCCGCCAGCCAGGAGGCCGCCATCTGGCACACCGCCTTCGACGGCTCGACGACGGCGCTCTTCTCCACCGGCAACGGCGCTCCGGGCTTCGGCACGACGGCGCCTCCGTCGCCGTACACGGGCATCGGGGTGGGCGCCTCGACGCAGTTCGGTGGCACCGGCTGGGACTCGATCGACCGCGCGAGCCAGATCGTCGACGACGACGTGATGGTGTGGTCGAACCGCGGGCCGGGAGCGACCGGCGCCAACGGCGTCGACGTCGTCGCCGACGGCGCGTTCTCGGCCGGGGACGTGACGCTGAATGCGATCGGTGACGGCCGCTTCGCGTGGACGACGTGGGGCGGCACGAGCCGTTCGGCGCCCGTCGCCGGCGCGGCGACGCTGCTCGTCTACGAGGCCTACCGGGACGCCCACGGAGGCTCGGTGCCCGAGGGCTTCCAGTTCAAGGCCCGCGAGATCCTCAAGTCCTCGTCCGAGGACCTCGGCTACGACTCGTGGATCCAGGGCTCGGGCTCGGTCGACGCGGGCCGCGCGGTCGAGATCGCCTCCTCCGGCGGCTCCGTCTCGCCCGATGCCTGGCGCGTGGGCGACTACCGGGGTGAGGAGTGGGACGTCTTCACGCACGTGATGGCACCCGGTCAGAGCGACTCGCAGACGTTCACCATCGACGGCGGCGGCACGTACTCCGTGTCCGATCGCCAGCTCGTGCGGACGGACAGTGTGACGCTCGACTTCCAGAGCTCGCCCGTCACGGGCGAGAGCCCGTTCAACTTCAACGCACCCGACTACCTCATGGACATCACCGACATGGTCGAGGCGCGTCCCGACACGGACGTCATGGTCGTGCGGCTCAACTTCCCGTACGAGCAGTTCGACGGCAACGAGGACTACGAGGCTGACCAGGCGTGGCGCCTCTTGACCTACGACTGGACCGACATCGACGGGGACGGAAATCTGTGGACCGACGTGGACGGGGACGGCACGGTCGACCACGCCGACCTCCCGACCAGCTCGAACATCGACGGGTTCCCCGACATCGACTTTGCCGCGTCCGAGATGGACGAGGGCGAGTACGTCCGCTTCATGTACCACCGCGCAGGCGCGAACACCCTGCAGTCGTGGGTGCGCGACCCGGCCGGGCGGATGGCGCGGTCTCTTCCTCGGCCTCCAGCACGCGGCTCGGAGCGAGTCGATCCCGACGACGGACTTCGACGTCCAGATCGACTTCTACGAGAACGCCGACTGGGCGTGGCTCTCCACGCCGGCGAACGCCTCGAGCTCGTTCACGGCTACCGTGGACGTGCCGGCGGACACGCCCGCCGGCATGTACGGCGGCGCGATCGTGGTCGAGCACGACGGCGAGGAGACGATCATCCCGGTCTCCGTGGCCGTCGCCTCGGTCGTCGAGCAGGATCCCGAGAACGGGAAGCTCATGGGCAGCCTCACGTTCGGCGGCGCGGACGTCGCCGGCGCCCAGGCCGACCACACGTACAACAACGGCTCCGTCTTCGGCGCGACCGACTGGACATGGCGAGCCGAGTCGGGTGACTGGCGCTTCTTCTTCTACGACGTGCCGGCCGAGCCGGCGGAGGGAACGCTCTTCCTCTCCGACACCGTCTGGGACGACGCGGCGCCCTTCACCGACCTCGACACGATCCTCCTGGGTCGCTCCGCGAACACCTACCAGCTCATCGGCGGCAGCGACCCGATCGGTGCCCCGTACATCATCGACACGGTGGGCGCCAGCGCCAACACGAACATCGGAGCGGGCGTCTGGCGCTTCGACACGGCCACCGGCGGACCGCGCGAGGTCGTGACGGCTCCGGCACAGGAGGGCCTGCACGCGCTTCTCCAGCACCAGGTCAACTTCCAGGGCGACAAGTTCCACGTCCCCTTCGAGACGACCCTGGGGAGCGCTTCGGTGACCCCCTCGCAGGTGGAGGTCACGACCTCCACGGACGACGTCGCCTTCGACGTCACCTTCGAGGCGAGCGTCGACCTGCAGGGCCTCGAGGCCGAGGCCTTCGGCCTCTCGCAGCCGATCGTCACGACCGAGACGGCTCAGCAGGACGATCCGAACGACCCGAGCTCGGCCTCGGTCAAGCGGAACGTGACGCTCGAGCACGCCGCGCGCCTGACGGTCACGACCGCGCTCGCCAGCGACGACCTCGACCTGTTCGTCGTCTACGACGCCAACGGTGACGGGACGTTCGCGAACGACGAGATCGTCGGAGCCTCGACGACGCCCTCGAGCAACGAGGCCGTCGAGCTCGTCCGACCGGCCGACGGGGACTACCAGATCTGGGTCCAGGGCTGGAGCGTCTCCGGCACGCCGTCCTTCGAGCTCGTGATCGATCCGATCCAAGGCAACGACCTGACGGTGAGCGGAGTGCCCGACGGCGAGATTCCGGCCGGCACGCCGGTGACGATCCACGTCGAGGGGACGAAGGCGATGACGCCGGGGCAGGACTACTTCGGCGAGCTCCTCCTCGGCCCGCCGAGCGCGCCGACGGCGCTCGCGGTGCCGATCACGGTGCACCGCGAGTAGCGTCGTCCGAGTCGTGAGTTCCAGGAAGGGCCGCTTCCGGGCGGCCCTTCCGCTTGCTGGCGCAGCCCGCGCCGAGGCCCTATAGTTGCGCCGCTACCCGGGATCCGGGACTTTGCGAAAGGGGGAGATCGTGAGACGTAGGGGGATAGCGGCGCTGGTCGCCGGCGGCTGCTTGCTGGTCGTGGGGATCAGCACGGCAGCGGGACAGCACCCGCTCGAGAACAAGTTTTCCAACAAGTTCACCACGAGCCAGTCGCCGCCGGTGTCGGGTGTCTTCCAGTTCGGAGACTTGGAGCTCGGCATCGGCATCACGGAGTGCCCGCAGGCGGGCCTCAGGGGCGACGCGCTTCACCCGCGGCCGCTCGACCGGCGCGACAAGGACCGGGTGGAGCAGGTCTCCGAGGGAGGCAACGACATCCGCACGAACCAGGACTTCAGCTGCTTCCCGCACGACGAGACCACGGTCGGCGTCAATCCGACGAACGAGCGCAACGTCGTCACCGCCCAGAACGACTACCGCCTCGGCTGGGCGACCTCCGGCATCAGCGCCTCGACGAACAACGGCAACAGCTGGTACAGCCTGCTCGCGCCCTTCCCGTCGCTGCCGGACGGCGACAACCTCGACGGTGGCGGCGATCCGGTGATCGTCTTCGACCGGGAGGGGATCGTCTACTACTCGGACATCAACTTCAACCGCACCGACGACGAGAGCGGCATCTGGGCGCGCCGCTCGACGAACGGCGGCTTCACGTGGTCTCGCCCCTGCGTGGCGATCGACACGACGCCGGAGGATCCGACCGACGACGCGAGCGTGTGCGGGGGCGTGGGCGACCCGCGCCAGCCGGGCGACGGCACCGTCGTCTACAACGACGACCCGGACCGGACACTGAACTTCAGCGTTCCCTTCCACGACAAGGAGTGGATGACGGCCGGGCCGCGGCCCGCCGGAATCGAGCCGGTCTGCTTCACGCCGATCCAGCGGGCTCCGCGCGCTTGCGATCCCGCCCAGGTGGGCGTCGACCGCCTCTACGTGACCTGGACGGCCTTCGAGCCCGGCGGGCTCTTCGGCTTCACGGCGGAGATCTTGCTGAGCCACTCCGACGACCAGGCCCGCTCGTGGTCGCCTCCGAAGCCGATCAGCGGCAGCGCGCCGTTCTGCGGGTTCAGCATTCCGGCGGGAACCTGCGATCAGAACCAGTTCTCGGTGCCGACGGTCCACCCCGAGACGGGCCTGCTCGGCGTCGCGTTCGAGAACTTCAACACGCCGGAGGAGAACCAGTACCTCTTCGTGCGCTCCGAGGACGGTGGGAACACGTTCGAGGGCCCGTTCTTCATCACGCCGGTGTTCGACGTCAACTTCCCGCGTGCCGGCGCGGCCGGTGGGCGGCCGGACTGCACGGCTCGCGGCCAGCAGAGCGGCCGGATCGTCTACACGAACAGCTGCTTCCGCTCGAACGCGGGCGGCAACGTCCAAGTCGACAAGCGCGGCGGGGCGTTCGCGGACGACTTCTACCTCGTCATGTCCGACAACCGGAACGGGACGAGGGCGAGCTCGAACGCGGACACCTTCCTGTTCGTCTCCAAGGATGCCGGCACGACGTGGGTCGGGCCGACCCGCGTGAACGACGACCGCTCCGACCTCGGCGGCGTCAGCCGCGACTGCGAGCTGGACGATCCCGAGTGCCTGGGCGACTTCGGCGCCGACCAGTGGTGGCCGTGGGTCGACCTGTCCGAGCGGGGCGAGCTCGTGGTCACGTTCTTCGACCGCCGCTTGGACGAGGACTCCGTTGCGCACGAATGGCCAGCGAGCCGCCAGCGGCCGGGCAACTACCTCGTCTGGCGCTGGGGGGCGAACTGCCAGATCACGGTGTCCGAGTCGAGGCAATGCCTCGCTCCGGGTGCCGACGTGATCCCGCAGCCGACGGCGCCGACGCCCGCGCCGGAGGACCCGGTGCCGGGACAGGGGGAGGAGTTTCTCGGGCCGTTCCCGAACTTCGGCGTCTCGGACGTACCGTCGAACTTCGACTACTCGTTCCGGGCCGGGATCTTCGCCGGCGACTATGAGAACACGGAGGTGATCGGGAACCGCGCCTACGGAACGTGGACGGACGCCCGCAACGGACGTTCCTCGCGTAACCAGGCCGGCCGGAACCCGGCGTGCGAGCAGTCCGACGTCTTCCTCGACAGCTGGTCGGCGAGCGGCAGAGCAGCCGGGCAGAACAAGCCGAGGCAGACGGACGAGCTCTTCCTCGTCACGCCCTGCCCGACCGACATCACCGATCCGGGGGCGGGTCGCCGCCGCTAGGCGACTCGAGCTCAGCCGGACGGGTGCGAGGGGCCGCTTTCGGGCGGCCCCTCGCCCCTCAGGGCGCCTGGTCGGGAGGGCACTGGAGCATGGGCAAGTCGAGCTCCGCCTCGCTCCCTCGCTCGCCTCTCGCGCGGACAAGGACGGCGCCATTGCAGCGGTCGCGCGCGATCTCCTCCAGATCGATGACGAAGACCCCGTTCGCATTCGCGTCCACCCCCTGCTGGAGCTCGCGCTCGCGGAGGGAGAACGAGACCGTCACGCGCTCGCCCGGCTGGAAGCCGGCGCCTTCGACGCTGGGCGGTTCCGAGCTCACGAGCGCAAGCCGGGGCTCGGCGGCCGGTTGCTCCTCGGCGCCGCCCAGGTCCTCGCCGGCAGCGCGGGCGATCCGCCGCTCCTGCTTGCGGGCGAGCGTGAGCGCGTCCTCGAGCTCCAGCGAGTTCTCGAACCCCTGGACGGTGACGGCGGCGGTGACGTTCGCCTGGCGCCACGTGATCGTGTACGAGACCGCGTCTGACGGAACGGCTTGCTGCCGCTGCAGTACCGAGGCGCTCGCCTCGCCGATCCCGGGAGGATCGAGTCGCTCGCCCGGGCCGGCCTCGATCTCCTGCTCCAGGAGCTCGAAGTCCTGTTCCGCTCCGTCGGTGGCCGCGAACAGGTCGACGCGTGACTCGACCACCAGGGGACCGCTCGGCTCCGTTCCGCCCCCGGGAACCCGGTAGCGCGCCTTCCAGCCACCTTCGCGCCCGAAGCGGGTGGGGTCGGCCCGCTCTCCCGGCCCCATGTCCGCACGGGCCAGCCTTCCCTCGTCGAAGACGATCATCGTGGCGGGGACGTCCTCGGGCTGGAGCACGACCCGTGGAAGCTCGTCGAGCTCAACCGCCTCCTCGTCGCTGCCTCCGCCGCTGCACGCCGCCAGCGTGAGCGCCGCGAGAGGGAGCGCGAGCGCGCGCACCATCGAGGCTCAGTAGGCGACGGCGCCGCGGCCCGTCTCGGCCGCGTGGCGCTGCTCGTCCGCGCGGTAGGAGGAGCGGACGAGCGGCCCCGAGAAGACGGAGCCGAAGCCGAGCGCTTCCCCCTGCTCGCGGAACCAGCGGAACTCGTCCGGGTGCACCCAGCGGTCGATCGTCGCGTGCTTGGACGACGGCTGGAGGTACTGGCCGATCGTGATGACGTCGACGCCGTGGTCCCGCAGGTCGCGCATCGTCTCCACGACCTCGTCGTTCGCCTCGCCGAGGCCGACGATGATCCCCGACTTGGTCAGGACGGGATAGTCGGCGACCTCCTTGGCGCGCCGCAGGAGCCAGAGCGCCTTGTCGTAGGAGGCCTTGGCGCCGCGCATCCTCCGGTGCAGGCGGCGCACGGTCTCGATGTTGTGGTTGAAAACCTCGGGGCGCTCGGCGAGGACGGTGCGCAGGGCCTCCTCCTCGCAGTCGAGGAAGTCAGGCGTCAGCACCTCGACGGACGCCTCGGGAAGCTTGTGTTGCAACGCACGAATAGTCGCGGCGTAATGCCCGGCGCCTCGGTCGGGGAGGTCGTCGCGGTCGACGGAGGTGACGACGACGTGCGTGAGTCCCATCTGCGCCGCCGTCTGTGCGAGGCGCAGCGGCTCCAGCGGATCAGGTGGATGCTCGGGCCGCCCCGAATGCACGTAGCAGTAGCGGCAGGCGCGCGTGCAGGTGTCGCCGAGGATCTGGAACGTGGCCGTCCCGAGGCCCCAGCACTCGGCGATGTTGGGGCAGCGCGCCTCTTCGCAAATCGTGTGCAGCTGCTGTCCGTGGATGAGCTCCCGTACCTCGAAGTAGCGCGAGTCGGCGCTCGGGGCGCGCACCCTCATCCACTCGGGGCGGCGGGGCCGCTCAGCTACGGGCAGGGACCTGTTCAACGCCGATCGCCTCCCCGGAACGTGTAGCACGCATCGGCTTCGCCGCGATGCGGTCGTGTGCGGGCTGCGGCCAGAGGCCGGCGCCCTCCTCCGCCGGGAGCTCCTCGAGCGCGAGGCCGAAGACCTCGGCGAGCGCGTCGGCGGCCGCCGGGCGGACCTCGTCGACGGTCAGGGGCCTGCCGAGCTCGCGCGCAATGGTCGTGAACGACGCGTCCTCGAGCCCGCAGGCGGTGATCCAGTCCGTGAAGGGGGCCGGGTCGAGGTCGACGTTGAGGGCGTAGCCGTGCGTCGTGATCCAGCGCGAGATGTGGACGCCGATGGAGCAGATCTTGCGCGGGGGCCTCTCGAGCCAGACGCCCGTGAGCCCCTCGAGGCGCATCGCCTCGATCCCGAAGGCCGCGACCGTGCGGATGACGGCCTCCTCGAGATCGCGGCAGTAGCGCTTGACGTCGCGGCCGTGGCGGTTGAGGTCGAGGACGGGATAGCCGACGAGCTGCCCGGGGCCGTGGTAGGTCGACTTCCCGCCCCGGTTGGTCTCGACGATCTCGACGTCGGCGCCCTCAGGGACGTGCAGCTCGTCCTCGCTCGTGCGCCGACCGAGCGTGATCACGGGCGCGTGCTCGACCAGGACGATCGTGTCCGGAATCGCCCCCTGCGAGACAGCCGCGGCGAGCGCGCGTTGAAGCTCCCACGTCTCGCGGTACGGCGTCCGGCCGAGGTTCAGGAGGTAGCCGTGGCGAGTGCTCATCTGACGGTCACTGTACCCGTGGGACACGGCCGGGGTCTGGCCCCGGACATGTCTCAGTAGGCCGACTCGTCCCAGGTCTGGAGACGCTCGCGAAGGTCGCGGAGGAAGCGACCGGCGAGGGCTCCGTCGACGAGGCGGTGGTCGTAGGTGAGCGTGATGTTCGCAATCGAGCGGATCGCGATCACGTCCTCGCCGATCTCGTCCTGGACGACCCACGGCCGCTTCACGACCGCGTACGTGCCGAGGATCGCGCTCTGAGGCTGGCTGATGACCGGCGTCCCGTGGAAGGTCCCGTAGCCGCCCGGGTTCGTGATCGTGAACGTCCCGCCCTGCACGTCGTCCGGGAGAAGCTTCTTCTCCCTCGCCCTCTCGGCCACGTCCGCGATCGCCTTCGCCATGCCGAGCAGGTTGAGCGTCTCGGCGTTTCTCACCACGGGCACGATGAGGCCCTTCCCGTCGGCGAGCTCGACCGCGAAGGCGAGGTTGACGAAGCTCCGCGTGACGATCGAGTCGCCGCGGATCTCCCCGTTCACCCAGGGGTAGTCCTTGAGCGTCTCGACGGCCGCCCGGGCGACGAACGCCAGGTAGGTCGGGTTGACGCCGTAGGAATCCGTGTACTCCTTCTTGAGCTTCTGCCGGATCGCGGCGATCTTGGACATGTCGACCTCGATCGCGCTGGTTACGTGCGCCCCCGTGTCGAGCGAGCGGCGCATGTGCTCGGCGATGCCCTTGCGCATGGCCGTCATCGGCTCGACGTGCTCGCCCGGCTGCGGCTCCGCCGCGGCAGGGGGTGGCGCCTCGGCCTTCGGCGGGGCGGGCGCTGTCGCCGGCTCCGCGGGAGCGGGCTTCGCCGGCGCCTCGGGCGCCTTCGCGGGAGCGCCGCTCTCGACGTAAGCGAGGATGTCCTTCTTCGTCACGCGGCCGGCGCGGCCCGTGCCCTCGACCTGGGAGACGTCGACGTCGTGCTCGGCCGCGATCCGCGCGACGACCGGGGAGACGAAGCGACCCTCCTTGCGGCCGTCACCGTCGTCAGGCGGCGGCGCAGCCTCTGCTGCGGGAGCAGGCGGTGGGGCCTCCTCGGCCTCCTCGATCTTCTCGGCCGTCGCCGTCTCGCCCTCCGCGCCGGCTGCCGCCGCGGTCTCCTCGGCGGCCTCCGCCGTCGCGGGCTCGGGAGGAGCCTCCTCCGGACCCTCCTCCACTTCGACGCCCTCGGGCGCGATGACGGCGATCTTCGTGCCCACCGCCACGGTCTCGCCTTCCTGCGCGATGATCTGCTTGAGGACGCCCGAGGCGGGGCTCGGCACCTCGGTGTCGACCTTGTCCGTTGAGATCTCGAGGAGCGTCTCGTCGGCCTCGATCGTTTCCCCCTCGGACTTGGCCCACTTCGTGATCGTCCCCTCCGAGACGGAGACGCCCATCTGGGGCATGACGACGTCGACTGCGGTGCCCGTGGCCATAGCTAGTACTCGGCGAGCTCCTTCAGGCCGGCGGCGACGTCCTCCACCTGCGGGATGAACGCCTTCTCGAGCGGCGGCGAGAAGGGCACCGGCGTGTCGGGGGCTGTGAGCCGCTTCACGGGCGCGTCGAGGTGCTCGAACGCCTCCTCGGCGATCGTCGCCACGATCTCGGCGCCGAAGCCGCCGGTGTGCGTGTCCTCGTGGAGCACGAGCGCCTTCGACGTCTTCTCCACCGAGGCGAGCACGGCCTTCTTGTCCCAGGGCGTCAGGGTGCGCAGATCGAGGATCTCGACCGAGATGCCCTCCACCTTCTGCGCCGCCTCCGCCGCCGTGTAGACCATCGCGCCCCAGGTGACGACGGTGACGTCGTCGCCCTCGCGGTGGACGCGCGCCTCGCCGAACGGCACCGTGAAGCGCTCGTCGGGCACATCGTCCTTGATCCGCCGGTAGAGATGCTTGTGCTCGAAGTAGAGCACCGGGTTGGGATCCTCGATCGCGCCGACGAGTAGGCCCTTCGCGTCGGCGGGCGTCGCGGGGCAGACGACCTTGAGGCCGGGGATGTGCGCGAAGCTCGACTCCGGGTTCTGGGAGTGGAAGGGCCCGCCCGAGAAGCCTCCGCCGGATGGGAGCCGGACGACCATCGGGACCGCCGTCCCCGCGCGGTAGCGCTGCTTCGCGGCCACCGTCACGAGCTGGTCCCACCCGCACGAGATGAAGTCCGCGAACTGCATCTCCGCGACAGGGCGCATCCCCATGATCGCGGCGCCGGTGCAGCCGCCGACGATGGCCGTCTCGGAGAGCGGGGCGTCGATCACGCGCCACTCGCCGAACTCCTCCTGGAAGCCCTGCGTCACCTTGAAGG
>JBOHAD010000011.1:0-44875 GCA_050697555.1 Gaiellaceae bacterium | reverse complement strand
GAGAGCTCGGGCGGGATCGTCCGCTCGACGAAGCGGCCGAAGCCCGTGTTGATCCCGTAGGTGTGCTCGCCCGAGCTCTCGCTCGCGGCGCGCTCGACGAGTGCCCGCGCGGCGGCGAGCTTGCGCCGACCTTCCTCGGAGAGCTCCGCGGACGCTCCTTCCACCGCGACCGCCCAGACGTCGGCTAGCGTCAGGTCGTCTCCGGTGAGCGAGACCGCGGTCGTCGTGGCCATCGGAGCAAGTGTAGAACCGCCGTGCACGCCGATCGGAACACCACCCCGTCCGCGCTCGCGCTCGCCTGGAGCGGCGGCAAGGACTCCGCCCTGACCCTCCGGGCGCTCCGGCGCGAGGGGGTGGACGTGCGCGCCCTCCTCACGACCGTCACGGAGGAGTACGAGCGGGTCAGCATGCACGGCGTCCGCCGGGAGCTTCTCGCGAGCCAGGCCGACGCGCTCGGGATCCCGCTCGTCGAGGTGCCGATCCCGCCCGAGTGTCCGAACGAGGTCTACGAGGCGCGCATCGCGGCCGCGCTCGCCTCCCCGCCGCTCGACGGTCTGGACGCCGTCGCGTTCGGCGACATCTTCCTGGAAGACGTCCGCGCGTACCGGGAGGAGCGCCTCGGCACGGCGGGGAAGCGGGCCGTCTTTCCGCTCTGGCACCTGGGCACCTCCGCGCTCGCGCGCGACTTCGTCGCCGACGGCTTCCGGGCGCGTATCGTCTGCCTCGACCCGAGGCGGCTCGACCGCTCCTTCGCCGGCCGGGCCTACGACGCCGCCTTCCTCGCGGACCTGCCGCCGGAGGTCGACCCCTGCGGCGAGAACGGCGAGTTCCATACGTTCGTCCATGCCGGACCGCTCTTCACCCGGCTCGTCGCCTGCACGGCCGGGGAGGTCCTGGAGCGCGACGGCTTCGTCTTCTGCGACCTCCTGCCCGCATAGCGGACGGGCGGCTGCGACTAGAGGAGCGCGCGAGTCTCCTCGGCACGCCACGCGAGCCCGAGCTCGGCGAACCGCTCCAGCGCACGCTCGACGAGAGTCCGGTCGCCCCGCACGTGCCCGAGCGCCCGGAGCGCGAACGGCTCCCCGTAGCCTCCCGTCCCGACGAAGGGAACGGCCTCCCGCTCGACCGCGTCTTCTTTGCCGAGCGCAACCAGGGCGTCGAAGCGAGCGGCCGGGAAGTCCGGGTCGAACGGCCCCGGGACCGGCTCCTGCCCGAGGAGCCGGTCGAGCTCCTCGAGGTCTCCGCGAAGGAGGACGAGGCGCAAGAGTGCGGAGTCCGGCCGCGGCGGGCCGAGCACCGAACCTGCCTGAGCGGCGAGCTCCTCCAGCCGGGCCGCCTGTTCCTCGTCCCCGATGCTGGCGGCCGCGAGAGCGCACATGAGGAGCGAGCGGCGGTCGAACTGGCACGGCGTCTCCCTGTTAGCAGCGGCGGCCTCCTCCGCCCTTCCCCTGAACTCGATCGCCGCCGCCCAGGCACCGGCGAGCGTCTCCGCCACCAGGTGCGTGCCGACCGCATGAACCCTGTGGTGCGGCGTCAGACCGGAGACGATGCGCTCGTGCTCGCGGGCGAGCGGCCGCATGTCGTCGATGAGGCCCAAGTGCGCGTACGCGATCGAGGCGAGGAAGTATTGCCCCCCGCGGGACTCCGGGTCCTCGAGCGCCGGAGCAACCTCGAGCTGGCGGTCGACCCAGCCTCGCGCCGCCTCGAGCTCACCCGCAGCGAGGGCAACCCCAGCCTGTGCCTCATACGCGTATGCGCGAAGCCTCGGATCACCGAGCCGCTCCGCGACGACGACGGCCCCCGCGGCCGCGTCGGCCGCCTCCGCCGGGCGCCGAATCGCCTCCGTGGCGAGCAGGGTCGCTTCGGCGCCGCCGCCTGGTTCCCCCAGCTCGCGCGCGCGAGCGATCCAGCTGTCGACCACCCCCGGCGAGGGGGCTTCCTTCCACATGTAGGGCCGCCCGCCCCCATGCAGAGCGAGATCGGCGAGGATCTCAGCTGCGGCTTCCGGAGGGGCGAGGGCGAGCGCTTCTTCGCTCGCGCTCCGATAGTCCTCCATCTCGTACCTGAGCAGGTGGGCGGTCGCCGTCGCTCGCCAGAGCGGAACCCTGACAGCGTCGTCCTCCGTGAAAGCGAGGGCCTGCTCCAGGAGGCTGAGGGCGTGCTCGAGCTCGAAGCGCGCGGTCGCGGCCTCTGCCGCCCGCCGAAGCCAGGAGACCGCCCGGCCACGCAGCTCCGCAGCCCGCTCGGGCTCGTCGGGCCACGCCAGGTCGGCCTGCTCGGGCGCCGCGGCCGCCGCGTAGTGATGGGCGAGAAGCGGCGCATGCTCGTCGACGGCTCTCCCCGTGCGCTCGAGCCACTCGGCAAAGCCGGCGTGCAGACGGGCTCGGCGCGCGAACGGGATGCTTCCGTAGGCGACCTCCCGCGTGAGCGCGTGCTTGAACGCGTACTCGCGCTCGCCGGCAAGGACCGAGCCAGCCGACGGATGCACGAATCCGCGCTCGACCAGGAGCCGAAGGTCGGCGCCCGCTTCGCCCAGCAACTCCCGGAGCGCACCCTCCCAGAAGCTTCGCCCCACGACCGCCGCCGCCTCGAGGGCGCGCTTCGCCTCCTCGGGGAGGAGGTCGATGCGCGCGGCGAGGAGCGCGTGCACCGTGTCCGAGACGTCGATGGTTGCGGCCTCGTCGCGGACAACCCAGCGATCCCCCTCGCGCCGCAGCACCTGCCGGTCGACGAGGGTGGCGAGCGCCTCCTCGAGGAAGAACGGGTTGCCCTCGGCACGCTCGAGCACGAGCGTCTCCACCGCCTGCGGTAGTGGCCCCACGAGCTCGTCGATCATCAGCCTGGCAGTGTCGGGGGCGAACGGCTCGAGCCAGACGCGGGACGTCCCCACGCCGCCCGCGAGGCCGGGAGCGCGCTCGAGCACCTCGGGCCGCCCTGTCACCGCGAGGAGGAGGGGCGCTTCGATCCGGCCCGCCGCCTCGAGCAGCTCGAGCAGCGCCTCGTCGGCCCAGTGGACGTCCTCGACGACGATCGCCGCTGGCGTGCGGGCGGCAGCTTCCCGGAGGATCTCGAGCACAGCTGCGTGCAGCCGCCCGCGAGCCTCACGAGGATGCAGGTCCTCGGGTGGCGAGGCGCCGAGCGCGAGCCCGAGGATCTCGTCCTTCGCAACGTACGGACGGAGGAGGTCGGCGAGCGGCAGGTAGGCCGTCGCCCGTCCGTAGGGAAGGCAGCGCCCGACATGCCACCAAGCCGCCGCGGCGGGTGGCGTCCGGCGAAGCTCCTGGATCAGGCTCGTCTTCCCGATGCCCGGCTCACCGAGGACGAGAACGAGCTGTGCCCGACCCTCTGCCAGGGCTCGTTCCCAGGCGGCCTCGAGCAGGGCGAGCTCGCCCTCGCGCCCGACGAACGTGCGGCCCAGGCCCGATGCGCCGCGCACGGGCTCTGGTTCGAGCGGGCCCAGGAGCCGAAGGCCTCCCTCTCGCTCCGCGAGCTCGAAGGCGCCGCGCGCCGCGGCCGCGGCCCGAGCTCCGACGACGATCTCTCCGGGCGCGGCAGTGCGCACCAGCCGGGCGACCGCGCTCACGGGTGGGCCCGAGAAGGCCTGCGCCTCCGCGTGGGAGACGACGAGCTCGCCGCTCTCGACCGCGATCCGCGGGGAGCGTCCCCGCAGCCGCTCCCCCACGGCGAGCGCGGACTCGAGCGCCCGCTCAGCGTGGTCCTCCTGAGCGGCCGGCGCTCCGAAGACGGCGAGGAGCGCGTCGCCGATCCCGCGCTCCACGACGCCTCCTCGCGCTTCGAGCTCCTCCACCGCCGTCGCCGCCGCGCGCGCGAGTGCGGCTCCGGCCCGCTCCGGATCCTCCTCGTCGCCGGAGGCGCCCAGGTCGAGGAAGAGGGCGCTGACGAGCTTGCGCTCAGGCGTGCCCGGCCGCGGGCGCTCGGACGGCTCCGCACCGGCGAGGGGCACGGTCTCAGGTGCTGCGAGCGACGCGTCCTGGCGCAGGATGGCGCGCTCGAGCTCCTGGAGGGCAGTGCCGGGCTCGAGGCCGAGCTCCTCGACGAGTGCGCGGCGCGCCGCCTGATAGGCGTCGAGGGCATCCGCCTGGCGGCCGGAGCGGTAGAGGGCGAGCATGAGCTGGCCGCGCAGGCGCTCCCGGAGCGGATTGCGCGCCACGAGGCTCTCGAGCTCGCCGACGAGCTGTGCGTGCCGCCCAAGCACGAGGTCGGCCTCGATCCGCTGCTCCAGCGCCGCGACCCGCAGCTCCTCCAGCCGCAAGGCCTCCGGCTGCACGAACGCCTCGTAGGCGAGGTCGGCGAGCGGCGGGCTGCGCCAGAGCGAGAGCGCCTCGCGCAGCATCCCGGCCGCCCGCTCGGCGTCGCCGGCCGCCAGAGAGCTCGCACCCGCCGAGATGAGCCGCTCGAAACGGTGGAGATCCAGCTCCTCCGCCTCGAGCTCGAGGACGTAGCCGGGCGCCCGGGTCACGATGCGCGTCGACCCGAGCCTCTTCCGCAGCTTCGAGACGTAAACCTGCAGGGCCGTCTGCGCGGTCGCCGGAGGATTCTCGCCCCAGAGCGCGTCGATCAGGCGATCGGTCGAGACGACCTCGTTCGCCTGCAGGAGGAGGAAAGCCAGGAGCGCACGCTCCTTTCCCCGGCCGACCGCAAGCGGGCGCGCCCCCTCGCGAACCTCCAGCGGGCCGAGCACTCTGAACTCCATCGCCCCTCCGCCGGCGGCGATTCTTTTAGCCGGTCTTTAGCGGGACACTCGTAGGTGTTTTAGCGCACTTGCGCATCCTCGTCCCAGTCGGTCGCACCGGGCGGCCGAGCAGGACGAAGGAGGAAGAACATGATCACCACCATCCGCAGCAAGATCGGCGTCACGCTGGCGCTCGCGCTCGCAGCCGTGAGCTTCGCTCCGGCCGCGCTCGCCGACCCGCCGCAGCTCCAGCTCCGGCGCCATGCGCCTGAGGCGGCGCAGGTCAAGGAGGATCCGTTCCTCTTCCGCAGCGTTGACAGCAACTCCAGCGGCGGAGTGACCCTGGTGAACGGCCGGGAGAGGCCAGACGGCTACCAGCCACAGCTTGGCGTGACGGACAATCCGGTGCTGCTCCGCGGCTACGGCGGCACGGAGCCCCGCAACCGCGGCCTGATCGCCCGCGTCGGCGGCCCCGACGGCTACCAGCCGCAGCTCCGCGGCGTCCAGCCGTCCGTGACCATCGCGTCGAGCGACGGCACCGACTGGGTTGCCGCCGGCTCCGGGCTGGGCATCGGCGTCGCCCTCTCGGCGCTCATGCTGGCCGCCTGGACGCTCGCCCGCAACCGCCAGCTCGCCCACTCGTAGCCCTTTCGACTTCCGGGCTTCTTCGTCCCGGTACGCGACGGCCCCGCAAGCGGGGCCGTCCGCGTATCAGGGGTCGAGGAGCCGGAGCTCGAGCACATGTGCGGGGTCGAAGCCCTGGATCCCGAGGACGCTCCCGGCGGCCTCGACAGCTGCGCCGGCCGGCATGAGGCCGACGAGCTCCGAGCCCGCGACCGACACGCCCCGCGCCTGCGCCTCCTCCACAATCCGCGCGACGATCTCGTGGAGCGCGGCGGCCTCCCAGTCGGTCACGTTCATGCTCACCTGGGTGAGGCCCGCCTTCGGAAGATCGAGCCCGAGCGCGCGCACCCCGGGGAAGCCTCCGTCCCGCTCGCGGACAAGGGCCGCGATCTCCCTCGCCACGGCGACGTCGTCGGTGCGCAGGTTGACGT
This sequence comes from Gaiellaceae bacterium, assembly GCA_050697555.1. Classification (GTDB taxonomy): domain Bacteria; phylum Actinomycetota; class Thermoleophilia; order Gaiellales; family Gaiellaceae; genus DASQWP01. The sequence continues at coordinate 39,127 of JBOHAD010000011.1, read as the reverse complement.
TGAAGGCGATCAGCGGCCGGCGCACGCCGACGAGGACGCCGCCGGCACCACCGTGAAGCTGCGCAGGGCCACGATCGGGGGCGAGCTCGCCCGCATCCAGGCGCCGCTGGAGCTCCTCGGGACCGCCGCGGCGGAAGAACGCGGGCTCGCGAGAGTCGTCCGTGAGCCGCCCGTAGAAGAAGACGGGAAGCTCGAGCTCGGTCGCGACCCGGTCGGCGAGCGCAAGCGCAGCCTCCCGCGCGGCGGGCTCAGCCTCGGGCTCGAGCGGGACGAGCGGGACGACGTCGGCGGCTCCGATCCGGGGGTGCGCACCCACGTGGCGGCGGAGGTCGATGCGCTCCGACGCGCAGCGGATCCCGGCGAGGAGCGTGTCGACGAGCTCCTCCCCGCTCCCCACGAGCGTGAAGACCGAGCGGTGGTGATCCCAGTCGGCATGAACGTCGAGGAGGCGCGCGGGCGCCGCCATGGCGGCCCGGAGGTCGGCGAGGACGGCCGCGTCGCGGCCCTCCGACACGTTCGGCACCGACTCGAGCGGCAGCACGGTCGCTAGCTTACGGGCGTGCGCGTCGCGGCTCTCTACGACATCCACGGGAACCTGCCGGCTCTCGAGGCGGTGCTGGCGGAGCTCGAGAGCGTCGCGCCCGACCTCGTCGTCATCGGCGGCGACGCCGTCCTCGGCCCCTTCCCACGCGAAACGCTGGAGACACTCCTCGCCCTAGACGAGCGCGCCCGCTTCGTCCGCGGGAACACCGATCGCGTGCTCGACCACTTCGCGGCCGAGGCCCTGACGCCGGAGCAGCGCGGCTTCCTCGCCGGCCTGCCGCTCACGGTGTCGCTCGAGGTGGACGGGCTCGGCCCGGTCCTCTTCTGCCATGCCTCGCCGCGGAGCGACGAGGAGATCGTCACGCGCCTCAGCCCCGAGGCGCGGCTCGCGCCCATGCTCGAGGGCGTCGCCGAGGCGGTCGTCATCGGCGGTCACACACACGTTCAGTACGACCGGACGGCTGCCGGCAAGCGGCTCGTGAACGGCGGCAGCGTCGGCATGCCCTACGAGGACGAGCCCGGCGCGTACTGGGCGCTCCTCGGTCCCGACATCCAGCTTCGCCGCACGCCGTACGACCTGGAGGCGGCGGTCGAGCGCATAGCCGCGAGCGCCCACCCGGACGCCGAGGCGTGGGCGCGCGAGTACGTCTACGCGGTGAACAAGCCCGACGAGGCGAGTCGTTACTTCGAGGAAGTCGGCGCCCGCGCCTCATAGCGGGCCCCGCATCCCGCACCCAGGTCAGGCGGCGCGGCGCGTACCCGTCCAGGCCGCGCGGGCGAAGCGGCGCGTCGCGTGGTCGTCGACGGCGGTAACGACCGGCCCGTGCACGACGAGGCCCTCGTCGGCCCGCTCGGCGATGATGTTCGGGAGGAAGTCCTGCGCGAGCCATTCCCGGCCGGGTGCGACCGCGGCGCGCACGCGGAGGCGGAAGAGTTCGTCGTCGAGCTCCTCGGTCTCGTCGACGACCGGGCGGCGGACGAAGTGCCCCGCCCCCGAGGGGACGATCCGCGCGACCCGCTCCATGAGCCGGCAGGCCGCCTCCAGGTCACTCACGTAGAGCTCTGCTTCGAACTCGCGGAAGCCGCGAGGGTGGACGCGCACGGCCTTCACCTCCGAGTTGTGCACGCGGATCACCTCGCCGCTCAGGCTGCGGATCTCGATCGAGCGGAGCGAGACACGCTCGACGACGCCTTCGATGTCGAGCGGCTCGACGAGCACCGTGTCGCCGACCCTGAACCAGCCCTCGAAGAACATGAGCAGCCCGGCGAGGACGTCTGTGAGGAAGCGCTGCGCCGAGAAGGCGAGCACGACCGCGAGGAACGACGCCCCGACCACGGTCTCCACCCGCCGCGCCCCGGTCAGCGTCATGAGCGAGAGCAGGAGCGCAATCCCGAAGGCGAGGTAGGTGATGCTCGTCTGGATGAGCGTGATCGCCGTCTCCCGCTGCCTCAAACCGGTGATGACGCCGGTGTCGACGTGGTCGGCCCCGAGCCTGCTCCGGCGCTCGTTTCGGTCGACGAGGAACACGGCCGTGCGACCGGCCAGGCGCGAGAGAAGCCAGGCGACGACGAGGAGGCCGGCGATCACGACCAGGCGCCCGAAGGGCGGGTAGATCGGCGTCGACTCGGTGAGGAGCTCGGTCAGGCGGTTCATTCCGGACGAAGCAGGCGAGGCTAGCGGCGCGCTCGGCCGACCGCAAGTCGGACGCCGGAAGGCTCTGACTAGACTCGACGTTGGGATTTCACGATGCCCGATTCGAGCCCGAGAGCGCTTCGCACGTTCGTCCGCCTACTGGGCTTCCTGCGCCCCTACCGCTGGTCTCTCGCGGCCTCGGTGGTCCTCGCCGTCGGCTCGCAGGCGGCGGGCCTGGCGATCCCGGCGCTGACCGGGCTCGTCATCGACGACGCGATCGGCAACCGCGACGAGGGCCAGCTCGTCTTCCTGGTCTCGCTCGTCGCCGTCGCAGGCCTCGCGCGGGCGCTCTTCCTCATGGGCCGCCGCTTCATCGCGGGACGGCAGGCGCTCGGCGTCGAGTTCGACATGCGGAACGCCCTTTACACCCACCTGCTGCGACTCTCCTGGGGCTTCTACGACCGTCACCAGACGGGGCAGCTGATGTCGCGCGCGACGGTCGACCTCCAGGGGGTCCGCTTCTTCCTCGGCTACGGCCTGATCTTCTTCGGACAGCACATCCTCACGATCGTCGCGGTGACCGCGATCCTCCTCGTCTACGACTGGCAGCTCGCGCTGATCGCGCTTGCGATCACACCGGTGCTCGTCGCCGTCGCCTACTTCTACAGCCGCGCCTCGCACCCCATCCTCAAAGAGGTCCAGCAGCGCCTGGGCGACATGACGACGGTGGCCGAGGAGTCGATCGTCGGCGTCAACGTCGTCAAGGCGTTCGCACAGGAGCGCCGGGAGGAGGCCAAGTTCGAGGGACGCAGCGAGGCGGTCTTCGACGAGTCGCTGCGGGCAACGCGCCAGCGCGCCTTCTACGTGCCCGTGCTCTCGTTCCTGCCCCTGCTCGCGCAGGCCGCGGTCCTCCTCGCGGGCGGCCACCAGGTCGTCAACGGCGAGCTCTCGCTCGGAGCCTTCATCGCCTTCAACGTCTACGTCCTCATGCTCGTCATGCCGCTTCGCATGCTCGGCATGTGGATCGGCCAGGCGCAGCGGGCGGCCGCGTCGGGCGAGCGCATCTTCGAGATCCTCGACGAGCCGGAAGAGGTCGCGGACAGCCCTGACGCCGCGCCGCTCCCGCCGGGCGACGGGCGCCTGCGCTTCGACGACGTCACGTTCGGCTACGACGCCGAGCGCCCGGTCCTGCGCCGGATCGACCTCGAGATCGAGCCCGGCACGACGGTCGCCCTCATCGGGCATACGGGCTCGGGAAAGACGACGCTGACCGCGCTCGTGCCGCGCTTCTACGACGTCCAGGAGGGCCGCGTGGTCCTCGACGGTGCCGACGTCCGCGAGGTGCGCCTCGCAGACCTCCGCCGAGCGATCGGGATCGTCTCCCAGGACCCCTTCCTCTTCTCCGCGACCGTGCGCGAGAACATCGCCTTCGGCGCACCGGGCGCAAGCGACGAGGAGGTCATGCGGGCCGCCCGCATGGCGCAGGCGGACGAGTTCATCCGCGAGCTCCCGGAGGGCTACGGGACCGTGATCGGCGAGCGCGGGATCACGCTCTCGGGCGGCCAGCGCCAGCGGCTCGCGATCGCCCGCGCGATCCTCGTCGACCCGCGCGTGCTCGTTCTCGACGACGCGACCGCCTCGGTGGACGCGACGACCGAGGCCCGCATCCGCCTGGGACTGCGCGAGGCGATGAAGGGCAGGACGACGCTGATCGTCGCGCACCGCCTCTCGACGATCTCCCTCGCCGAGGAGATCGTCGTGCTCGATCACGGGCGGGTGTCCGCGCGCGGCACGCGGGAGGAGCTCGCCGAGGACCCGGTGCTGCGGGACATCGAGGAGCACGGCCTCCTCGAGCTCGAGGCCATCGAGGCGGCGGAGGAGGCGCGAGCATCGTGAACCGGCACGGATCCGGCGCGAATCCGACTCCCACCCGCGCGGGTTTGCGCGATAGGCTCACGCCATCGGGTCGGGGAGGTGGGTCTCCCGTGTCAGACGCGCGCGCGTCTAACCATCGGGCCCTGACTGATGCCGGCGAGGAGGCGCGGGCCGCATGAGGATGCACCAGCCCGGCTCGCACCTCACGCAGGCGCGCGGCGCCCAGGTCGACGACTGGAGCTGGGCGCGCACGGCGCGGCGAATCGGCGTCCTCGTCGCGCTCACGAAGCCGTACCGCGGCCGCACGTGGCTCTCCATCGCCGCGCTCCTCGCCGCGGTGCTGACGGCGCTCGCCCCGCCCTACCTGGCCAAGGTCGCCATCGACCGGGGCATCCGCCAGGAGGACCTCCAGCTCCTCGGCTGGATCGTGGCCGCGTTCCTCGGCGCCGGCGTCCTCAACTGGGCGGCCAGCATGGCGCAGACGTACTACACCGGCTGGGTGGGCGAGCGCATCCTCGCCGACCTCCGCCAGCGGCTCTTCCGTCACCTCCAGCGCCTCTCGCTCGGCTTCTACGAGCGGAACCGCGCAGGCACCGTCATCTCCCGCCTGACGAACGACGTGGAGGCGCTCGACCAGCTCGTCACCGACGGCGTCACGAGCCTGCTCCAGAACTCCCTCACGCTCGTCGGCTCGGCGATCATCCTCTTCTTCCTCGACTGGCGGCTCGCTCTCGCCACGCTCGCCGTCTTTCCGCTCATGAGCGTGGCGACGGCGATCTTCCGCCGCCGCTCCTCGCGAGCCTATCGGCGTGTGCGCGAGCGCCTGGGGCTCGTCACCGCCGCGCTCCAGGAGGACATCTCGGGCATGCGCGTGCTCCAGTCGTTCAATCGGGAGGAGCGCAACGCGGAGCAGTTCCGCGAGGTGAACGACCGCTACCGGGCCGCCAACCAGGAGACGGTCGTCTTGAACGGCCTTTACTTCCCCTTCGTCGACTTCCTCTCGTCGGCCGCCACGTCGGTCGTCCTCGGCTTCGGCGGCTACCTCGTCTTCGACGGCTCGATGACGATCGGGACGCTCTTCGCGTTCATCGGCTACTTGGCGAACTTCTTCGACCCGGTGCAGCAGCTCTCGCAGCTCTACAACACGTTCCTGGCCGCCGTCGCCGCGCTCGACAAGATCATCGACGTCATGGACGAGGAGCCTGAGGTGCGCGACCGGGAGGGAGCCCGCGAGCTGCCGCAGGTGGAGGGGCACGTCCGCTTCGAGAACATCCGCTTCGGCTACGGCGAGGGCGTCGAGGTCCTCCACGGGATCGACCTCGACGTGCCCGCCGGGACGACGGTGGCGCTCGTCGGGCACACGGGCGCAGGGAAGTCCACGATCGCCAAGCTGCTCGCGCGCTTCTACGACCCGCGCGAGGGCCGCCTCACGATCGACGGGCACGACCTGCGCGACGTCACGCAGGGGAGCCTCCGTCGCCAGCTGGGCGTCGTCCCGCAGGAGGGCTTCCTCTTCGCGGGGAGCGTGCGAGACAACATCGCGTTCGGCCGGCCGACCGCGCGCGACGAGGAGATCGCCGCCGCGGCCCGCGCCGTCGGCGCCCACGAATTCGTGCTCGAGCTCGAGAACGGCTACAAGACCGAGGTGGCCGAGCGCGGCAGCCGCCTCTCTCTCGGCCAGCGGCAGCTCGTCGCCTTCGCGCGGGCGCTTCTCGCCGACCCGCGCATCCTCATCCTCGACGAAGCGACCTCGAGCGTCGACATCGGCACGGAGCGGCGCATCGAGCGGGCGCTCAAGCGGCTGCTCGCCGGAAGAACGGCCTTCATCATCGCTCACCGGCTCTCCACGATCCGAGGGGCCGACCTGATCGTGGTGCTCGAGAACGGCCGCGTGGTCGAGCAGGGCACGCACGACGAGCTCGTCGCGCGCGGCGGGCGGTACCTGTCGCTCTACGGCGACTGGGCGGCCGCGGCCTGAGGTACGCTGCCGCCCCGATGAGGGCCGGCGAGGTCATCGGAGAGGCGTGGGACGCCTACAAGGAGCACTTCACCCACCTCGTCCCGATCGCCTTCGTCGTCTACGTCCTGATCGCCCTCCTCACGCTCCTGCTGGTCATCTTGCTCGGCGTCGCGGGGGCGTTCGTCGGCTTCTTCATCGGCATCGCAGGCGTCTTCTGGCTGCAGGGCGCCCTCGTAGTCGCCATCGAGGACGTGCGCGACGGCCGCGCGGACCTCTCGCTCGGAGAGACGCTCTCACGCGTCAGGCCCCAGCTGAACACGCTGACGCTGGCCGGGATCCTGGCCGCCCTCGGGGTCGGCCTCGGACTCCTTCTCCTCATCGTGCCCGGCCTCATTCTCTGGACGTGGTGGCTCGTGATCGTGCCCGTGATCATGCTCGAGGGAACCGGCGTCACGGCCGCTTTCGGACGCAGCCGGGAGCTCGTTCGCGGGCACGGCTGGTCGGTCTTCGGCGTGCTCGTGCTCACGATCCTGATCCTGATTGCGGTCGACGTCGTCTTCGGAGTGGTCGCGGCCGGCTTCGACAACGTCGTGATCGCGCTCCTCCTCGACATCGCCAGCCAGACTCTCACGGCGCCCTTCATCGCGCTCGCGTGGACGCTCACGTACTTCCGTCTCCGCGGACTCGAGCAGCCGCCTACCGAGCCGTCCGCCGAGTTTGCCGCATAGCGCGCGAGAGAACCGTTAGCGGCATGAGGCTCTTCGTGCTCCCGCTGGTCGCCGTCGGCCTGCTCGCGGGCGGCTGCTCGGGTGACGGAAGCGGCGAGGCGCGGACGGTGACGACGACCGAGACGGCGACGGCCGCCGGGACGGACGAGGGAGGCAGCGTCTTCGGGCGAATTCCGGCAATCGTCCAGGAGGTGGAGTCCGTCGTCGCGGTGCTCACGGATGCCGGCCAGGGCAGCGGCGTCATCTGGGACGAGGGCGGCATCATCGTCACGAACAACCACGTGGTCGAGGGCGCCTCAGGGGTCGAGGTCGCGTTCGCCACCGGCGAGCGAGTGGCCGCGGACGTGCGAGCAACGGATCCGCGCACAGACCTCGCCGTGCTCGAGGTCGACCGGGAGGGCCTCCCGGCGGCGCAGTTCGCGGACGCGCTGCCCCAGGTCGGGGAGCTCGCGGTCGCCCTTGGGAACCCGCTCGGCTTCGAGAACACGGTCACCGCCGGGGTCGTCTCCGGGCTCCACCGCGCCATTCCCTCGGGCGGCCGGACTCCTGCTCTCATCGACCTCCTCCAGACGGACGCGGCGATCTCGCCAGGGAACTCGGGTGGCGCGCTGGTCGACGCCGACGGCGAGGTGATCGGCATCAACGTCGCCTACATCCCCCCGGAGGCCCGGGCCGTCTCCATCGGCTTCGCCATCCCCTCGCCGGAGGTCATCCAGGTGGTCACGCAGCTGCTCGAGAGCGGCGAGGTCGAGCACGCGTTTCTCGGTGTCCGGCCGGCGCCGCTCACGCCGCAGATCGCCGAGCGCTTCGGGATCGACACCGACGAGGGCATCCTCGTCTTCTCCGTGGTTCCCGGCTCCGGCGCCGAGGACGCGGGGCTCGAGGAGGGCGACGTGCTGACGGCGATCGACGACGAGCCGATCCGCCAGGTCGAGGATCTCCTCTCCTTCCTGCGCGAGCGAGCGCCGGGAGACGAGATCGAGCTCCGAATCCTGCGCGAAGGCGAGGAGCAGACGATCTCCGTGATGTTGACCGACCGCCCCGGGCAGTAGGTAGGAAGTAGGGTTCGGTCGATGGCCGAGCTCGACCGGGAGACGGAGGGGCGGATCGAGGAGCCGGTCTCGGAGGAGGCCGAGCGCGAGGCTCTGCTCACGCCCGAACAGGCGATCGAGCGGATGCGGATCCGGGTTCCGCCGAGGGCGAACCGGAAGCTGCGGGACCTGGTCGAGCGCGTGAATGCCGACCCCCAGCTCAAGGCCTGGTGGCACGTCGCCAACGTGAACGCCGTCAAGCGCCTCGAGATCAACGACCACTCGTGGGTGCACATCCAGATCGTCGCCAACATCGCGCTCAAGCTCTTGCGGCAGCTCGCCAAGCACGGCGTCCCGGCGAACGCGGTCGAGGACTACGGCATGAGCTCCGACGATGCTGAGGTGATCGTCGTCCTCGGCGCTCTCCTCCACTGCATCGGGATGGCCGTGCACCGCGACGGTCACGAGGACTGGAGCATGTTCCTCGCCGAGCCGAAGATGCGCGAGCTCCTCGACGGCCTCTACGAGGAGCCGGAGCTCACCGTCGTGACGTCGGAGGTGCTCCAGACGATCACGAGCCACCGCGAGTACGGGAAGCCGCTGACGCTCGAGGCCGGCATCGTGCGCGTCGCGGACGCGCTCGACATGGCCGAGGGCCGCTCGCGCATCCCCTTCCAGCACGGGCGCGTGTCCGTGCACTCGCTCTCGGCGGCGGCGATCGAGAGCGTCGAGATCAAGGACGGCGAGCGCGCCCCCGTGCTGATCGAGATCCACATGAACAACTCGTCCGGGATCTACCAGGTGGACGAGCTCCTGAAGGGCAAGCTCCGCGGCTCGGGCCTCGAGCCGCACGTCGAGGTGGTCGCCCGGATCGACACCGAGGCGGAGAAGAGCCTCATGCCGCTCTACCGGCTCGAGCTCTAGATGCTTGATCGAGAATTGACCAGCTAGCATCGGCGTAGGATCGGCTCGGATGCGCCGGCTCGGCCTTCGGGGGCTTCTTGCCGTTGCCACTCGGATCGGCAGCGATCCCCTGGACTCGTCCGAGGAGCGGCTGCGGAAGGCGCTGCTCGTCGTCGTCTCTCTCATGATCCTGCCCCCGGGGATCATCTGGGGAATCCTTTACTGGGTCTTCGGTGAGCGGATCCCGGCACTCTTCCCGTGGGGCTTCGTCCTCGTCCTCGCGGTGTGCCTGGGCATCTTCTCGGTGACGCGCAGCTTCCGCTTCCTCCGCAACGCCGAGCTGACCCTCATCCTCGTGACGCCCTTCCTGCTCCTCCTCTCGCTCGGCGGCCTCGTCCCCTCGAGCGGTGTGATCCTCTGGTCCTTCCTGGCACCCGTCGGCGCCATCGCCCTCGACCGGCCGCGGCGCGCGTGGCTCTGGTTCGGAGCGTTTCTCGTCCTCCTGGTCGTGGGCATCCCGCTCGCTCCGGCGGTTCGTTCGAGCTCCGTGGGGCTTCCAGAGGAGCTCCTGCGCGCGTTCGCGGCGCTGAACATCGCCGCCGTCGCGTTCATCTCGTTCACGCTCCTGGCAACGTTCGCGCGGCAGCGGGAAGCGGCGCAGCAGCGGGTGGAGGATCTGCTCCTGAACATCCTCCCGGACGAGATCGCCCGACGGTTGCAGGAAGAGCCGCAGGCCATCGCCGACCATGTCGACTCGGCGAGCATCCTTTTCGCCGATGTCGTCGACTTCACACCGCTCAGCGACCGCCTCGCTCCCGCCGAGATCGTCGGTCTGCTCGATCGCCTCTTCACCGAGTTCGACGAGCTCGCCGACCGCTACGGCGTGGAGAAGATCAAGACGATCGGCGACTGCTACATGGTCGCCGCCGGCGTGCCGCGCCCTCGCCCGGATCACGCGCAGGCACTCGTACGAATGGCGCTCGACATGCGCGATTGCATGGCGCGCTATGCGCGCGCCGACGGAGACGGGCCGCTCCAGCTCCGCATCGGGATCAACTCCGGCCCGGTCGTGGCCGGGGTGATCGGCCGCCGTCGCTTCCTCTACGACCTGTGGGGAGACGCGGTCAACATGGCCAGCCGGATGGAGTCGCACGGCCTCCCCGGCAAGATCCAGATCACCCGGACGACATGGGAGCTCGTCCAAGACGAGTTCGACTGCGAGACGAGGGGAGTCGTCGAGGTCAAGGGCAAGGGGCAGGTAGAGACCTGGTACCTGCTCGGTCCGCGGCGTCCGGAAGAGGCGTCGGCGACCTGAGCCTGAACAGGGCGCCCGCTACAATGGCCGCGCCCTTGCGGGGTCGTCTAACGGTAGGACGCCTGACTCTGGATCAGGTAGTCTAGGTTCGAATCCTAGCCCCGCAGCCTTCTGGAAACCCGCATCCGAAGCGGGTTTTCGCGTCCCGGAAGTGTCTCGGCTGGAAACGTGCTCACGCCGCGGCCGGTGGTGCCGATACTATGGAGCGAACAGGTCGGCAGTCGGCCGGCCGTGAGATGAGCTTCTCGTTCCTCCTTCGGACGTTCGGGGCAGGCGAGTCTCGAACCGAAGAAGGAGTAGAACACGATGTCACAGCAGTCCTTTCGCGGGCTTGGAGTGTCGGTGCCTGTCGTCGATGCGCTGGCCGCCCGCTCCATCCACCAGCCGTTCAGCATCCAGTCCCTGGTGCTGCCGGACGCGCTCGCAGGCCTCGACGTGCTGGCGAAATCGCCGACCGGCTCCGGCAAGACGCTCGCCTTCGCGATCCCCATCGTCGAGCGGACGAGCCCTCGGGACGCGCGGCCGAGTGCGCTCGTGCTCACGCCCACGCGCGAGCTCGCCGGGCAGGTCACCGAGGAGCTTCGATCGCTCGCCCCGCTGAAGGGGCTTCGGGTCGCCGCCGTGTACGGCGGCGTACCGCTCCGCGACCAGGCAGCCAGGGCGCGAGCGGCGCACGTGCTCGTCGCCACGCCGGGCCGCCTCGAGGACCTGGCCCAGAGAAGGATGATCGACCTTACCGGCCTCCGGATCCTGGTCCTCGACGAGGCCGACCGGATGCTCGACATGGGCTTCCGGCCTCAGGTCGACCGGATCGTGCGCCGGCTGCCCAGGAACCGGCAGACGATGTTCTTCTCCGCGACGCTCGACGGAGAGATCGGCGAGATCGCACGCGCCTACACGAGCAGCCCGTCCCGCTTGGAAGCAGGGGCGCAGGCCGATCGGGCCGTCGGCGAGATCGAGCACCGCTTCGTCGCCGTCAGCGTGGACACCAAGGTGGAGACGCTCGTCGACCACGTCCGCGGGGCCGACGGACTCACGCTGGTCTTCGTACGAACGAAGCGCGGAGCCGATCGGCTCGTCCTCAGGCTCGGGCGGCACGACGTCCGGGCGGAGGCCCTGCACGGCGACATGTCGCAGCGGGCCCGTCAGCGCGCCCTCGAGCGCTTCGAGAACGGGAAGGTGCCCATTCTCGTCGCAACCGACGTGGCCGCCCGCGGCCTCGACATCGACGGCATCGAGCACGTGATCAACTTCGACCCGCCCGAGGAAGACAAGGGCTACCTCCATCGCACCGGCCGCACAGGCCGGGCCGGACGAAGCGGGATAGCGGTCACCTTCGTCCTTCCGGACCAGCAGGCCGACGCGAGCCGGGTCGCGAGCCGGCTGGGGCACCGCGAGCAGTTCGAGGAGGCGGGAATGCGCACCGCTCGGCCGCGCCTGGTCTACACGAGCCGCCGCGGACGCCGCTCGAAGTGGTAGGCGCGAGCCGTCCGTGAGGACGCGCTCGAGACCGCTCTCCTGCAGGACGCCCACCCTTCGATCCCGACTTTGGACTAGGTAAAGCCTCGACTTCGGACGCTTGTCGCACCTCCCCGCGATGTGAGATAAGCAAGGAGTTCCCGGGGCCCGCGGGACTCGCCGTTTGTGAGGGGAGCACGGTGACGGTTCTCGGGCACGAATGGAGGTCCGGCGCTCGGGCCGCAGGGCGCCGGACCTCCTTCCTGCCCGAGTTATCCACACCCCCTTGAAAACTCAAGCGAGAATTCGCACAATCAGCGCTGCGCGAGATCGCTCGCCGCGAGAGATTTGCGTCAATCGCCACGAGTCGAGCGCGTCTACAGAGGCTGGCGGCCCAGCCTCTGTTTTTTCTGAGCCCACGTGCCGCGCGCAGCGACCGGGCGCTACACCTTCTGTGCGAGCACCCAGAGGAAGGCAACCTCCCCGTCCGGCTCGCTCATCTCGACGACGTCGTCGAGCAGCAGCTCGAAACCCGCCTCGCGAAGAAGGGTGCGGTTCGTCTCTGCGTCGTAGCTGCTGAAGAACATCGGCACGCCCAGCCACTCGCCCGTCCAGTCGGGGCTGCCGCCCGAGCCGAGCGACGCGAGGAAGGAGCCGTCCGGCTCGAGCCAGCTTGCGACCCGCCGGAAGAGGTCGGCGTGCTCTTCGCGCGGGACGTGCGAGATCGAGTAGAGGGCAGCGACCCCGTCGAACGATCCGTCCGGGAAGCTCAGCTCGGAGAAGTCGGCCTGGATGAAGGTCGCCTCGGGCACGTTCGTTCGCGCCAAGCGAAGCTGCACCCGGAGAAGTCGACGCGACGACTTCGAAGCGTCCGGCGAGGTTTCACGTCGAAGGCATCCCGGCGCCGCAGCCGAGATCGAGTACTCGCGCGCCGTTGGCGAGCCTTCGCGCGAGCTCCTCGACGAAGAACCGACGCGGGTCGCCCTCGATCTCGTCACCCCAGGTCAGGTAGCGCTCGGCAATCGAGTCATAGCCGGCCTGGACGGTTTTCTTCCGTGGATCGTTCACCGGATCCTTCCCGGGAGCGTCGCAGTCGATTCGCTACTCTGTGCGCCGACGGCGCATTCGTCTAGTGGCCTAGGACACCGCCCTCTCACGGCGGCGGCACGGGTTCGAATCCCGTATGCGCCTCTCTCGTACCTGCTCTCGCTCGCCGGCGGAAGCCGACCGCCTCGTACGAGACCAGCAGGGCCAGCAACGCCGCCACGGCTGCGACCGCGACCAGCGCCGGCACGGCGACGGCGAGCGGAATGAGCGCGGCCGCTGCCACCGCGGCGACGATCCGCTCGGTCTCGAGGGTGCCGACTACCCGTAGCCGGAAGGCGGTCCGAGCGAGCAGATAGAGGCTGACACCCCCGCAGAGTGCGACTGCCGGCACGGCCGCGAGCGGCTCGTCGACATGGGCGAGCGTCGTCTTGATCGCCAGCGCGACGAGAACGATTCCCGCAATCATCGGCAAGTGGAGATAGCTGTAGGCGTCGCGGGCCAGGCGGGCGCGCGCGTGTCCCACCGCTTCGCCCAGCCTCCTCTCGGCGAGGGGCGCGACAAGGTCGAAGTACGCCCACCACATCGCGCCCGCGATGGCCAGGCCGGCCGCGGCGGCGGCTATCTCGCCGGCCCCGAGCTCGAGCCCCGCGGCTCCGACGCCGACGGCGATGATCGACTCTCCGAGCGCGATGATCATGATGAGGCCGTACCGCTCGGCGAAGTGGAGAGGCGAGACGACGAGGCCCTCCACGCCCCTCACGTATGGGCCGGCGTAGTCGATCGCGAGGGCGACGCACCAGAGAGCGATCTGGGCCGGCCCGTCGAGGAACCCGGCTGCGATGAGCAGCACGGGCGCGGTGATGAAGGTGGGCGCCAGAGCACGGACAGCGGCTTGGACGCTCACTTCCTCGGAGGCCGAGGCGTAGACGACGATGTGGAGCGCGCGGACGACGAAGTAGGCGCAGGCGAACAGCACGGCGTCGGAACCGAAGGCCTGAGGCGTCGCCAACGCCACGATCAGCATCGCGGTCATCGCGGCGAAGAGGGAGAGCTTGGCGACGGCGGCGTCCGGGTCGATCGTGGTCGTGAGCCAGCTGTAGGCACCCCAGGCCCACCACACGGCGCTCAGCGCCAGGAGCCCGCGCCCGACGCCTCCCCAGGTGGGATCGGCCGACATGAGGCCGGTGACTTGCGTGATCGCGAACACGAAGACGAGATCGAAGAAGAGCTCGAGCGGCTTCACGCGTCGGCCGGCGCCCGTCTCCGTCATGACGGGAGGATGGCAGAGAGGCTCGCCCGGAATGAGCGGGGGCGTGAACCGTTAGAAGAGGTAGGCACCAACGAAGGAGGTGACGCAGGTGACGAGTCTGGTGGTTCTGGCCCTGATCGTGCTGCTCGCTCTGCTCTCCTACTTCTACGGCGTGGATTCGCGCCGGCTGGACGACCGCGGCTTCTTCGGCGCTCCGCGGCGCTAGCCGTCCCGACGCCTTGAGGCGCGTCCGACTCGCCGGGCGGCGGGTGTATCCTCCGACGCGGTGGTGAACAGCGCGCTCGGATACCTGGATCCCGGATCCGGGAGCATGATCTTGCAGGCCGTGGTCGGCGGGATCGCCGCCGCCGCGGTCGTTGGCAAGCTCTACTGGCGCCGCTTCCTCCAGGTCCTTCGGATCCGGAAGAAGGACGACTAGTGCTCTCCGCTGCGCCGCGTGATCGCGGGTCGGGAGCCGACGGGTATCGCTGGAAGGGGCCCTTGCAGTAACGGACGCGTCCGGACCCCGGCTCGAGCCAGCATCGTTTCGGGACCCGGACAGCCGCGTCTTCTACGCGGGCGGGCGCGTGCTCCGCGCGCTCAGCGTGCAAGGGTTCGCGGACTGGCAGGCGCTCGCCGCGAGCGACCTCTTCCGGGGGAAGGTAGCCGAGGGCAAGCTCGTCCCCACGGAGCCCGTCGCGTCCGGGGACGGCCTCCCTGCGGAGCTCCGGGACTCGGGGTACGCCGCCGTCCTTGCGCACGAGCGCATCCCCTTCGTCTCCTACCCGTACGAGTGGCCGTTCGGGATGCTTCGCGACGCCGCCCTGCTCCAGCTCGAGCTCCTGCTCGACGCGCTCGACGAGGGCCTCATCCTCAAGGACGCGACGCCGTACAACATTCAGTGGCGCGGCGCCTCGCCCGTCTTCGTCGACGTCGGCTCCTTCGAGCGCCTGCGCGCCGGCGAGCCGTGGGCCGGCTACCGCCAGTTCTGCATGCTCTTCCTCTATCCCCTCCTCCTGCAGGCCTACAGGGGCGTACCCTTCCAGTCCCGGCTGCGCGGCTCGCTCGAGGGGATCAGCCCGGCCGAGTGCAGGAGCCTCCTCTCCGGGCGGGACCGCTTCCGCCGCGGGGTGCTCGCGCACGTCGTCCTGCATGCGCGCCTCGAGGGCCGCTACGGCGATCGGCGCCGAGACGTGAAGCGGGAGCTCCGGGCGGCCGGGTTCCACGAGGGCCTCATCCGGGCCAACGTGCGCCGCCTGGAGAAGCTCGTGCGGGGGCTCCGCTGGGAGCCGGGGCGCTCGGCTTGGTCGAGCTACGCCGAGGAGAGCCCCTACACGGAGGCGGACGCCGCAGCGAAGGAAGCCTTCGTGCGCGAAGCAGCCGCGGGCCGACGCCGCCGACTCGCCTGGGACCTCGGCTGCAACGACGGCCGCTACACGCGCATCGCGGCGGAGAGCGCGGACTACACCGTCGCGCTCGATGCCGACGCGACGGTGGTGGAGGAGCTCTACCGCACGCTTCGCGCCGAGGGCTCGGCGACGATCCTCCCCCTCGTCTCCGACATCGGCGACCCCTCGCCGGGGCTCGGCTGGCGGGGCCTCGAACGGAGCAGGCTCGAGGAGCGCGGCCGGCCCGAGCTGACGCTCTGCCTCGCGCTCCTCCATCATGTTGTCATATCAGCAAACATACCTGTGGCGGCTTTCCTGGACTGGCTCGCGAGCCTGCGCACGGAGCTCGTGATCGAGCTCCCCACGCGCGACGATCCGATGGTGCAGCGCCTGCTGGCCGGTAAGGGCCCGGACTCCAACCCGGACTACGGGACGGAGAGCTTCGAGCGGGCGCTCTCGGAGCGCTGGGAGGTCGCGCGCCGCGAGGTTCTGCCTTCCGGGACGCGAATTCTCTACCGTGCGGCCCCGCGCACCTGAACCTCCTGGCTCCTTCGCGCGCGCGGGGCTCCATCTCGCCGCGCTCTCGGCCTTCGCCCTCGCCCAGCCGCTCTTCGACCTCCTCTCCCGCAACGCCGAGTTCTTCGCGGTGCGCGGCTCGGCCCGCTGGGACATCGTCCTCTTCGCGCTCGGAGTCGTGGTCGTGCCGCCGCTCGCCCTGCTCGCCGTCGAGGCCCTCGCGGGGCTCGCGCACGCGCGGGCGGCCGCGGCCACGCACCTCGTCTTCGTCGCCGGCCTCGTCGGGCTCGTCTGCCTGGGGGCGATCGACACGTGGGAGGCGCCGGACGCGGGGCTGCTCGCAGCGGCGGCCGCCGCCGGCACGGTCGCCGCCGCGCTCTACCTGCGCGCGCGGCCGGCCCGCATGCTCCTGAGCGTCCTCGGGGCAGCTCCCCTCCTCTTCGTCGGGCTCTTCCTCCTTGCCTCACCCGTGTCCCGGCTCGTCCTCAGGAGCGCGCCCGAGCCCCGTCTTGCGCAGGTGCCGGCCGAGGCGCCGGTCGTCGTCGTCGTCTTCGACGAGCTCTCGACGGTCTCACTCCTGAACGTCCGGAAGCAGATCGACGCCGTGCGCTATCCGAGCTTCGCCCGCCTCGCCGAGGATGCGACCTGGTACCGGAACGCGACGACGGTGCACGAATGGACCACCGACGCCGTTCCGGCCGCCCTCACCGGCCGGTGGCCGGACGAGGACGAGCTCCCGCTCTACCTCGACCATCCGGACAACCTCTTCACGCTCCTCGGCGGCAGTTACCGCCTCCGCGCCTTCGAGTCGCAGACGCACCTCTGCCCGCCCCGGCTCTGCGACCAGGAGCGGGAGCCGCTCGCCGACCGGCTGGGGTCGCTCGTCTCCGACCTCTCCGTCGTCTACGCGCACGTCGTCCTCCCGGAGGATCTCGGCTCTCGGCTGCCGCCGATCTCGAACGCCTGGCGGAACTTCCGCGGCGCGGACGAGCCGAGCGTCCGACTCCAGACGGGGCCTGTGCGGCCCGGAGCACGCCCGGCCGCCTACGAAAACCGGGATGCCTACGCGGAGCGGTTCGTCGACGCGATCGAGCGGGGGCCGCGGCCGCCGCTCTTCTTCCTCCACATCCTCCTGCCGCACCACCCGTGGGAGTACCTGCCGAACGGGAAGCGCTACGCCAGTACCCTGTCGAACCAGCCGGGCATGGTGCACGAGCGCTGGGTGGGCGACCCGGCGCTCGCCGTGCAGGCGCAGCAGCGCTACCTCCTCCAGCTCGGCTTCGCCGACCGCGTGCTCGGCAACGTCCTCGACCGACTGGAGGGCGAAGGCCTCTACGACGATGCGCTCGTCGTCGTGCTCGCCGACCACGGCGTCAGCTTCCGGCCGCACAGCGAGCGGCGGCGCGTGCACGCGGGCAACCTCGAAGAGATCGCGTTCGTGCCCCTCCTCGTGAAGGCGCCGGCTCAGCGCACCGGCAGGATCGTGGACGCCCACGTTCGCACCATCGACGTCCTCCCGACGATGGCCGACATCCTCGGCGTGCCGATCCCCTGGCGGACGGACGGGAGCTCGGCTCTCGACCTCCGCCCAGGCGGGCACCCGGAGGTGGTCGTCTTCACGTCGTCCGGCGAGCGAGTGACGGGCGGCGCCGACGAGCTCGTCGAGCGGCGCGACCGAGTCCTCGCACGCCAGCTCCGGCTCTTCGGCGAGGGGGACGGGCCGCCGGGGCTCTTCGCGGTCGGGCCGCGCCCTGAGCTCCACGGCCGCCCAGTCGACCGCTTCCCCGTCGCGCACGGGAGCGGCGCGACTGTGGAGCTCGACGGCGACGCCTTCTACGACCCGGACGCACCCGTCGTGCCGACGCGCGCCTCCGGTCGTCTGGAGGGCGTCTCGACCGGCCGGGACGTCGCCGTCGCCGTCAACGGGCGGATCGCCGCCACGACGCGGACCTTCGCGCTCGCGGGAGACGTCCTGTTCTCGGCCGTCCTCCCGGAGAGTGCGTTCCGCACCGGCACGAACCGCGTCCGCATCTTCCTCGTGGACGGGCCGCGGCTTCTGGAGGTCGCCCAGGCGGGGACTTGACAACTATCGCATCTCTGCTATAGAGATAGCAGAGATGCGATATGGCTCGACGACGTAGGGTTCCGAAGGACGGCACGGGCCGCCCGCTCGAGCTGCTTCGCGAGCGGCTCGCTCACGCCGAGGAAGGTTGGCTGTTCGCGCAGATCGCCGAGGCCGTCACCGAACGGCGCCGCGCGCGCGGGCTCTCCCAGGCCGAGCTCGCGGCGCTCTGCGGGACGACACAGTCGGCCATAGCCCGGCTCGAAGGAGGCGGCCGCCCTCCGCGGATCGACACGCTCCTGCGCCTGGCGAACGCGCTCGACTGCGACCTCGTGGTCGAGCTTCGGCCTCGCGACGGGACCGAGGGAGAAGCGGCGTGAGCGGAAGGACGGTTCTGGGCGGGCTCGCGCTCACGCTCGTAGCCGCGTGGTTGTCTCCCGTCCTCGCCGTCCTGGTGCTCGTGGCGCTCGTCGTGCTCGCCGTCGTCGACCGGCGGGAGCGGTCCTCGACAAGCAGAGCCGGCGACCTGGCCGGGCGCATCGCGGCTTTCGAGCGCAAGCTCGGTGAGCTCGAGGTGGATCTTCAGGAGCTGAAGGCGCTCGCCGCCGGCGCGGCGCCGGGACCGACATCGCAAGCGTTGCCGCCGGAGCCGGTATTCGCGCCGGCGCCGCCCCCGCCGGAACCCGAGCCGGCTTTCCCGCCGCCGCCTCCTCCGCCTCCGCCCCCGCGCCGGAGGCGGCCGGAGTGGGATCTCTCGCCCTCCGACCTGCTCGGCGCGCGGGCGCTCGCCTGGGCGGGCGGAATCGTGACGCTCCTCGGGATCGTCTTCTTCTTCGTCCTGGCCGTGAACCGCGGCTGGATCAATCCCGAGCTCAGGCTCGGCTTCGGCGCGCTCGCCTCGGTCGCCGCGTTCACGGCCGGCTGGTGGCTGCGGCGCCGCTACGGCCAGCTGCACTCAGCCCTCGCCGCTGCGGGAGCGGGCATTGCCGGCGGCTACGCGACCCTCCTCGCGGCAACCGCGCTCTACGAGTTCGTACCCGACGTCTGGGCACTCGCCGCCGCGGCCGGAATCGCGGCGGCCGCCGTGGCCGTCGCGCTCGCCTGGTCGGCCCAGCTCGTCGCGGCCCTCGGGCTCGTCGGCGCCATGGTCGTGCCGCTCATGGTCGTGATCGAGGAGGACGAGCTGTCCTTCGTCGGCACCGGCTTCGTGGCCATCGTGCTGGCTGCGACCGCGTTCGTCGGGATCGAGCGCCGCTGGCGCGAGCTCCTGCTCGTCGGCGGCGCGGTTGCGCTGGCACAGATCGCGGGCCTCGTCGCCCAGACCAACGGCACCGACTGGAGCGTCGTCGTTCTCACAGCCCTCTTCTGGCTCGTCCTCCTCGCGGCCGGCCTCGCCTACCAGCTGCGGCTGGGCGAGCGCACGCTCGAGCCGCTCGCGGCGACGTTCGTGCTCACCGGAGCCGCGCTCTCGTGCTACGCCTCGGCCTGGCTCTTCGCCGGGGACGCCCACGGGATCCACCGCGAAGGCGCGGCCCTGCTCGTCGTCGCCGCGGTGCACGGCGTCCTGGGAGCATTGTTCTTCCGCGGCCGGCGAGACCTCGCAGCGCTGCTCTGGGCGACGGGACTGACCGTCGCGGCCGTCGCCGCGGCCGAGCTCCTGTCCGGATCCGCGCTCACCGTTACCTGGGCGGGCGAGGCGGCCATCCTCGCCTGGCTCGCCGGGGCGACACGGGATCGGCGCTTCCAGCTCTCCGCGTTCGCGTACCTCGCGCTGGCGCTCGGGTACACGCTCTTCTTCGCCGTGCCGCTCACAGACCTCTTCGAGCGGAGCCTGCATCCGGCGGGCGGCGCCCTCAGCGTCCTCGCGGTCGCAGCCGGAGCCGCCGCACTCGCCTGGTTCACGAGCAGGCCGCTCGAGCGCCCGCCGGCCCGGGGCCGGGTGGCCGTGCTCCTCGATGACCTCGTGGAGCTGGTTCGGGCGGCGCCCGCAGCTTACGCTTGGGTCGCCGCGCTCGCGCTCGTTTATGCGGCCTCCCTCGGGTTGCTGGAGCTCGCCCTCTGGGTGCGGCTCGAGGACTCGGTGACACGGTGGGAGCGCGGGCACGTGGCGCTGAGCGGCTTCTGGGCCTTGCTGGCACTGGCCCTCGTCGAGGCGGGGGTGCGACGGCGCGGTCTTCGCGTCGAGATCGCCGGGCTCGTCTGGCTGGGCGTCGCCGTCCTCAAGGTGCTCGCCTACGACGTCGACGTCCTCGCCGATGGGCGCTGGCCGGTCTCGTTCCTGCTCGTCGCGGGCGGTGCTCTCCTCGCGGGCCACGAGTACCAGCGCCTCGGACGCTCGCCGGGACTGCGACCCGAGGCGGCGACGGCTCACGGCGTCAGCGTCGGTCTCGCGGTGATCGCGATCGTCCAGCTGGCCGAGGGACGCTGGCACGGCATCGACCTCGAAGGAGCGTGGCTGCTCCTGGTCGCGGCCGTCTACGGCGCGTTCGGGGCCTGGTCGCTCCGGGCGCAGCGCGACCTGGCGACGACGCAGTGGGGCACCGGGCTCGTCCTCGCCGGCGTCGCGGCCGCCCTGCTCCTCGAGCACCTCTGGCTCCTCCTCGCCTGGGCGGCGGCGGCGACCGTGCTCGCCTGGCTCGCCGGCGCAGTCCGCGAGCTCCGCTTCCAGGCCTTCTCGGCCGTCTTCCTGGCCGTCGCCCTCGGCTACACGCTCGTCTCGGAGGCACCTCCCCGCGACTTGTTCGTGGCAGCGGCGCACCCGGGAGAAGGAGTGCCGAGCCTCGCGTTCGTCGTCCTGGCCGCGCTGGCGTTCGCGTTCTCGGCCCGCCACAGGACCCGACCGGCCGAGCCGCTCGGGGAAGAGCGCCTCACTATCGCCCGACTGGCCGAGGTCGCGGCCGCGGCCCAGTCGCGCTACCGGGTATTCGCGCTCGCGGGCGCGGGCGTGCTCGCCCTCTACGGCCTCTCGCTGACCACTCTCGAGCTCGCCCAGGCGGCTTCCGCCGCCGGCGTCGAGACCGGCTTCCAGCGTGGGCACACGGCCGTGAGCGCCTTCTGGGGCGTCGTCGGCGTCGCGCTCCTCTACATCGGGCTCAAGCGCCGGGCCCTCCCGCTCCGGCTCGCGGGCTTCGCGCTCTTCGGCGTCAGCCTCGCCAAGCTCTTCCTGTACGACCTCGCCTTCCTCAGCTCGGCTGCGCGCGCCCTCTCGTTCCTGGCGGTCGGCGCGCTGCTCCTCCTCGGCGGTTTCTTCTACCAGCGCCTCTCGGAAGGGCTCGAGGAGCGCGACCGCTCAGCGCCCGCGTAGCGCGAGCCCCGTCCGCGCGGGACATGCCCGGGGCCAGGCCCCGGACGGGGCCGGTTCGGACAGGCAGTGCCGTGGTCTTCGGGTAGGGGCGCTATCGTCAGACCGTGGACGACGTTCGGGCGTTCCTCGACGCCTCCCAGGCCTTCTTCCGGGCGCTCGCGGCCGTCGGCTGGGGAGCGCTGGGACTCGCCGTGGCCTTTCACGTGCTGCGCCTCGCGCTGCGCGTGCGCGCCTGGCAGAACATCCTCCGCGCCGCGTATCCCGGCGCGCGCGTCCCCTACCGGAAGACGTTCGGAGCGTACGTCGCGGGTGTGGGCGTGAACGCCGTGGTTCCGGCCCGCGGCGGCGACGTGGTCAAGCTCTACCTCGTCAAGCACCAGGCGGTGAAGGAGTCGTCCTACCCGACGCTCACGTCCTCGCTCCTCGTGGAGACGCTCTTCGACTTCGTGGTCGGCGCGGCCCTCTTCTTCTGGGCGCTCCAGGGGGGTCATCTGCCCGGCGTCCCCGACCTGCCCGCGCTGGATGCCTTCGACTGGTCGTTCGTCGTCGAGCACCCGCGCCTCTCGGCCCTCCTCGGGAGCGTCCTCGTCGCCGGCGCCCTCCTGCTCGCGGCCTGGGCGAGTCGTCACGTCACCGCCTTCAAGGAGAAGCTCGTGCGCGGGTTCGCCGTCCTGGGCGACCGTCGGCGCTACCTGCGCGAGGTCGTCTCCTGGCAGGCCGCGAGCTGGGTCGCCCGCATCGGGTCCACGTTCTTCTTCCTGAAGGCGTTCCACGTCGACGCCACGGTCGCGACCACGCTGGCCGTCCTCGTCGTCCAGGGGCTGTCGACGCTGCTTCCCTTCACTCCGGGCGGAGCGGGAACGCAGCAGGCGGTCCTCGCCTTCGCCCTCGCGGGGGCGGCGTCGACCAGCACGATCCTGGCCTTCGGCTTCGGCCAGCAGCTCGTCATCACCATCCTGAACGTCGCGCTCGGCTTCGGCGCGATCCTGCTCATGCTCGGCACGCTCCGCTGGCGCCGCCACACCCAAGCCGACGACGAGGATCTGGAGGGGGACGGCCCAGCTAGCGGCGAGCCAGCCGGTGCACGGTCCCGATCAGCTCTTCCAGGGTGAACGGCTTGCGGACGGCAGCGTCCGAGACCGCGGCCGTCCGCTCCCCGATGTGCACGCTCCCCGTGAGGAAGACCACCGGCACCTCGGGGTGACGGGTGCGCATCCCGCGTGCGATCTCGATCCCGTCTTCGGTTCCGAGGTGGACGTCGAGGACGAGGAGGACGACATGCTCCCTCCGCACGAGAGCCTCGACTTCCGCCTCGCTCGTCGCCTCGAGGACGCGAAAGCCCTCGAGCTCGAGGTTCACCCGGCAGAGCAGGCGCATCGCCTCGTCGTCGTCCGCGACGACCACCACTCGATGGTCCTGGGCCACCACCGGAGGACGAGTGTAACCGCGTATGATGGCGGCGGATGGAGCGCACGGTTCGGAGGGGAGAGCCGCAGACCTACGCGCAGGCCGTGGGCGATCTTTGGGAGCGCGTCGGGTCGGCGCTCGTGCGCCTCGAGCGCATCGCCGAGTCGCCGCCCGACCTCGTCGCCGAGGACTTCGTCGACGAGCTTCCGTCGCTCCAGTACAGCCTGCACGCGGGCGCGGAGCTGGCCGTCGGCATCGAGGCCCCGCGAGGCGCCGAGGCGCTCCACGAGGAGCTCGTGGCGTCGCTCGCGGAGGCCCGCGACGCGACCGCCGAAGTCGCTCTCGCGCTCGAGGTGGCCGACGCGGAGCTCGTCGAGCCGCTCCTGCCGGAGTGGCGCGGCATCCTCTTCCGCGTGCGGCTTGCGCGCCTTCGCGCGCTCGAGCGAACGGCCGTTCCACGCGAGGAGACCGTTGCCACGCCTCACCGGGCACGGCCGAGACGCGAGCGCGCGTCCGTCGCCGCCGTCGTCGCGGGGGCCCTGGTCGTCGGCGGCGCCTTCCTCTTCACCGCCGGAGCCGTTCTCGCCGCCTGGCCGGTCTGGGCTGCCGGGCTCGGCCTCTTCGCGGGCGGCTTCCTCCTCCTCCGCCCGTAACTCCGCCCCCGCCCTGGGCGTTCACGGCGTAGAGGTGGTAAGAGCGTCCTGGAAGACCAACGGGGTTCAACCGGCACGGTCGGCGCTGCGCCGGCGTCTACCGCAACCGACCGAGGACTTCCGGCGCCGCGCCTGGGAGGCCTTCCAGGCCGCGCTCAACCGGCATCTGCGCCGGAGAGGCTGATAGCCGCATCCAGGCGGGCGAGCGACTCCTCTCGCCCGAGTAGCTCGAGGCTCTCGAAGAGCCCGGGCGACACCTTGGAGCCGGTGACGGCGAGACGGATGGGCTGGAAGGCGTACCGCGGCTTGAGCTCGAGCCGCTCGCAGAGGTCGCGTAGCGCCTGCTCGATCTGCTCGCGCGAGAAGGGCTCGGTGCCGGCAAGCGCCTCGCGGGCCTCCCGGAGCACCGGGGCCGAGCCGTCGAGGAGAGCCGGGTCCGGTTCCACGCGGCGGAAGAGGAAGCCGGCGAACTCCGGGAACCGGCCGAGCGTCTCGATCTTCTCCTGCACGAGCGGAGCGGCTTCCCGGATCGTCTTCTCGTCGCCCTCGAAGCCCCGCTCCCGGAGGTAGGCGAGGAGCGTGTTCGCATACTCCTGAGGCGGGAGCTCGCGCAAGTACACGCCGTTCATCCACGCGAGCTTCTCGTAGTCGAACGTCGCCGGGCTCGCGCCGACGCGCTCCAGGGTGAAGCGCTCGACGAGCTCGTCCCGCGACATGATCGTCGTCCGGTCGTCGTAGCTCCAGCCGAGGAGCGCGAGGTGGTTCATGAGCGCCGGAGCGATGTAGCCAGCCGCGCGGAACTCCTCCACCGTGACGGCGCCGTGACGCTTCGAGAGCTTGCGGCCATCGTCGCCGTAGACGCTGGGAACGTGCGCGTACGTCGGCGGCTCGACGCCGAGACTCTCCAGGATCCGGATCTGCTTCGGCGTGTTGGAGACGTGGTCGTCGCCGCGGATCACGTGGGTGATCGCGTCGTCGGCGTCGTCCACGGGCGAGGCGAAGTTGTACGTCGGGCGGCCGTCGGAGCGCAGGAGCACGACGTCCTCGAGCCGCTCGTTCGGGAACTCGATCCGTCCCTTGATCGCGTCCTCCCAGGCGGTCGTGCCCTCGTCCGGCATGCGGAAGCGGATCGCCCCTTCGTCCTCGTACGCCTTGCCCTCGTCCACCAGGCGCCGGGCAACTTCCTGGTGGCGCTCCAGCCGGTCGAGCTGGAAGGCGACGTCCCCGTCCCAGTCGAGGCCGAGCCAGCGGAGCGAGCGCTGGATCTGCTCGACCGCCTCGACGACCTCACGGCTCGTGTCGGTGTTCTCGATGCGGAGGAGGAACTCGCCGCCCTCGTGACGGGCGAAGAGCCAGTTGAAGAGCGCGGTGCGCACGTTCCCGATGTGGAGGAAGCCGGTCGGGCTCGGCGCCATGCGAACGCGGGCGGGCACGCGGCTATCGTAGTCGCGTGCTGGCGGGCGCCCACGTCTCCACCTCTGGGGGGATCCACACGGCGATCGATCGCGCGGAAGCGCTCGGCGCGGACGCCGTCCAGATCTTCACGCAGAGCCCGCGGGCCTGGCGTCCGACGAATCACGACCCGGCCAACTTCGAGCGCTTCAAGGAGCGCCGGGCCGAGGTGGGGATCGGCGCCGTCGTCTGCCACGCGCTCTACCTCATCAACCTGGCGGCGCCCGACGCCACGGTTTACGAGAAGTCGCGCGCCTCGCTCCTGAACACCGTCGAGGTCGCCTGCGCGATCGAGGCGGACGGCGTCGTCATCCATGTCGGCTCGCACGTGGGCGCCGGGTTCGAGGCGGGCCTCGAGCGTGCCGCGCCCGCGCTCCAGGAGGCGCTCGAACGGTGCTCGGAGACGACGTGGGTCCTGCTCGAGAACTCGGCCGGCGCGGGCGGCACGATCGGGCGCTCCGTCGACGAGCTCGCCGTCCTCGTCGACCGCCTCGGCGCTCATCCGAGGCTCGGCGTCTGCCTCGACTCCTGCCACCTCTGGGTCTCCGGCGTCGACGTGACCGACGCGGACGCGCTCGACGCGACGATCGCGGACGTCGACGAGCGGATCGGGCTCGACCGCCTCCGCTGCCTGCACGTGAACGACGCCGACGCCGCGCTCGGCTCGAACCGCGACCGCCACGCCAATCTCGGCGAGGGCGAGCTCGGCGAAGGCCTCGGCGTGTTCCTGGCCCATCCGCGTCTTCAGGGCCTCCCGGCCATCCTCGAGGTGCCGGGACCGGATGGACACGGACCCGATGCTGACGAGGTGCGGAAGCTCAGGGAGCTCCACGGCCGCTGGACGCGGAAGCGTGGACGACCTCGCGCGCGCCGAGGAACGCGCCGAGCTCCTCGAACGCGTTCCTGATCCGGCACTGAAGCGCCGACGCGTTCGCATCACCCGCTGCGCAGGTGTGATGCTCGGAGGCGAACGCCTGCACGAGGAGGTGGTGGATCGGCACGTCCTCGGTGGGAGGCAGCGGAGGTCGCGGACGACCTCGAGCACGCCGGCCGGCCGAGGCCCCGCGAGCCGCTGCCGCACGACCGCGAGCCTGCGCGCGGCCCGGAGCGAGACAGGCCGGAGGCTAGGCGACGTCGGTCTGGTCGACGACGCGGAAGGAGGGCTTGCCGCGCGGAAGCTCGGAGAACTCCGGGTTCACGCACCCGAGCTCGTCGACGCGGTTGTCGTAGCAGCTCGAGACCTCGGCCTTGCACATCGGGAGCGGCTGCCGGACGGCCTTGACGCCGCCGAAGCCGCCCTTGCGCCCTTGCGCCTCCTGGAGGATCTCGAGGTCGATCTCGACCGCGTAGACCTTCTGCATGCAGCCGATGTACGTGCGTCCCCACTCCTCGTACGCGTAGACGAAGGGGCACGCGCGCTCGACGCAGGCGGCCGGATAGACGACCTTGTCGCAGTGCACCCGGCAGCGGCGGCACTCCGTCTCTTCCTGAGGACGGAGGGGCAAGTCTGCGCCGACGAAGGAGAGGCGCCGCACTCCTGAATTGTTGATAACCGAGGCCTACCCCCGCAAGACTTGACAGCGACGCCCGCTCGGTGTAGGCGCTCCCGCGGCGAGGAAGAACGTCAGCGCGCCCCCGCGCGGTCGAGCGCGAGCCCGCGAAGACCACGGCAACCGCGTGTAGGCTCCGACGCCGGAGCGTCGAGCGGAAGGAGCCCCTCGTGGAGCAACGGAACGTCAATCCCTGGGCCTGGCAGGACCAGTTCGGCTTCTCGCAGGCGGTCGACGTGGCCGGAGCGGAGCGGGTGCTCTACTGCGCAGGCCAAACCTCGAGCGACGCAGACGGCAACACCCTGCACGCCGGCGACATGCGGGCACAGGCTGCGCAGGCGCTCGACAACGTCGAGACGGTCTTGCAGAGCGCGGGAATGAGCCTGGCCAATGTCGTGCGCCTCAATTCCTACGTAACCGACGTCGAAATCTTCTTCGCCGAAGGGGCACAGGTCGTCGGCGAGCGCACAGCTGCAGCCGGAATCCAGCCGGCGGCGACTTTGCTCGGGGTGACGGGCCTCGCATTTCCAGACCTCCTGATCGAACTGGAGGCGACTGCGGTCGCCTAGCGAGGATCCGGCGTAACGCCGCTCGTTAAGATTCGGGCTAGCCGCTCTCCCCTCCGGTCAGCCGCCTCACGACGTTGAGGACGTCCATGGCGGTGAACGCCTCGTAGTCGGGCTCGAGGCCGCGGTCGTCGTCGTCCGCCCGGAACCAGAGCGCCAGCACCGCCGTCATGCCGACCTCCTTCGAGCCGCGCACGTCCTCGTAGCGGCGGTCGCCGACGAACAGCGCCCGCTCGGCCTCGACGCCGAGCCGCTCGAGAGCCGCCTCGAAGATCGCCGGATGAGGCTTGCGCTTTCCCACCTCGGAGGAGAAGACGGCGACGTCGAGCCGCTCCTCGAGGCCCATTCGCGCGAGATCCTCGTGCAGGAGCCAGCCGGGGTCGAAGGCATTGGAGACGAGCCCGGTCTTGAGGCCGCGGTCGCGCAGCGCGTCGAGGAGCGCGTGCGTATGCGCGCCGAGGTGCCGGGCGGGCTCCCACGCGGCGTGCTCGGCGGCCAGGAAGCGGTCGAGCTCCTCGTCCGTGAGCTCGACGTCGAAGCTGCCCAGGAGCTCGCGCACGATCCCGGGGTACTCGACCTCGTCGACGGAGCCCGGCACCCAGAGGAGCGGTATGTAGCGCTCGCGGAAGCGAGCCGCCGTCTCGTCGTGCCCGGGAAGGCCGTCCCGGTCGAGGGTCGCCAGCCCCGCCTCCCAGCCCGCCTCGAGGAGCGCCTCGTCGTAGGCGAAGTGGAAGAGGGTGTCTCCCCAGTCGAAGAGGACGGCGTCGAGCATGTGCCGCGCAGGGTAGGGTGCGCGCGCCGTGGCCCGCAATGCCGTCGACCGCCACCCGCGCACGTGACCGGGGTTCTCCTCGTGGCGAGCTTCGCCGTCCTGCTCGCCGGGGCTCTGCTCTTCACGAACGCGATCGAGTGGCTCGGTCACCAGCTCGGAATCGCGCAAGGCGCGGTGGGCAGCCTGCTCGCGGCGGTAGCCACCGCTCTCCCCGAGTCGCTGATCCCCATCGTGGCCATCATCTCGCCGACCGAGGGGACGATCGACGTCGCGATCGGCGCGATCATCGGTGCGCCCTTCATGCTCGCCACCATCGCGATGGCGCTCGTGGGTATCTCCGCGCTCCTGTACCGGAACCGGCGGGCGGCCGGAACCGGCCTCGACGTGCACTTCCCGACGCTCCAGCGCGACCTCACCTTCTTTCTCGTCTTCTTCGCCGCGGCGCTCGGTCTCGGGCTCGGCGCGCCCCGATGGCTCCAGATCGCGGCCGCGGTCGTCTTCGTCCTCGCCTACGGCACCTACGTCCGGTGGACCCTGCGGAGCGGCGGCGCGATCCAGGAGGAGGAGACGCTGCGGCCGCTCATCATGGACTCGAGCCGGCAGGACGCACCGCGCACGACGACCGTCGTCGTCCAGCTCGTCGTCGCGCTCGGCGCGATCATCGGCGGGGCGCACCTGTTCGTCCACGAGCTGCTCGAGGCGGCCGAGAGCCTCGGCGCCGAGCCGCTCGTGCTCGCGCTCATCCTCGCCCCGCTCGCCACGGAGCTCCCCGAGAAGGCGAACAGCTTCTTCTGGATCCGTGACGGGAAGGACACGCTCGCGCTCGGGAACATCACCGGGGCGATGGTCTTCCAGTCCACGCTGCCCGTCTCTCTCGGCCTCGCCTTCACCGACTGGAGCCTGACGGGCTTCTCCGTGCTCGCCGGCTGCCTGGGGCTCGCGGGGGGCGCGGTGGCGATCTGGGCGCTCCACGTGCGACGCCGCTTCTCGGCGCTTCCCATCGCGGTCTGGGCAGCGCTCTTCACCGCCTTCGTCATAACCGTCGTCTTCGGCTGAGCCGAATCGCGAAAAGGTTCGGTTAACCGCACCCCGCGTGTGGCGCTTCCCGCCTGTCCCCCCGTTCACGGCGCTGCGACCATGGACTCGCACCCCCTTCCCGGAGGTCCTACAGTGGCAACCATGGAACAGGAAACGAAAACCCAGACTCCCGCGGGCGGCACGGTCGTCTCGGCCCACGACGTCACCCGCCGCTACGGCGAGGGCGAGACCGCCGTGGACGCGCTCCGCGGTGTCACGCTCGACGTCGAGCGCGGCAAGCTCACGAGCATCATGGGCCCGTCGGGCTCGGGCAAGTCCACCCTCATGCACATCCTCGCCGGGCTCGACCGGCCCACCGAGGGCGACGTCACCATCGACGGCACGGGCATCGCGCAGCTCGGCGACACCGAGCTCACGAAGCTCCGCCGCCGCCACGTCGGCTTCGTCTTCCAGTTCTTCAACCTCCTCCCCATGCTCACGGCCGAGGAGAACATCCTCCTCCCGCTCGAGCTCGGCGGAGTGAAGCAGGACAAGGGCTGGAACGAGTCCATCATCGAGCGGGTCGGGCTTGCCGACCGCCGCACCCATCGCCCCTCGGAGCTCTCCGGCGGGCAACAGCAGCGCGTCGCGATCGCGAGAGCCCTCATCTCCAAGCCGACCGTCGTCTTCGCGGACGAGCCGACGGGGAATCTCGACTCGACCACGAGCCACGAGATCCTCGAGCTCCTCCGCGAGTCCGTGGAGACCCTCGGCCAGACGTTCGTGATGGTCTCGCACGACCCGAACGCCTGCGCCATCGCCGACCGCACGCTCTTCCTCGCCGACGGCCTCATCGTCAGGGAGCTCGCGAAGACGAGCGCCCACGAGGTGCTCGAGACCATGGAAGAAGTCAGCCGCCTGTGATCCGAGTCGCCCTCAAGGGCTTGCTCGGCCGCAAGCTGCGCGCCGTCCTCACCGCCCTCGCGATCATCCTCGGGGTCGCGATGATGAGCGGCACCTACGTCCTCACGGACACGATCGACAGTGCCTTCTCGCAGATCTTCGACGAGTCCTACGCCGGCACCGACGTCGTCGTCTCCGGCGAGGGCGCCGACATCAGCTTCCAGGGCCTTCAGTCGCAGGCGCCACCGATCGACGAGTCACTTGTGGAGGAGGTCCAGGCGCTTCCGAACGTTGAGATGGCGTCGGGAGGCATCTTCGACGAGACGAACACCAAGATCATCGGCTCGGACGGCAAGGCCGTCAACACGCAGGGGGCGCCGAGCCTCGGGCTCGGGATCGATACCGGCCCAGAGGTCGACCGCTTCAACCCGCTCAACCTCGTGGACGGCCGCTGGGCAGAGGGCGACGGCGAGGTCGTCATCGACGCCGGCGTCGCCGACCGGGAGGGCTACGAGGTCGGCGAGACGATCCAGATTTCGACACTCCAGCCCAAGCAGGACTTCGAGGTCGTCGGCATCGCCAGGTTCGGCGACGTCGACTCGCTCGGGACGGCGACCTTCGCCGTCTTCGACCTCACCACGGCGCAGACCCTCCTCGATCGGCAGGGCCAGGTGGACGAGATCTCCGTCGCGGGCGTCGAGGGCACGACGCCCGAACAGCTCATCAGCGAGATCCAGCCGGTCCTTCCCGAGAACGCGCAGGTCCGCTCGGGCCTCGTCGAGGCACAGGAGGACAAGGACGAGATCAGCGAGTTCACGAGCTTCATCGAATACTTCCTGCTCGCCTTCGCCGGCATCGCTCTCTTCGTCGGCGCCTTCGTCATCTTCAACACCCTCTCGATCACGGTCGCCCAGCGGACGCGGGAGTTCGCCACGATGCGGACCGTCGGCGCCTCGCGCCGGCAGATCCTCTGGTCGGTGATCGTGGAGGCCCTCACCATCGGCATCCTGGCGTCGATCATCGGCCTCTTCGCCGGGCTCGGGCTGGCGATCAGCCTGAACGAGCTCTTCAAGGCCCTCGAGCTCGAGCTGCCGACTGCGAACACGGTCTTCGCTACCCGGACGATCGTCGTCTCTCTCCTCGTCGGCACGATCATTACGCTCGTGGCCGGGCTCTTCCCGGCCATCCGCGCGACCCGCGTGCCGCCGATCGCGGCCGTGCGCGAGGGCTACACGCTTCCGCGCTCGCGCTTTGCGCCGTTCGCGCCGTACGTCGCGCTCCTCACGATCGCGCTGTCCCTTTTCCTGCTCGGGTACGCGATGTTCCGCGACGAGCTCGCCACGGGCTCGCGGCTGCTCTCGATCGCGGGCGGGGTCGTGCTCCTCTTCGTCGGCATCGCCATGATCTCGTCGCGGCTCGTGCGGCCCCTCGCCGCGGTCGTCGGGTGGCCCGCGCGGGCGATCGGCGGAGCGGCCGGCAAGCTCGCGCGCGGAAACTCCGTCCGCAACCCCGGACGGACGGCGGCCACCGCCGCTGCGCTCATGATCGGAATCGCCCTGGTCACGTTCGTCGCGGTGCTCGCCAACGGCATGAAGGCGTCGAACCGCGAGGCGATCGAGGATCAGGTCGTCTCGGACTACGTCGTCACGGCCCAGGACGGCTTCTCCCCGTTCGTCGCGGCCGCGGGCGACTCGGTCGCGGAGTCGAGCGACGCGGAGCTCGTGGCGCAAGTCCGCGCCGATCTCGGCGAGGTGAACGGTTCGTCCACCTACGTGACCGGCATCGAGCCGGACACGATCCTCGAGACGTACAGCTTCGACTGGAAGGAAGGCTCTGACTCCGTAATCAGCGAGCTCGGCGGGGACGGCGCCATCGTGGACGCGAGCTTCGCCGAGGACAACGAGATCGTCGTCGGCGACGGCATCGCCGTGCTCACGCCTTCGGGCCAGACGCTCGACGTCCGGGTGAGGGGCCTGTACGAGCCGCCGCCGTTCTACCCCCTCCTGGGCGGCGTCTCAGTCACGAAGGACACGTTCGACTCCGTCTACGAGCGACCGCGCAACCAGTTCACGTTCGTGAACGTGGCCGGCGAGCCGACCGACGGCACGACCGAGTCCCTCGTGGCCGCCACCGCGGACTTTCCGGACGCGAAGGTGCAGACCCGGGACGCCTGGATCACGCAGCAGGACGAGGACTTCAACCAGTTCCTCACGATGCTGTACGTCCTCCTCGCTCTCTCGGTCATCGTGAGCATCTTCGGGATGATCAACACGCTCGTCCTCTCGGTCTTCGAGCGGACGCGCGAGCTCGGGATGCTGCGCGCCGTCGGAATGACCCGGCGGCAGGCGCGCCGGATGGTGCGCCACGAGAGCGTGATCACCGCGCTCATCGGCGCGGCCCTGGGGCTTCCTCTCGGGATCTTTCTGGCGGCGCTCGTAACCCGCGCGCTCGGCGAGTTCGACATCCGCTTCTCGGTGCCCCTCGGCCAGCTCGTCATCTTCGCCATCGTGGCCGTCATCGTCGGAATCGTGGCCGCGATCATGCCCGCGCGGCGTGCCGCCCGCCTCAATGTCCTCCGAGCCCTCCAATACGAGTAGGCCCTCCGACCGGAGGCGGGCCCGTCTCTTGCCGGGCCCGCCTCGCCGGCTGCTCCTACCTGCGGCGGAAGATCTCGTAGACGGCGCCGTCGCTCAGGGAGACGACGAAGAGATTGCCGTTCGGCCCGGTCTGGATGTCCGTGCCGATGCCGAAGTTCCTCCCGATGAGCAGGCTCTCGCTCTCGGTGATGTCGAACTTGGCGAGGTTGTCGGCGACCCGGTCCTCGAGGCGCGGGTCGTCCACCCCGATCTTCCTGCGGTTGCCCGTCAGGTTGAAGTGGAAGAGGTGGCCGCCCTCGAGGAACGTCCGCGCGGCGCCCACGAAGAGGTCACCGTCGAACTGCGGACCGAGGCCCCGCCCCTCGACGAAGCCGATCCCCGCCGGTGCGACTTCGAACTTCCAGCTGAACTCGGGGTCGCTGAAGTGGGAGCCGGGCAGCGTGAAGAGCCGGGAGAGAGCCTCCTCGGGCGTATCCGCGATGTTCGTCGGCGGCCAGCGGATCTGCTGGAGCCCGAAGAACTCCGGGCTCGTCTCGATCTCCTTGTACTGCGAGATCCGCGCGACCGGGCCCATGACCTGTACCCAGCCCGAGTTGAAGCCCGGCTCGGCGATGTTGAGCTCGGTGAAGCTGTCGTCGCCGTTCTCCTCCTCCCAGAGCCGTCCCGACTTCGGGTCGAAGGCCATGCCGAAGCTGTTGCGGAGGCCGTAGGCGAAGATCTTCTGGACGTTCTGGCCGACCTCGCCGCCCATCGCTGCGCCCGCCTCGAAGAACGGGTTGTCGGACGGCGCCGTGCCGTCATCGTTGAGCCTGAGGATCGTCCCGGTCAGGTGGGCGTCGTCCGGCTCGGGGCCGCCGAACTGGTCGTCCGGCTGGCCGGGCCCGAAGGGTCCGTCAACGAGGTTCTGGAGCTGCCCTCGGCGGCCGACGTCCCCGATGAGGACGTAGAGCTTCCCGTCAGGCCCGAAGCGGAGGACACCGCCGTCGTGGTTGCCGCGCGGCGGCTGGCCTGCGTCGGCCTGGAAGGCACGGAGCCTGATGACGTTTGCGTCGAAGGTCAGCGCCGAGCCGTCCCAAACGAAGCGGTCGACGCGGTTGCCGAGGAGCGGAACGTCCGTGATGCTCGTACTGTCCGTCCCGCTGAGCGTCTCGCTCCAGTAGAGGTATACGAAGCCGTTGGTGAAGAAGCGCTGGTGAAGCGCGATCCCGAGCAGGCCCCGCTCGGAAGCGCTGTTGACCGCCAGGTCGAGGGCCGTGCCCGTAACCGCCCCGTCGACGACGCGCTGCACCTTGCCGGTGGCCTTCTCGAGCACGAGCATGTCGTTCGGGCCGAGGAAGGCCAGGCTGATCGGTTGATTGAGCCCGCTCACCGCGGTGCGCACGGCGAGGTTCGGGTGGAGTACCTCGGGGGCGGCCTGGGCCTGCGGCGCGAGGAGCGGAAGCGTGAGCGCCGCGAGCACGACCGCGCGCTTGATGGATTGTGTGGGTCGTATCACCGGTCTTGAACCTCCCGGGTGTCGTGCATGACTGAGAGGGCGTCTCACGCGCCCTGGGCGGCCCGCGTTGAGAGTTCACCCTCCATGCCTTTCCTGCCGAAGGTCTCGACGGGCTATACGAGAGACCGGCCGAGGGCGGATTCCCGGTCCTCTGTTGCAGAACCGTTACACGGACGTGCGCTCGGCGTTTCCCGGCCCGGGCACGATGGCGTCATGGAGCGGAAGGAGCTCGCATACCGCAGGAGCGACGGGCTCGACGTCTCGCTTCTCTGGGATCCCGGCGACGACTCGCTCGCCGTCCTCGTCGTCGACGAGCGCCTCGGAGTGACGCTCGAGCTTCCCGTCCGCGGCGAGAGCCCGCTGGAGGCCTTCTACCATCCCTTCGCCGTGGCGAGCCGCCGCGGCGACCCGGTCGCCGCGTAACAGAGTTATCACGGGCCTCTGTTAGGGTCCGCGCCTCCTGCGCCTGGGACTCTCACTCGCCGCCGCCCTCACCGGCGCGCTTGTGCTGGCCGGCTCGAGCGCCGGCGAGCCGCGGGAGCTCGCCTCGAAGCGGGCGGAGGCCCAGGCCGTTCTCGCCCAGATCGAGGCGATCGACATGGACCTCGGCCGCGCCGTCGAGGCGTGGAACGGCGCCAACGTCCGTCTCGAGGAGATCGAGGGAGAACTCGCCGACAACACGCGCCGCCTCGGAATCGCCCGCTCCAGCCTGCAAGCAGCGCAAGCGCGCGCGGCCGGCCGGCTCGTCGAGCTGTACACGGCGGACGAGCCGGAGACGGTGGAGGTCATCCTCGGCGCCACGAGCTTCTCCGACCTCCTCGACCGGATCGACACGGCAAACAGGATCGCGGAGGAGGACGCTCGCATCGCGTCGGAGGTGCGCCGGTTCAAGGCGGAGGTCGAACGCCGCGGACGGGAGCTCGAGGGAGCGCGGGCCGAGCAGGAGGAAGTCGTCGAGCGCAGGGCGGCGCAGCGCGCGGAGATCGAGCGACAGCTCGGCGAGCGGCAGCGGCTCTACGCCTCGATCGAAGGGGAGATCGAGCGCCTCCAGGCGGCCGAGCAGGCACGCCAGGCGCGCCTCGCCGCTCAGGCGGAAGCCCGGGCGGCGGCGGCCCAGCGGCAGCAGTCCGAGCGGGACCAGCAGGAGGCCGCGCCGGAGCCCCAGGAGACCGCCCCCGAGGCGGAGACCGCACCGAGCCCGCCGGCCGTCCCCTCCCCGCCAGCGGCGCCGTCGCCGCCTCCTCCTCCGGCGGGGCCGGGCCACCCGGAGGTCGTCTCGATCGCGCTCCGCTACCTCGGCATCCCCTACAAGTGGGGCGGCTCCTCCCCCTCGACCGGCTTCGACTGCTCCGGCTTTGTCATGTACGTCTACGGCAGGATCGGCATCTCGCTGCCGCACCACGCCGCCTCGCAGTACGCGTACGGACGACCGGTCTCGCGCTCGCAGCTCGCGGCCGGCGACATCGTCTTCTTCAACGGGCTCGGGCACAACGGTATCTACGTCGGCGGGGGCCGCTTCGTGCACTCGCCGCACACCGGCGACGTCGTCAAGATCTCGAGCCTCTCGAGCTCATGGTACGCGTCCACGTACGTGGGCGCGCGACGGCTCTAGGTCAGTAGGGCGTCGGCGCGTCCGCGGCCAGGTCGGCCGGCCGCGCGGCGCGGGTGAGCGCGCGCGGTATGCGCACGACCGCCTCCTCGACGTCCTCCCCCGAAACATCCAGGTGCGTCACCGCGCGGAGGACGCCGTTGTGGGCCGCGAAGGAGAGCAGCACGCCCTCGGCCCGGAGGCGCGCGAGCGCGTCGTCGCCGTCGAGGCCGAGCCGCCCGACGTCGACGAGCACGAAGTTGGTCTCCACCTCCTCGAGGTCGACGGGCAACCCTGCCGCCGCGAGCCCCTCGGCGAGGCGGCGGGCGTTGGCATGATCGTCGGCCAGGCGCTCGACGTGGTGGTCGAGCGCGTAGAGGCCGGCCGCGGCCACGATGCCCGCCTGGCGCATGGCCCCGCCGAAGAGGTGCTTCATCCGCCGGCCCTTCGCCATGCGCTCGCGCGAACCGGCGACGAGCGCGCCGAGCGGGCAGCCCAGGCCCTTGGAAAAGCAGAGGGTGACCGTGTCGAACTCCTGCCCGTACTCGGCGGCCGGCGTGCCGCTCGCCACGACGGCGTTCATGAGGCGCGCGCCGTCAAGGTGAGCGGCCAGCTCGTGTCGCCGCGCCTCGGCGACGATCTCCCGCACCTGCTGAAGCGACCAGACGCGGCCGCCTCCGCCGTTGTGCGTGTTCTCGACGCAGACGACGCGCGTCGGCGCCACGTGCAGGTCGCCGCGCGGGCTCACGGCCTCGCGGAGCTGCTCGGGCGTGAAGCGCCCGTCCTCTGCGTGGAGCGCCTTCATGGCGAGCCCGGAATGCACCGCGGGACCGCCCAGCTCGTAGCGGAAGATGTGCGCGAGGGCCTCGGCGATCACCTCGTCGCCCGGCTCCGAGAGCACGCGCAAGGCGATCTGGTTCGCCATCGTGGCCGTGGGCACGTAGACGGCCTCCTCCTGCCCGAGCAGCTCGGCGCCGCGCTCCTCGAGCGCGATCACGGTCGGGTCCTCGCGCTTCTGCTCGTCGCCGACGACGGCCTCGGCCATGGCGCGGCGCATGCCTTGTGTCGGGTGCGTGAGCGTGTCGGAGCGGAGGTCGATCACGGCCTACTCCTCGGCGGGCATCAGGATCCAGAGCACGACGTACGCGAGCACCTGCGGCCCGGGGATGAAGATGGAGAGGACCGCGGCGAGGCGGACGAGCCACTTGTTCCAGCCGTAGCGGGTCGCGAAGGCGGCGCAGACACCGCCGAGAAGGCGCCCCCGGCGAGGGCGCACGAGACCCTTCTGACGGAACCAGTCGCGCATCGCGGTCCAGGCTAGCGGCCGAGCCGCGCGGCGAGCTCCTTGTGCCCGCTTTCGCGGGCGAAGTCGGCAGCCGTCCGGCCGTCCTCGGCGGCGAGGCGTGCATCGGCGCCGTGCCGCAAGAGGAGGTCGACTATGGGCTCGTCCCCCTGCTGGGCCGCCCCGTGAAGCGCAGTGAAGCCGCCTTCCTGGCGGGCGTTCGGATCGGCGGCGCGGTCGAGGAGCAGCGCGACCGTCTCCTCATTGCGTGCCGCGACGGCGCTGTGCAGCGGGGTGACGACGATCGTCTCGTGGCGTGCCACGACGTCCACCGGGGCGCCGCGCTCGACGAGCAGCCGCGCCGTCTCCGCGTGCCGGAAGAAGGCGGCCAGGTGGAGCGGCGTGAAGCCGTCGTCGGCGAAGGTCTCCGCCGCCAACGGGTCGGCGTCGAGCTGCGCGCGGAGGAGCTCGGTCCGCCCGAGCGCCGCCGCCTCGAAGACGTCCAGCTGGGGGTCGTCCGCCAGCAGCGCGGCGACGCGCGCCTCGTCGCCGTCGTAGAGAGCCTGGAGAATCTCACTCAAGGTACGTGTCCTCGTCGCTGTAGGCGGGCGCGCAGCAGCAGAGGAACCGGAGCTCCGCCTCCCCGTCGGCACGAATCTGGTGCCAGGCACCGGGCGGGATCGGCACGGCGTCGCCGGGCCGCACTCGACCGCGCTCGCCGTCCACCTCCATCTCGCCCGCCCCTTCGAGGATCACGTAGATCTCCTCCGTCCGCGCGTGGTAGTGGCGCTCCGTTGCCTGCCCGGGCTCGAGCGTCGCCTCGGCCAGGCTCTGCTTCACGGCGCCGCCGTGTCGCGCGTCGAGAAGCACGCGGATCGTGCTTCCGTCGAGCGTCGTGAACGCGGTCGCGTCCTCCCTGCTCCGCACGGTCACCGCGCTTCCTCCTCGAGCTTCTCGAGCTCGGCCCGACAGACGGCGCGGCACTCGGCGTCCGGCGCCCCTTCGGCGCGTTCCGCGAGAACCGCGCGCGCCTCCTCCGTCGCGAGCAGCCGCGCCGCGACCGCGAGCGACGGCATGAGGTCGTGGTCGTGCGCGCGCATCCGTTCCAGGATCTCCTGCGGGCGGTCGCCGAGGAGGAGCGAGGCGGCTTCGGCGGTTCTCCGCCGCAACCGGTCGGCGTCCTCCGACTCGGCGATCTGCCGCAGATGCGAAAGCGACCTGGTGTCACGAAGCTTCGCCAGCGCCCACATGGCCGGGACCGATTCCGCAGGCTCGGGCGAGCGAGCTCGGCGGCGCAGGGAGGGCGCGAGGCGCTGAGCGGCGTCGCGGTCGAGTGCGACGAGCTGCGTGACCGCCACGTCGCGGACCTCCCGGTCGCCGTCGCGCGTGAGGCCCATGAGGACGTAGACGCCGCCTTCCTCCAGCACTACCCGCGCCGCCCCGGCGACCCAGCCGCGCACCTCGGGATCCCGGTGGCGGGAGAGCTCGTCGAGGACGCGCGCCGCCCGACCCCGGTCGGCGCGAAGCTCGGCGACGACCGCGTCGATCCGCTCGGCGTCCTCGGCCGCAACGGCCGCGGCCGCCCGGTTGGCGGCCTCGCTGACGTCGGTGTCGCTGACCAGGTCTTCGAGGCGGCGCACGGTCCGCCGCCACCAGCCGCGCTCCCGCGCGCGCCGGCGCGCCGTCTCCTGGAAGGCGTGCTCCTCGTCGGCCCGCTCGAGCAGGATGGAGCCGAGCAGCTCGCGCTCGTCGGACTCGAGCTCCTCTTCGGCGAACCGGGAGACCGCCTGGACGAACTCGCGGCCCTCGTGCGTGCCGGCGAGCGTCTCGACGCGCTCGTCGAGCTCCTCGCGCGACCACGCCATCCCCTGCTAGGCCCCCTTCTGGGCCTCGAGCGCCTCCCCGGTGGACGGCTCGCCGCTCCAGTCCGGGTGCTCGTCGAACCCGTATTTCACGATCGCGCGCTTCGCAGCCTTGACCTCGTCGAGGCGACGCACGGGCCGGCGCTGGGGCGCGTCCTTGACGACCTGCGGGTCCGAGGCGGCCTCCTCAGCGATTCGGAGCATCGCCTCTGCGAAGGCGTCGAGAGTCTCCTTCGGCTCCGTCTCCGTCGGCTCGATCATCAGCGCCTCCGGGACGATCAGCGGGAAGTAGATCGTCGGCGGGTGGAAGCCGTAGTCCATGAGGCGCTTGGCGACGTCGAGCGCGGTGATCCCGTGCTGGCGCTTGAGGTTCCGAGCCGAGAGCACGAACTCGTGCATGCAGAGGCGGTCGAAAGGCAGGTCGTAGGCGTCCCGCAGGCGCGCGAGCAGGTAGTTCGCGTTCAAGACGGCCGCCTCGGACATCTGCCGGAGCGCCGGCCCATAGGAGCGGATGTAGGCGTACGAGCGGACGAAGACGCCGAAGGGGCCGCAGAAGCCGCGCACCTTCCCGATCGATTTCGGCCGGTCGTAGTCGAGCCGGTACGCGTCCCCCTCGCGGATGACGGCCGGGACCGGCAGGAAGGGCTCGAGGACGTCGCGGACGACGATGGGGCCGCCGCCGGGGCCGCCGCCCCCGTGCGGCTGGGAGAAGGTCTTGTGCAGGTTGATGTGGACGATGTCGAAGCCCATGTCGCCCGGGCGCGAGATGCCGCAGACGGCGTTCAGGTTCGCCCCGTCGTAGTAGAGGAGCGCGCCGGCGTCGTGGAAGATCGCGGCCACCTCCTCGATGTTCTCGTCGAAGAGGCCGAGCGTGGAGGGGTTCGTGAGCATGAGCCCTGCCGTCTCCTCGTTCACCTTCGCGCGCAGGTCGTCGAGGTCGAGGTTGCCGCGCTCGTCCGTCTCCACCTTCT
>JBOHAD010000010.1:0-46405 GCA_050697555.1 Gaiellaceae bacterium | reverse complement strand
GGCGTGCGGAGCTCGTGGCGCCGAAACGGAAGAGTCCTCGCGTCACGGTCGCGATCGCCCGGCGAGCGCCGCGAGGCAGGCTCGCGCTGGTCGGGCTCGGCCCGGGCGACCTCGCGCTCGTCCCCGAGCTCGCGCGGCAGGCGCTCGCGCGCGCCGAACTCGTCGTCGGCCTCGATCGCTACGTCGAGCAAGCGCGGCCGCTCCTTCGGCCGGGAACCCGGACCGACGCCTCGCCCATCGGCAGCGAACTCGAGCGCGCCGACCGCGCGCTCGCGGAGGCACGCGCCGGAGGCAGCGTCGCCCTCGTCTCGGGCGGCGACGCCGGCGTCTACGCGATGGCCTCCCCGGCGCTCGAGGCCGCCGGCGACGACGTCGACGTCGTGGTCGTCCCCGGGGTGACGGCGGCGCAGGCCGCCGCGGCGCTGCTCGGCGCGCCGCTCGGCCACGACCACTGCGCGATCTCGCTCTCCGACCTGCTCACGCCCTGGCCGCTGATCCGTCGGCGCGTCGAGCTCGCGGCCGAAGCCGATCTGGTCATCTCCTTCTACAACCCGCGCAGCCGCGAGCGCGAGTGGCAGCTGGCCGAAGCGCGCGAGATCCTCCTTGCTCACCGGCCGCCGCAGACGCCGGTCGGCGTGGTCGCGGACGCCTTCCGGCCGGCGCAGCGCGTCGAGCTGACGACGCTCGAGGCGCTCGACCCGACGGTCGTCGGGATGACCACGACCGTCGTCGTCGGCAGCTCGCAGACACGGGTCGTGGCGGGACGGATGGTCACGCCGCGAGGGTACGCGTGACACCACGGCCGTTCTTCATCACACGCGACTGCGCAGGCTGCGGCGCCTGCGTGATCACCTGCCCGGAGTGCGCGATCGTCGTCGCCCCCGAGGAGTACGAGGAGCCGCTCCGCGTGCTCGTCGAGTCGTGCACCGGTTGCGGGGAGTGCGCCGAGGTGTGCCCGGTCGAGGCCTGTGTCGAGGCGGCATGACGCGCGTGCACCCGATCGAGGTCGAGTCGTACCGGCGGCTGCGCGAGCTCGTCGACCTCAGCCACCTTCCGCCGCTCTCGCGCGCGGTGACCGAGCGGATCATTCACGCCTCGGCCGACCTCGACTACGTCCACGAGCTCGTGCTCGACGAGGCCGCCCTCGCCGTGGGCGTCCGCGCGCTGCGCGCGGGGGCGCCGCTCGTTGCGGACGTCGAGATGGTCGCTGCCGGCATCACCGGCACCCCGTCGTTGTGCGCGCTCCGCGACCCGCGCACCGCCGCGCTCGCGGCGCAGCGCGGGCTGACACGCTCGGCGGCCGGCGTACACGTCGCGCTCGAGCACGCGGGCCCGGGCGCCGTCTGGGTCGTCGGCTGCGCGCCCACGGCGCTGTTCGCGCTGGTCGAAGCCGACGCCCGGCCGGCGCTCGTCGTGGGGCTTCCGGTCGGATTCGTCGGCGCGGTCGAGTCGAAGGAGGCGCTCCTCGGCAGCGGCCTTCCCGCCCTGACCAACCGCAGTCGCAAGGGCGGTTCCGCCGTTGCCGTGGCCGCCGCCAACGCCCTGCTCAGACACGCGAAGGAGGAGGCATGAGGGAACCCGCCCTGCTGATCGCAGGCCACGGAAGCCGAGACGAAGACGGGACGTGCGAGTTCCACGAGCTGTGCGAGATCGTCCAGCGGCGCGCACCCGACGTGCCGGTGGCGGGCGGCTTCATCGAGCTCTCGCTACCGCCGCTCTCGCAAGCGGTGACACGGCTCGTCGAGGCCGGCGAGCGCGACCTCGTCTGCGTCCCGCTGATGCTCGTCGCCGCCGGGCACGCCAAGAACGACATCCCCGCCTCGCTCGCGCGCGAGCGTCTCGTCCACAGCGGGCTGCGCATCCGCTACGCGCGGCCGCTCGGCATCCGGCCCGAGCTCGTCGAGATCGTCGACGAGCGCGTCCGCGCAACGATCGACCCGGGGTCGGACGCCGAGACGACGGTGGTCCTCGTCGGGCGCGGCTCGACCGACCCCGACGCCAACTCGGACGTCGCCAAGATCGCCAGGCTCCTCTACGAGGGCCGGGCGTACCCGGCGGTCGAGCACGCCTTCGTCAGCCTCGCCGCCCCGTCGGTGCCGGAGGCGCTCGAGCGCTGCCGCCGCCTTGGCGCAGGACGGATCGTCGTCGTCCCCTACTTCCTCTTCACCGGCGTCCTCGAGCGGCGGATCCGCGCGCAGGCGATCGAGTTCGCCGACGCCCACCTTGGGCTCGACGTCCGTGTCGCCGGCTACCTGCGCGCGGAGGAGCGGATCGCCGAGCTCGTGCTCATGCGCTACCGGGAAGCGATCGACGGCGACCTACGCATGAACTGCGACGTCTGCGTGCACCGGGTCGCCCTGCCCGGGTTCGAGCACAAGGTTGGCACCCCGGCGACGCCTCACTACCACCCGGCCGACAACCGCCACCACCACGACCACCACCACACGCACCGGCACTGATGAGGCTGATGCTTGTCCTCGGCGGGATCGCGTCCGGCAAGAGCCGGCTCGCCGAGGCGCTCGCAACGGCATCCGGACGCCCCGTCCGCTACCTCGCGACCGCCCACGCCGACGACCTCGAGATGCGCGAGCGCATCCGGCGCCACCGCGCTCGCCGCCCCGCCCCGTGGGAAACGGTCGAGGGCGACCCGCTCACCGCGCTCGGCGAGAGCGGCGAGGCGACCGTTCTGATCGAGAGCCTCGGCCCCTGGCTCGCCCGGCTGATGGACGAGGCTGGCCTGCTCACCGACGCGGCGGTCGAGCCGCTCGGGAATGCCGGCGAGGAGGCGGCGGCGTCCGTGCTCGAGCGGGTTCGCACGCTCGCCTTCGCAGCCGCCGCGCGGCAAGCGCCGACGATCGTCGTCGCCGAGGAGTCGGGCCTCGGCACCGTCCCGCGCGGCGCCGGCACCCGCCGCTACCTCGACCTCGCGGGACGAGCCGCAGAACTGCTCGCGGACGCGGCAGAGCAGGTACTCCTCGTCGTCGCGGGCCGCCCCCTCGAGCTCAAGGCGCCGCTCGCCGACCACGCGCCCCTGCGCGTCCACGGCGACCGCCTCGTCCCTCCCGGCGCGCTCGACTTCGCCGTCAACATCCACCCCGCACGCCGGCCTCCGCACCTGACCGCGGCCCTCGCCGCCGCGCTCGAGCAGGACACCTATCCGGACGAGCAGCCGGCCCGGCTCGCCCTCGCCGAGCGGCACCGCAGGCCGCCTGAGGAGGTGCTGCCGACGAATGGGGCCTGCGAGGCCTTCTGGCTGATCGCGCAGGCGCTCAAGCCGCGGCTCGCCGCCTGCGTCCACCCCTCGTTCACCGAGCCCGAGGCGGCGCTGCGCGCGGTCGGCTGTCCCGTCGTCCACGTCCTGCGCCGCCCGGACGCTTGGCGGCTCGAGCCGGAGGCCGTGCCGGAGCAGGCCGAGCTCGTCGTGCTCGGAAACCCGAACAACCCGACGGGCACCCTCGACGCCGCCGAGACGATCGCGCAGCTTGTCCGACCCGGCCGCATGCTCGTCGTCGACGAGTCGTTCATCGACTTCGTCCCAGAGGAGCGCGAGAGCGTAGCCGCGCGGCGCGACCTGCCCGGCCTCGTCGTCGTCCGAAGCCTCACCAAGCTCTGGTCGCTCGCGGGCGTCCGGGCCGGCTACCTGCTCGGGCCGGCACCGCTCGTGGCGCGGCTCGAGGCGGGCCGTCAGCCGTGGAGCGTGAACAGCCTGGCCTGCGCCGCCCTCGAGGCGTGCGCCTCCGACCGCGAGACACCAGCGCGGGTCGCCCTCGAGACGGCAACCGCCCGCGCGGCGCTCTACAAGAGGCTGCGCCGGATCTCGGGCGTCCGCGTCTGGCCCTCGGCGGCGAACTTCCTACTGCTCCATGTGCCCGAGGGCCCGCGCGCGCTCGCAGAGCTCGAACGCCTCAGGATCGCCGTGCGTCCCGCCGCCTCCTTCCCCGGCCTCACCGCGAATCATCTGCGCGTCGCCGTCCGAGACGCTGTTGGCAACGAGCGGCTCGCCCTCGCGCTCGCGGAGGCGATCGCGGCGTGAGGCCGCGGCTACTCGGTCCC
The DNA here is from genome assembly GCA_050697555.1 of Gaiellaceae bacterium. GTDB lineage: Bacteria > Actinomycetota > Thermoleophilia > Gaiellales > Gaiellaceae > DASQWP01. The sequence goes on along the minus strand of JBOHAD010000010.1, from coordinate 42,352 downwards.
GCCCTGGCCGTCGAGCTCGACAGCCCCTATCGGGCGCTCTCCTCCGCCGTCCTCGGCGGTGGCCTTTCCAGCCTGCGCACCTGGCTCAACCTGCAGGTGCCGCCGGACTACGCCCGCACCGACCCGGCCCAGCACCTGCACGCCGAGGCGGCCGGGCTCGAGGCCCCAGTCGTCGGCATGCTCACCGCCGTCGACGTGCGCCGCCACACGCACGCCAGCGCTGGTGGCACGGAGGCGATCGCGACCGTCGGCATCCGCCACGCGCTCGCGGCCGCCGGGCAGCGGCCCCGCGCGCTGCCGCCCGTGGGGACGATCAACCTCCTCGTCGTCGTCGGGGAGCCGCTCGCGGACGCGGCGCTGGTCGGAGCCCTCCAGACCGCCGTCGAGGCGAAGGCGCAGGCGCTCGCCGCGGCCGGTGTCCGCGCCGCCAACGCCCCGGCCTTTGCCACCGGCACCGCCACCGACGCCATCTGCCTCGCCTGCCCTCCCGGCGAAGGCCTCCCCTTCGCCGGGCCGGCCACGCGGATCGGCGGCGAGATCGCCCGCGCCGTCCACCGCGCCGTCCTCGAAGGAGCGCTCATCGACCTCGCCCACCAACGAGAGAGGAGAACAGCATGGAGCTCGAGCAACGCGTAGACGAGCTCGCCGCCGCGATCGCCGCGATCGACGAAGGCAGCGCCGCGGAGGCGAGAGAGCGGCACGACTCGCTCGTCAAGCCGCGCGGCAGCCTCGGGCGGCTCGAGGACCTCGGCGTCCGGCTGGCGGCGATCGCGCGGGCCTGTCCACCCCTGGTACCGGAACAGGCGGCGGTGGTCGTCTGCGCCGGCGACCACGGCGTGCTCGCCCAGGGCGTCTCCCCCTGGCCGCAGGAGGTGACCGCGGCGATGGTGCGGACGTTCTGCGCCGGCAAGGCCGCGATTAACGTCCTCGCGGACACGATCGGCGCACGGGTGAGCGTGCTCGACGTCGGCGTCGCCAGCGATCTCCCGCCCCATCCGCGGCTGCGCAGCGCCAAGGTGCGACCGGGGACACGAGACCTCTCGCTCGAGCCTGCGCTCACGCGCGAGGAGGCAGCGCGAGCGATCCTCGCCGGCGCCGGCGTCGTCGACGAGCTCTGCCGCGCCGGAGTCGACCTCGTCATCGGCGGCGACATGGGGATCGGTAACACGACCCCCTCCGCCTGCCTGATCGGCGCCTTCACCGGGCTCCCGGCGAGCGAGGTCACGGGTCGCGGTACCGGCATCGACGACGCCACCTACGAGCACAAGATCTCCGTCGTCGAGGCCGCCCTCCACCTCCACCGGCCGGACGCACGCGACCCGCTCGGCGCCCTCGCCTCGGTCGGCGGCCTCGAGCACGCCGCGCTCTGCGGCCTCTTCCTCGGCGCCGCCGCTCGCCGCCTTCCGGTCATCCTCGACGGCGTCGCCGCCGACGCCGGCGCGCTCGCCGCAGCCGCCTTCGCGCCCGACGTACGCGGCTACCTGATCGCAGGCCACCGTTCGGTCGAGCCGGGCGCCTCGGCCGCGCTCGCCGAGCTCGAACTCGAGCCGGTGCTCGACCTCGATCTGCGGCTCGGCGAGGGGACAGGAGCTCTCCTTGCGCTCCCGCTCGTCCGGGCGGCCGCCGCCGTGCTGCGCGACATGGCCACCCTCGCCGACCTCGCCGTCGGCGAGCCGGCAGACACGCTCGCAGCCAGCGCGTGAGGGCAGCGCTCGCCTTCCTGACCGTCGTCCCCCTCACCCGGGGCCGGAGCGCCGCCCCGGGGCGCGCAGCCCTGCTTGCCTTCCCTCTCGTCGGCGCCCTAATCGGGCTGGCCTGGGCGGGAACCGCCTGGGCGGCCGAGGCAGCTTGGGGGCCTCTCGCCGCAGCCGGGATGGTTGTCGCCCTCGACCTCCTCGTCACCGGCGCGCTCCACGCCGACGCGTTCGCCGATGTCGTCGACGGCGTCGCCAGCCGGAAGCCGGCTGCGGAGGCGATCACGATCATGCGCCAGCCCGCGATCGGCGCAGTCGGCGCCGCAGTCCTGGTCGCGGCGCTGCTCGTCCGCTTCGGCTGGATCACCGTCCTCGTCTCGAACCACAGCTGGTGGCTTCTCGCCGTCGTCCCCGCCTGCGGCCGGACGGCGTTCGTGTGGATGCTCGCGCGCGGTAGCTCCCCACCGTCCTCGCTCGCGGGAGGGCTTGCCGCTGCCGCGAGCGTCCGGCTCGGCATCATCGTCGCCGCCGAGGCCGCCGTCCTATGCGCTCTCTTCGGTCGCGTGGAGGGCGTTGCCGCCGTGCTGCTTGCGCTCGTGGTCGCGGAGGGAGCACACCGCTTCTGGGAAGCACGCTTTGGAGAACTCGTCGGCGACGCCGTCGGCGCCTGCGGCTTCCTCGCCGAGACGGCGGCGCTCGGCCTCGTGAGCGCCCTCTAACCCGATCGCGATGCGAAGACCAAACCCACACCCTCGCGCGAACCGGCAACGACCGGCAGCCGAATGATTCCAATGCTCGACGGAGGTTCCCCGTGTTCGGACTAGACGACAGCATTTCCGCACTCTCCGACGGCACCTCGGTCGCGCTCGTTCTGCTGGTCGCCACCCTCCTTGGGCTCCGCCACGCGACCGACCCTGACCATCTCGCCGCGATGACGACGCTGATCGCGAGCGGGAAGGAGCGCGCCGCGCGGTCCGCAGCGAAGCTCGGCTTCGCCTGGGGCCTCGGTCACGGCACGACGCTATTCATGTTCGGCCTTCCGATCGTGCTCTTTGACAAGTACCTGCCCGAGCGCGCCCTCCAGCTGGCCGAGACGGCGATTGCGCTCGTGATCGTCTACCTCGCGGTGCGACTGCTCGTGCGCTGGCGGCGCGGCCTCTTCCACGCCCACGCGCACCAGCACGACGGCTCCGCCCACCTCCACCTGCATTCCCACGCCGAGACGGCGGGGCATGCCCACCAGCATCGGACACGCTCACCGCTTGGTTCCTACGGGATCGGACTCGTCCATGGCCTGGGCGGCAGCGCCGGCGTCGGAGTGCTCATCGTCGCCTCGGTCGACTCGACCATCCTCGCGGTCGTGTCTCTCATCTTGCTCGCCGTCTTCACGGCCGTGTCGATGACGATGCTGACCGGAGGCTACGGGCTGACGCTCGTCTCGCGGCCCGTCCGCTCGGCCTTCAACGGCATCGCCCCGGCACTCGGTGCGCTGAGCTTGGGATTCGGCATCTGGTACGGCTCGGCGGCCTGGGGCCTCGTCACGTACCCGTTCTGAGGGGTCGCGGTGCGCTTGCTACGCCGCGATCGCGTTCGCCTGTTCAAGCATCTCGTCGATCTCCCACACCGCGGCGAGCGCCGTGTCGCGGTTCACGTGCGGCTTGATCCGTGTGAGCTCCGTCGCCCGCCATTCAGGGTCGGATTGCGGATGGTGGCGTGCGATCCACAGCGCTGTCGCGAGCCGTTCGAGCTCAAGCACGTTTTTTGGGCCGACCTGCTCGGCGATCCAGTTGAGCCTCGGCCCGTACCGCTCCATTGTCTGCGCGAATCGCTCCTCGAGTTCGCGACCGCGGTCGGTGACGATGATCCGCGGGCCGTACGGGGCAGGCTGCGGTTGGCGCTCGAGCAGCCGGTCGGCGCGCATCGAGGCGAGCTCGTCGCGGAGCTGGAATGAGAACGGCCCGTGCTTGTAGAGGATGAAGTCGAAGTCGAACGGGACGTTCGTGAGCGCGTGTAGGAGGTAGGCAGCCTTCTGGACGTGGGTCTCGCCGGTCCACGACCCGTGCTCGTCGAGCCGCCGGGTAAGGCCAGCGAGGACTGCTTCCTGAGCTAGCCGATTCACGTGTTCACCTCCTCCTGTTCGTCTGCTTCTGCGAATGCGGCTTCGATGATCCGCTCGCGCTCGTTCTCGATCCAGGTTTTCGCTTCGTCGCGGATCTCGGGCGCCACGAAGACGTACTCGTCGCGCGATGCGGGAAGTGTCCTCAGGACGTCGGACAGCGAGAGCGAGGAGAAGCTGTGTCCGTCGCGTTCGCGCACCGGGAAATCGGGCGGGTCGGGACGACGCGGGCTTGCGCCGTAGCGGACGTTCGCCTCGCCGAAGTGCTCAGCCGCCGCGGCTGCGATCGCCATGATCGCTCCCGGAGGGTCGTCTGGATGGCGGATGAGGGCGACGCGGAAGTGCTCGCGACTTTGGATCCGACGCGCGGGATCGTGTCCGGGGGCGTCGGGATCACGTGCGGCCCGCGCGATCGCGGTCAGCACGTCGTTGTCGGTCAGCGTCAGGTGGCTATCCACATCGATCGCGAACTTTCCCTCCGGAAGCCAGGCGGCGAGGAAGTCCTTCAGGTGCGCGTCGTAGATCAGGCGCGTCGAGTGGAAGTACACCTGGGCGAACATGAAGTAACGGGCGAGCTGCAGTGCCTCAGCGGACTCGAGCCCGCCGCGCTCGCAGCCGAGTGCCGGCTCGCCTTCGCGCGCCTCGTCGGCTCCTTCGTCGCCGCGCTCCTGTGGCGGCCGCGGCATCACCCGCAGTGTGTCGATCAGCCGGTTGTGGTCGAACCGCCCGTAGGCGACGCCGGCGTGGAGCGAGTCGCGGAGCAGGTAGTCCATCCGGTCGGCGCCAAAGACGTCGCCGACGATGATCTCGGCCAGGATCGCCTCCCAGGTGTCGAAGGTGAGCCCGAGCCGGAGCTTCTCCACCTTGCGCGGCCCGAGCGCGAGCTTGCCGACGTGGTCCGGATCCGGCTTCGGGACGATCGAGTTCCACACCGGCGCGAGCACGTCCGAGTGGATGATCTCCCAGGTGATCCGCTCGTGATCCCATCCTTCCGGGAGCAGGTCGTCCTCGGCGGCGTGGGAGAACGGCAGATGTCCCATGTCGTGGCAGAGGGCCGCCATCCGGAGCGCTGAGCGCCAATAGGAGTGCCCGCGCGCGTCGCTGCCTGCGGTCGGGACGACATCGCGGATCTCGTCGGTGACCTTGTCCGGACGCGTGACGACGTCGTAGATGCGGCCGGCGAGGTACATGACTCCGAGCGAGTGCTCGAACCGCTTGTGCGTCGCGCCGGGATAGACAAGGTACGAGAGGGCGAGCTGGTGGACGTAGCGAAGCCGCTGGAACGGCGTCGAGTCGATCACTGCCTGCTCGTCGTCGTCGTAGTGGACGAAAACGTGGATCGGGTCGCGAACTTCGTGGACGCGCTGTGGCACCCGAATTAGCCTCCGCGATGGGGCGTGGCGGAGCGGCCTCTCGCGCCGTCTTGCACGAACATATGTTCGCATGACCAGAGGATGCCACAGCGGGCGGTCGGCGTGAAGGAGCTGGCGCGCACCGGCTGCATGACAACACATCCGGCGGCCGTCGGTTTGGGCAGTTCGCGCCATCCGGCGCCTTGTCGAAGATTCCGTCACGGTGGAAAAGGTCGACAACGACGCGCCGGAGGCGCCGCGCCTTCATCCCGAGCCGGGGAGCCCGAGGTTCATCCCGAGGCTCGGGCACCGCCAGGAGCGACTCGGCCCGCTGCTGGCAAAGGAGGGCGTGACGATGACCGTCTCGCCGCTCTACTACATGGGCCACAACCCAGAGCTCGCGCTCTTCCCGTTCCACACCCCGCCGCTCGGCCTCGCGCTCGACCCAACCACGCACCTGCGCCAGCTGGCCTTCGAGTCGCGCGCACCCGCCTTCCGGGCTCTCCCGTTCGGCTGCGCCCGCGCCGCCTTCGATCCGAACGCCTCGTCGCTGAGCGAGCAGGAGTACGCCAAGCTCGTCACCTCGCCGCTCGATCTCGCCCGCTCTCGCGGCCCGACCCTGCTCCTGACGGCCTACCACCTGAGCGGCCCCGTCGGTACGCGCGGCCGCACCCTCGACCTCGCGATCGCCCGCGACTCGATCGCGCACTTCCGTGCTCAGCGGATGGACGAGCCGCCCGAGCTCGCGGCGATCCCGGTCCGGCGCGAACTGTACGTCGCGCTCGCGGTGGTGGGCGAGCTGCTCGAGTCGCCGCGCGAGCGACACCGGCTCGCCGAGGCATACCTCGAGCTCGAGGCAGACGGCTTGTGGGTGAAGATCGAAGCGTTCAACGAGCGCGCCCGCCGCACGCTGATCCAGGCAGGCGGCGCGTTTCTCGCCCTGCTTGACCGCGGCGGCCGCCCGGTCGTCTCGGACGGCGCCGGTCACCTCCATCTCGGCCTGCTCGCGAACGACATCTCGACCAGCATCGGCCTCGCCGAGACGGAGCGGTTCGTGCTCCCGCGGGAGCGAAACCGCGACGACTGGAACCGCGGCCGCACGCGCACGATCTACCACCCGAAGTACCTGCGCTCCTACCGCGCCAGCGGCGACGGAGCTACCCGCGCCTTCAAAGGCTCGGGCTGCCCCTGCCGACGGCATCCGACCAAGCAGCCGCCGACCGGGAGAGCGATCGAGGAGCACGCCGCGATCGTCAGGGCGGGCGAGGCGCACGAGGCTCTTGATGGCGAGATTCCCGAGCGGCGGGAGTGGCTGCTGGCGAACGCGGCGATGGCGTCGCACCGGGCGCACGACGCCGGAGTCGACTACACGCCGCCGGTCGTCTACGAGGCGCTGCTCGACGGGATCGACAGCATCGACCGCGACGAACTCGAGGAGACCGGCTAGCGGCCGACGTCGGCGTCCACGGCGAGGAGCAGCCCAAGCTCCGCGATCGTCCGTCCCCCAAGAAGCGCCGCGACCTCCCAGGCGATCGCGTGCTCTAGGTCGCCCGTGGCGGCCGCGGCGACAACGGTCGGCGTGATGCGCGGGAGCAGACGAACGGGCACCGATGCGCGCGGTGCCGGCGTTGCCGCTGGCGCGCGCCGGAACGTCAGCGTGCGCAGATAGTCCGCCTCCGCCGCTGTGAGACGGCGGGCCGGCGCAGCCACGCTCGGCGGAGCCGGGAGCGGGAACCCCGCATCCACAAGGTCCAGCCGCAGGAGGTGGAGTTCGATCAGCAGCGTCGCGGCGACGCTCAAACCGACACGCGCCCTCGTCGCCTTCGCTGCGACCAGCGACGCCGCGTCGCCGAGAGCGACGACGTCGTACAGCTCGCCTGGCCGACGAGCGTCGGCGACCAGCAGCGCACCCGAAGGAAGCGGCAGGGGCTCAGCTCGGTCGACCAGATGCAGCCTGGAAGTCATTTAGAGTAAAACTCTAAATATCTCCTCGGATGGTCCCCGCCCGTGCGTGAGCTCCACCTTCGCGACTGGCCGTTCGGCGCCGTCGGCCGCCGGCTTCTCCTCGAGGCGCTGCTTCTCGACAAGCAGCCGAAGGAGGGATGGACGAAGGGGGCACTCGAGTCGCGAGCCGACGTGCGCGCTGGCGGACTCGACGAGGTGCTGGCCGGAGCGCTCGAGCTGCGGCTGATCGAGCAGCGTGGCGGACGCTGGTTCCGACCGCGCGAGCTGCCGCCGATTGCGAAACCGCTCAAGGTGCTCGTCGCCGCCAGCGCGAGCGTCCCCGACGCTCAGATCCCGCCCCTGCCGCGACGTCCGTACCGCCGCCGCACGCAGGGCTGACGAGTACGAACCGTCTGAGGGCTACCAATGTCGCACGCACCGCCGCCCGCAGGGCCCGGCTCATCCGCAGTGACCCGCACTGCGACTGCAAGAGGCGCACGAGCGGCGAGAGCCGCCCGAGTCCCCGAGCGGCTCTCGCTGTCCAGCCGAGCGGTCTCGGCCTCGTTCAGGCGGCCGGTTTCGCCTCGCGCTTCTGAGCCCGGACAGCCTTCGACGTGCTGGTGGAGTCGTCGTCGAGCGTGTAGGTGCCCTTGGCGACGCGCTTGAAGGGGCCGCCGGGCTTGGAGCCGACGGCGAGCATCGCCGTGATCGTCTGCTCGGGCGTCTTGCCTTTGAGGCCGGAGCAGCGGCAGGATGCGATCACTCGCTTGGCGATCTCCTTCGCGTGCAGCGGCGCGCTGGCCTTGCGGAGCACGTCGACTGCGACCTGCTTCGCGGGCTCGCCCTTGGTGGGTGTCTGCTGTGTCATTGTGATGGCCTCCTTCTCCTCGTAGGTGTGGGTCAGCGGCGCGGTGAGGAGGACCCGCTGCCCCTGACGATCGCCCGCGCGGCGGTCAGCTTGTACAGCCGGTCGCGGGAGAAGCTGAGGTAGGCCATCGCCCCTTCGAAGTGAGCCAGGGCGACTCCGTACGCGACGTCGTTTCAGTTCGTGCGAGGACGAGGTCGGCGATGCGCTCGGCGACGGCCTGCAGCAGTTCGTCGGGGACGACCAACGTCAGCTCGTGGCCGGCTTCCCCCGCCACCCTCATCGCTCGGCCGCCTTCCTTCGCGGCTCCCGTGGCTCCCGCGCAGCGGCGAAGACGAGCACGTCTTCGTGGGCGATCAGGAGCATGCGCGGAATCGCACTGCGTCGCTGGTGGTGGAGCTGGAAGAAGCTCGTGCGTGGCACCAGCTCGCTGCCGCGCAGGCCGCAGAGGAGCGCGACGTGACGGTCGGCGAGCGTGAGGCCGGCGCTGCCGGCGAGCCGGATGATCTGGCCGGGAAGGTCGACGAGCGCGCCCTGGGAGCGGTAGGGGCGGACGGTGAGCACGAGCCGTCCATTCGCTGGCAGCCGGCGAGGATCTCGGCGAGGGCGTCGGCGAAGGAGGGGCGGCCGGAGCGGCCACGGCCCGTTGGCAGGTGGGCGAGGTTTTCGCGGTTGCGCGAGTAGCGGTCGTCCCACTTCTCGACCGGAAGACCGTCCCGCCTTCACCTGGCCATGCAGGGAAGGGCCATAGGGAGGTGAGGTGAGGACGAGCGCGGCTTGGCCTGCGAGCTGGTCCAGGAGCCCGCGCCCGAGCTTGCGGGCGTCTCCTTGCAGGGCGAGCCCGTGCGCGGGCGCGCCCTGCTCGCGCGCGAGCGCGACGTTTGCGGTGGCGAGTGCCGCCCAGCGTGGCTCGAGCTCGACGCCGACCGCGTCGCGCTCGAGGTGGATCGCCTCGACGAGGGTGGTGCCGATGCCGCACATCGGGTCGAGCACCAGCTCACCCGGGTGGCTGTAGGCGCCGATGATCGTGCGCGCGAGCTCGGGCAGCATCTTGCCCGGGTGCGCGGTCGAAGCGTCGAGGTAGCGCCCGCGCCGCTGGGCGCGCGCCGTCTGCTGCGCGACCGGCCACACCGAGAGGCAGGCGACGGTCATCGGAGCGGCCTCCTGCGTGCGCGCCTCGCGTGCTCGTCGGCGCGCGGCCTGGCTGCCTTGGCGCGGGCGTGGGCGTGCGGGTCGACCCCGAGCGCCGCGAAGACGTCGAGCACTTCGAGGTAGCCGGTGGCCTCGCGCGTGACCCCTTCTGCCCTGGCCTGGGTGCGGTCGTCGGGGGCGCTCACGCTGCCCTCGCGATCTCGGCCACCTGCGTGCGGCCGCGAGCGGGTTCGACACCGCTGGCTGCCGCTGGCTTGCGGAAGACGAGCACGTCCTCGTGGCAGACGACGTGTGTTCGGTCGCCCCGGGTGAGCGCCTTGCGGGTAGCGGTCAGCTGCCAGAAGGAGGGACGGGGGACGAGCTCGTCGTCGCGGATCGCCGCGAGGAGGGCGATCACGTGTTGCCAGTAGAGGAGGCCGCTCGCGCGGCAGAGGTCGATCGTGTCGCCGGCGAGGTCGAGCATGGCGCCGCCTGCGCGCAGGTTCTTGGTGACAACGACGAGGAAGCCGCCGGGCTTGAGCACGGCGGCGCTGGCGGCGTAGACGGCGGCCATCGCCGTCCGGTAGCGCTGGCCGCGGGCGTGGCCGAGGTTGTCGCGGTCGGTGCTGTAGTTGCGCGACTGCTTGGGGCTGAGACTGCCGCCGCTGACCCAGGCTGGCTTGTCGATCTGGCCGATCTCGCTCGCGTAGGGCGGTGAGGTGAGGACGAGGTCGACACTGCCCGAGCCGAGCCGTGCGACCTGGTTCCTGCGCGGCTTCGCGCTGGATCGCCCTGGCGCGGGCTCGAGCAGCCGGCGGCCTCGCGTGAGCAGGCGCGGCAGCTCGCGGGCGTCGCCTTCGATCACGCCGGCTCGGCCGCTGGCGCCTTGGTCGCGGGCGTGGGCGAGGTTGGCGCTGGCGAGGCTCGCCCAGCGCCGCTCGAGCTCGATTCCGAGCGCGTTGCGGCCGAGGTGGATCGACTCGACGAGGGTGGTGCCGATTCCGCACATCGGGTCGACGACGAGCTCGCCCGGCTCGCTGTAGGCGCTGATCGCGCGGCGCGCGAGCTCGGGCAGCATCTTGCCGGGGTGGCGTTTGCACTCGGCCAGGTAGCGGCCGTGCCGCTGCCACTGACTCGTCTGCTGCGCGCACGGCCAGACGGCCAGCGGCAGATCGGCTGTTCTTGGTGTTGGTGTGTTCAGACATGCGGGGCCGGCGGAGGTTCCGGTGGACTAGCGGTTGCTGTCGAAGCTGTTGTCAGCAAGCGGATGTTCGTTTCCGAGCTGCTCGTCTAGCCGGTGGTCGGCGCGGGCGGGCGCGCAGCGCGGGTTGCGCCGACCGCTCTGGTCCGGCGCGCGGGCTTGGCGCGTGAGCAGAAGTCCCGTGAGGAGCAGGCTGGCGAGGAGGGTGACCCAGGCGGCGGCGGCGAGCAGGTCGGCGAGCCGGGTTCGCGGGATCGTGGTGATCGCGAGCGCTGCGAGCGCGAGCGCGAGCAGGCGCGCGATCGTGTCCGCTGGGCTGCGGTCAGGAGCATCGGGGGCGGCGGGGCGTGCTCGGCGGGGCATCAGGCTCCTCTCTCGGCGACCTGGGTGCGGGCCGCTGCGATGGACGGTGCGGCGGTGCTGTCGCCGATCAGCGCGAGCGGGGAGCGCCCCTGCTCGGGCGTCCAGACGGCGACGGTGATCGGGGCTCGCGATCGAAACGCCAGAACGCAGCCAGTGAGCATGACATCTAGAACGCGGCGCGAAGCCCGGCCGCAGTAAGCGTTCCGAGCCCGATCGCGACGAGGAGCGGCGCCCGCAGTAGCAGAGCGGCGCCTGCGACCGCGACTCCGGGAGTCCGCTCGTCGGCGATCAGTTGTCCTTCCTGGCTGAACGTCCCGGTTACGACCAGGGCGGCGAGAATGGCTGGGGCGAGCAGCGCGATGATCGCGAGACCACGAGCTGGAAGCTCGCGCCCGCCCAGGAGCACAGGTCCTGCCGCCTTGAGGATGAAGTTGGCAACCGCGACGGTCACGATCGAAACCCAGAGCGCAGTCACCGCAGTCGGAGCGGGAGGAGTGGGAGGAGCGCGCCGACGCAGGCGGCGATGATTGGGACGCCCGGTGGTGCGAGGGGGAGCGAGGCTAAGGCGACCGAGCCGGCGATGAGTGCGGCGCCGACGTGAGCTGCGCCCTGGCGGAGCTCGTCGAGGAGGAGGCCGAGGAAGAAGGCGGGGAAGATCACGTCGAGACCGAACGTGGTCGGGTTGCCGACTGCGTCGCCGGCAAGCAGGCCGAGGGCCGTGCCACCGACCCAGGCGACGAACTGAGGCAGGGTCGCGCCAATGAGCAGTTCGCGGTTGAAGCGTCCGCCGCCCTGGTTGGCGAGCGCCCAGGAAGCGTCGTTTGTCGCTTGAGCTTCGATCGCTCGGCGCAGCGTTCCGCCCTTCAGCGAGGACGCGACCGCTATGCCCATGGGTGCGAAGCGTGCGTTGACGAGGAGGGCGGCGACGATCGCTGCAGCCGGCCCGCCGCCGCCGCCAAGAACGCCTGCGATCGCAAACTGTGCCGAGGCCGAAAAGACAATCGCGGAGCAGACAAGCGGCGCGATCAGGCCCCAGTGAAGCGTGTGCGCGAGCACGCCGAACGAGACGGCGACGGCGAAGCTCGGGACGGAGAAAGCCACACCCGCGCGCAGGCCGAGACGAAACGATCCTCCGTTCTGCCTCTCGGGAAGGATCGAAGTTCTGCCTCTCGGGAAGGATCGAACCACGTTCACCATTAAACACCGTTAGTCGGTGGGAGCGCGGGCCGAGCAATGGCGTCTCTTCGTGACCAGCGAGAATCGACAACAATCAGGTATGGCGGATGGGGCACAGCCGGGCGATCGCAAGCCGGCCCCGGGAAGGCTCGCGCTGGTTCAGAACTTCATCAACAGCGTTGATCTCGAGGATGGCCCGGACGAGTTTGCGACGATCGAAGGGCTGCGGGCGTTCCTGCTGCGCGAGCGCCTTCTGGCCAGAGCGGAAACCGTCTCCGAGCAGGATCGCCGTCATGCGGTCGAGCTCCGCGAAGCTCTGCGCGCGCTCGCGTTGACGAACAACGGCTTTCCACTCCCTGTGGCCGCCGCCCGAACGCTCAACAGCCACGGCAATGCGCTGCCGCTGGTGGCGCAGTTCCAGACCGACGGGCGCGCCGCCCTCGTCCCAGTCCGCAGCGGGGCGTCCGGCGCATTCGCGGCAATACTCGCGATCGTCTGTGGTGCGATGGAGGAGGGAAGCTGGCCGCGGTTCAAGGCTTGCCGAAGCGAGGTCTGCGGCTGGGCGTTCTTCGACCACTCGAAGAACCGCCGCGGCCGCTGGTGTTCAATGGCAGTCTGCGGTAGCAGGAGCAAGTCGCGCTCGTACGCCGAGCGGCACCGAGTCTCCGAGGCGTAGAGGTCCGCTCCATCTCTCGTGCTCACCAATGATCTAGCTTGATTGGTGATCGGTTCGCTTGTAGCATCTCCGCGGCATGGCTACCGGTCCCGTCACCGAGCTCCCGCCGCTGGGCGCCAACGGATCGCGGCTCGTCGGGCGTCCGCTCCCCGCGGGAGGAACGGTCGGCGTGTTCGCGCCGGCGTCGCCCTACCAGAATCGCTCCGACCTCCTGCGCGGCGTCGAATGGTGGGAACGCAACGGCTATCGCGTCAAGCTCGCCGGCGGGATCGACGCCCGCGACGGCTACCTCGCCGGATCGGCGGAGCAACGTGCCGCCGACATGATCGCGATGTTCGCCGATCCGGCGGTCGATGTCGTGCAAGCGCTCCATGGCGGGTTCGGCTCGACGCAGCTCGTACCTGAGCTCGACTTCGACCTGATCAGGTCAAACCCGAAACCGTTCGTCGGCGCTTCGGATGTCACTGTCCTCCACGCCGCGATCCGGCGCTTCTGCGGCCTCACGACCTTCTACGGGCCGGGTCTGACGAAGATCAACGCCGTAGGGACGCCGCCCTTGAATCAGGAAAGCCTGCTCCGCGCCGTTACCTCCACCGAGCCGCTCGGAGAGGTGCCGCGCAATCCCGACGACCAGTACATCCGCACGCTCGCGGGCGGCAAAGCAAGCGGCGAATTCGCCGGAGGCGCCCTCTGGGTGCTCTGTCAGACGATCGGCACGCCCTGGCAGATCGATCTCAAAGGAAAGATCCTCCTGCTTGAGGAGATCGGAGAGTCGCCCTGGCGGATGGACGCTCTTCTCACGCATCTGAGACAGGCAGGCGTGCTCGAAGGCGTAGCCGGCGTCGTTGTCTCGGAGGTCGTCGACTGCGACTGGAGCGAGCGTCGGCCCGAGTATCCACAGACGCTCTCGATCGAAGAGGTGCTCGCGAGGCACATTCAGCCGCTCGACGTTCCGACGATCTACGGTCTTCCGCTCGGTCACGGAAAGCATCTGTTCACGACGCCACTCGGGGCGGGAGCAACCCTCGACGCGGACCGCCAGACGCTCTCGATCACTGAGCCTGCCCTGGCAAGCCCCCCGGAAGCCGGGGCGCAGACAACGAGCCACGCGTGATCGCGCGCATCTGGCGAGGAGAGACCCCGGCGGCGAAGGGGGACAAGTACCTCGAGTATCTACAGCAAACCGGTCTGAAGGACTACCGGGCGATCGACGGTAACCGCGGCGTCTACGTCCTACGCCAGGACACCGACGATCGGACAACGTTCCTCCTGCTCTCCCTATGGGAATCGGTCGAAGCGATGAAGGGCTTCGCCGGCCCCGACTACTTGCGCGCAACCTACTACCCAGAAGACGACGACTATCTCTTGAAACGCACGGCCGAGGTCGAGCTTTATTCGGTCGAGGAACTCGACTGAATGTCACAGACTGATCGGGTGTTCGGACGCGGGAGCCGCGTAGCTTGGAACCAACCCGAGCTTAGTCAGTTGGCAGAGCGAATCACAGGTCCGAGATTAGATACCTGGGTTCATCAGTAAACAGCGCACGATTATCCCGTTAGGAGTAATCACACATGACAGACAATACTCAAGCCTTCGATCAAGCACCGATCCCACATCCCGACCTCAAGAAGCTGGACCGGCTGGTCGGCACGTGGAGCCTTACAGGCGACGCTACGGGCACCGTTACCTACGAATGGATACTGGGCGGTTTCTTCCTCATCCAGCACGTGTCCTTGACACTGCATGGCCATGACGTCAACGCCATCGAGATTATCGGTCACCTGCAGCCATTCGGCCAAGACCCCAGCGAAGACATCAGATCGCGCGCCTACGACAGCGTCGGCAATACGCTGGACTATGTCTACGAACTAGACGATGACACCCTGACCATCTGGGGCGGCGAGAAAGGCTCCCCGGCTTACTACAAGGGCACCTTCAGTGATGATGGCAACAAGAACACCGGCGAATGGGTCTACCCCGGGGATGGTGGCTACAAGTCAACCATGACCCGAGTGCACGGGTAGTTTCGCGGTCATGCCCGACATCGACCGGATCCTCGACTTCGTCGCCTCGAACGCTCGGCTCCTTGACCGCCACCGGGCGAGGCTGGCGGCCGGAACGGGCGACCCGGAGGCCGCGCTGGCGGTGCTCGCCGGATACCGCAACGCCGACGGCGGCTTCGGGTGGGCGCTGGAGCCCGACTCCCGCGCCCCGGCCAGTCAGCCGGTGGCGGCACTACATGCGTTCGAAGTGTTCGAGGAGGTGGCGCCGCTAACGAGTCCGATGGCGGCGGGGCTCCTCGACTGGCTGGACGCGGTCGCCCTGCCCGGCGGCGGGGTGCCGTTCGCGCTTCCCGGCGCCGCGAGCGCGGGCTCGGCGCCGATGTGGGCCGCGACCGACACGACGTCGCCCTCGCTGCACATGACCGCGGTCGTCCTCGGGATCGCGCACCGGGTTGCGCGCCACGACCGGGCGGTGGCGGCCCACCCTTGGCTCCAGCGAGCGACGGACTGGGCGATGGACGAGATCGCGGCGCTCGACCCGCCTCGCGATGCGATCGAGTTCCGCTACGTGCTGCAGCTCCTAGATGCGCTCGAGGCATCGGACGAGCTCGAGCGGCTCGGCGCACATCTGCCGCCCGACGGGACCATCGCCGTGTCCGGCGGCAAGCCGGACGAGGCGATGCGCCCGCTCGACTTCTCACCCGAGCCGGACCGCCCGTTGCGCGCCCTGCTCGACCCGCGGGCGGTCGACGCGGACCTCGACCGACTCGAGGCCGAACAGCACCACGACGGCGGCTGGGACGTCGACTGGGCGCACTGGTCGCCTGCCGGCGGGCTCGAGTGGCGCGGCTGGGCGACCGTGCGCGCGCTGCGGATCCTGCGCGGGAATGACCGCCTGTGAACGCTTCCTACGCGGCAGCCACCGTTCCGCACGTGCGGAACGCGTGCTCTGGGGTTTCACTCGGCCTTCACGCCGACAGTACGTGCAACTTCGATCACATCACACTCCCGACCATCTATGGAGGTTGTTCAGATGCCTCAGCTCAACGCGCTTGCGATCGTCGTCTCTGACATGACGCGCTCGATCAGCTTCTACCGCCTGCTCGGCCTGAACGTTCCGGAGACGCCGGACGAGGGTCACGTCGACACGTTCCTGCCGAACGGGGTGCGCTTCATGCTCGACACGGAGGACACGGTGCGCGGCTTCCGCCCGGAGTGGACGCGGGCGACGGGGAACCAGATCGGGCTCGCGCTCGAGTGCGGAAGCCCAGGCGAAGTAGACGAGGTCTACCAGCGCGTCACCGGGGCCGGATTCCACGGCGAGAAGGAGCCGTGGGATGCAGTCTGGGGCCAGCGGTACGCGCAGACGCAGGATCCCGATGGCGTCCCCGTCGATCTCTACGCCTCGCTCTGAGCGTCATCCGCAACACCATCGTCCTGCCGGCATCGAAGCGGCAGTGCATGAGCAGCGAGTCGCAGCGCCCGCGTCCCCTGCCGCGCCGGCTGACCGTGTCCGCCTCGCCTTCGATGCACGTTCGATCGGTGATGTCGAGCGAGAGGTGCGGAGCGCCTGGAGTGGGCGCAGGTGACGGGGTCGACGGCGGACGAGATCTCTAGCGGGATCTCGCGAGCCGGCTGGGGATCAACCGACGCACGATCGCCCGGCTGCTCGCGAGCGACGAGCCGCCGCTACCGGCGGCCGCGGGTGGGGTCGCAGCTTGATCGGCTCGAGCCGGTGCTGCGAGGTGTGTGCCTCGCAGGGGACGCGGGAGGACGGTTCTAGGTCGCCAACTGGCCCTTGAGACGCCGCGTCCAGGATCTACGGTGCCGCGACGCGATGCCCAGGCGCCGCGCTCGGAAGCGATTGGTGGAAGCGGAAGACGTTGTCCGGGTCGTACTTTGCCTTGACCTGCAGTAGCCGCTCGTAGTTCTGCCCGTAGTAGGCGTGGGCGGCGTCCACGAGATCTGGGTCGGGGAAGTTGGGATACACGCCCCCGGATCCGGATGGGTGTACGAGCGTCCACGATCGCGTCAGCCAATCGTGCGCGGCCTCTTGCTCGCCTATGGAGGCGTCGGGGGTGATGACCAGTATGTGTTCGATCATGAACAGCTCGTCGCGGTGGGCGAAGGCGGTGGCGTCGGTGGGCACGCGGTTGTAGGCGCCGCCCCACGGCGCGAAGCTGAGCTCGCGCAGGTGGCTCGGAGCCAGTCCGCGTGAGAGGCTGTTCACCAGCGCTGCGATCGTCTCGGTTGCCAGTGGTCGCCGGAAGAACTCGGATTTGCCGTAGAGGTGGCCTTCTTGCGGCGGTTGGCCGGAAGCGGCGGGCTCGTCCGTTTCGATCGATCCGAGCCCGACAAGGCTGCGCTTCGCCTCCCGGTAGGGCCCGTGCCATTGGGATGCCGATGCCGGATCCGCGCCCGCCCGGCTGACCAGGTCGTGGAGGAGCGTCGCGGTGTCGGCTTCGGTGCCGAGCATCGCCCCGAGGAGGTTGACGACCGGCGGCCGCTTCGCGTCGGCGCTGGCGGTGAGCCGCAATGTGGCATCGAGCTCGTCGGGCGCGGCCGGCGCCCACGCCTGCCAGGCCGCGATCAGCGCAGGCGCCGCCGCCAGCGGCCAGATGAGGTGGAAGCCGGTCGTCGCGGGTGCAGGCAGTGTCCTGAAGACGAACGATGTGACGACGCCGAAGTTGCCGCCACCGGCACCGCGGAGCGCCCAGAACAGCTCTTCGTGATGGTGCTCGTCGCAGTCGATGACGCGACCGTCGGCCAGGACGATCTCGGCTCGGAGCAGGTGGTCGCAGGTCAGACCGTGCTTTCGGCCGAGGATCCCGAAGCCGCCGCCGAGCGCCAGCCCGGCGATGCCGACCGAGGAAGTGCAGCCGGCCGCCATGGTGAGGTCGTGCTGATCGAGCGCGTCGTAGAGCGCTTCCAGCCGCGCGCCGGCGCCGACCCGTGCCAGGCCGCCTTCTACCGAGACGGAACTCAGCGGCGTGACGTCGATGACGACGCCTTCGGTTGAGGAACGCCCGGCAAAGCAGTGCCCTCCGCTTCGGACCGCCGTATGCAGGCCGGCGCGCCTCGCAAACGTGATCGTGGCCGACACGTCGGCGGGGGTGGTGCATTGCACCACGGCCTTTGGCTCCACGCTCTGGAAGCGGGCAATGGTCGGCTTGCGCACCACCTCGTACCGAGGCGAGCCCGGCAGGATCACCTCGCCCGCGATAGCTCGCTGCAGCGATTCCCAGTCAACGGTGGTGGGTGTCATGGGTCAGCGCCTGCTCTTTTCCGCCAGTAGTCCTGGATCGGCGTGATATGTCCCGTTGCCGATGGTCGGGTTCTCGGTGGACCACTGGCTCGCGGCGGCTGCCGTCCCCGAGCACCCTATCGCCCTCCTGTCAGGCGGACTCCTTAGCTGCCGCGCTTCTTGCGCAAGGGGAGCGCGAACGTCGGAGACGAGTCGGAGGTGCTGGAGTTTGTCAGGGTTGATCATCGGGCGAACCATCTTCACGATCCGGCCGACGATGCGAGTGACGAGACGGTTCGTAGCCGTCCAGCAGTGAGGAACGCCCAGGCTGTCCTCCTGTCGCGCGCGAGCCCCATCTCGTGTTCGCTGCCCTCTGCGACGGCGTTCTTGACCGCCTGGCGAATCGTCTCAATGCCGGACCGCTTCGGGCCGGCTCCGTCGTTAGCCGCCGCGGTCGGCGATGGCCCCGACTAGGAGGTCCCGGATCGCGGCGATGCCGCGCTCGATCGAGGCTTCGGCGACGTTGCCGAAGCCGAGGACGAGCTCGGGCGGATGGGTCTCTCCGCTCGCGCGGAAGCGGCTCATGCCGTAGAGACCGATAGAACGGGCCCGCGCGCCGGCCACGACCGCCTTCTCCTCGAGTCCGTCGGGGAGGCGGCCGACCGCGTGGAAGCCCGCCGCGAGCCCTCCGAGTTCGACCTGGGGCGCGAGTCGCGCGAGCGTCTCCACGAGCACGGTGCGGCGGCGCGAATAGGAGGCGCGCATTCGGCGCAGGTGGCGGTCGTAGCGGCCGGATTCGATTAGCCGTGCGAGCGCGAGCTGGTCGAGCCCGGGAGAGCCCCGGTCGTCGAGGCGCTTTTCCTTCGCGACTGCCTCGACGAGCCTGGGCGGGCAGACGATCCAGCCCAGCCGGAGCGCCGGCGCGAGCGACTTGCTGACCGACCCGAGGGTCGCTACCCGGTCGGGGATGAGGCCTTGGAGCGCGCCGACCGGCTCCCGGTCGTAGCGAAACTCTGAGTCGTAGTCGTCCTTATTAACGCCGGCGCCGCCGCCGTTGCCGCTCGAGCGCGATCACCAGGTTGCGCCGCGGGAACTCAGTAGCGAGGGCGTAGGCCTGATGGACGACGCGAACGATCGGCACTCGGCGCTCGGTCCCGCGCTCCAGGGCGCGTTCGATCTTCGCCTCTAGGACAGGCCAAAGCTCGTCGGCCAATGCGACCTTTGAGATCGGGCCGAGCATCTTGTCGAGGTTCCCACGCTTCGCGCGAAGCTTGGCGACGAGCGCGACGCGCTTGTCGGGCGTCAACTGCCGCCGCCGCCGGTCGAGGCGCGCAGCCGCGCCAGCGATCTCGGCGTCCGTGAAGTGGGCGAACTCGAAGCTTGTGCCGGTGCGTGTCCACGTCGCCACCGTGATGAACGGTCTGATCTGCTGGGCGACGATGGGTGTGCGGAGCTCGCGCGGGAGTGTCTGCATCAGTCGATCCACCCACTTGTCGCGGCGATCGCGCCGGTCGGCTGCTGTCGCGAATTCGCCTTCGGCATCGAAGACGACCAGCAGGCGGGTCGGCGGTCGCTCGAGCCGAACGTAGCGGCCGCCCGTCTCTGCCGCGCTCTCGCGGACAACTCGTGGCGCGACCGCGTACGCCACCAACGGCGACAGGTCGCGGTCGGCTCCGCCGGCGTCTTCGACCGCGATGAAGTCGTCGTCTGTGCGCAAACCCAGTAGGCGCATCACGCGCGGGAAGAGGGCAAGTTCTGTCTCGCCTTCGACGGCGACGACGAGGTGCGGGTGAGGCGAGAGCCCGAATTCCGTCAGCAGCGCGTTTAGTGGGCGCCGGCGCTGGAGGCGGTCGTCGAACGCACCGCGCGTTCGCGGCGGTCGTTCCGGCAGCGGCGGCGCTCGGCGCGCCCGGTGGAGATCGTCGTAATAGAGAAGGAGAAACTCGGCGCTGACGCGTAGCTCAAGCGCGGCGCGCGCGTCGCCCGACAGGCTCTTCCACTTCTCGGGCTCGCCGGCGCCAACGACCTCCGCCCAGGCACCGAGTGGATCCACCCGGTGCGCCTCCCAAAGCAGCATCTCAGCCGTCTCTTTGATCCATCCGGGGTCGACGCCGAGCACGCGGAGAGGACTCAGCAGCCGCCGCTCGCGCCGCCAGCGATCGAACGCGACGAAGTCCTCCTCCCGCGGCAAGCTCAGACGGTGAAAGACGCGCGAGTAGTACGCCGGCTCGAGCAGCGTCGCCGCGATGGCCGCGTCGCGGAGGCGGGCCGCGCGCTCGCGCCAGATCGCGACGACGTCGGCGCCCGCGTCGAGCCGACCGACAAGGTGACCCTGTGCACGCCGCAGCTTCAGGTGCGGCCGCACTCCCCGCAAGACTTGGAGCGCCACGAGCTGGTGGCGAGAATAGAGGTAGACGCTCGCCTCGTAGGACCATTCGCCGAGCCCGCGCTTCAGCCGACGACGGGCGATGAAAGGCTCGGACGACGCGTCGTGCAGCCGCCCCTGGCTGAGCGCGTCGACGAGGTCCGCGCGAGATGTTGGCTGCCAATGCGCGAGGTAGTAAGCATCTTCGCCACGGCGGTGTGCGGCCGCGATCTCGCGGCCGTCGCGTGCCAGGCGATAGAAGGGCACGAGGAGGCGAACGCGGTGCCACGCCTCGAGTTCCTGGTCGTTTAGCCAAACGCCGCACTGCTTCGCTTCGCCAGTGAACTGCCGCGGCAATAGCGGCCGGAACTGCGTGAACGTGAAGGGTTCGGCGAGGAGGCTGAGTGTGTCCATCGCTGACATCTTCGGTAGTTCAGTCGACGGAACGCGACTGCGAGAACTAAGCCCGCGGAGTAAGGTCGGCACCCCTCAGGCGATGCGCTGCTCTGGCCGTGCTGGCGCGATGATCGTCGCTGCCGGGCGCCCGACGCCCGATGCCGCGCCGAGGACCTGGCAGCGCTCGAATCCGTGCCGGTTCCAGAGCGATGACGTCCATGCGCAGAGGGCGGCGTCGAGCAGATCCTCGCGGTGCTTGTAGGCTTGGTTGTCGAGCGGGGACGGCTCCTCGAGGAGCTTCCGAGTTACCTCGTGCGACCGGAGGTCGAGTGGTGGATCGGCATGGGCGAGCGCGGCCACCCGCCGGATCAGCTCGTCACACGCCGCCGCTCTCACCGCCCGGAACTCGGCCGTGCGCATTGCCTTCGGCTTGCGCTTGAAGGGCGGCCGCACGTCGTACGCGAAGGGTTCGTAGCCGACGATCGTCGTATATGGGTAGCACTCGCTCACGATGCGCCCGGAGTTCGGTGGGCCGTCGATGCCGTCGTCGTAGCTGAAGCCCTTGTTCTGCAGCGCTGTGAGTAATGCGACCCCGCCGAGCCGTTGGCTCGCGGTGTTCGTCGAGTTCGCTGAGACGCTCCAGCGCCAGTAGCGCTGGCCGACGTGGGTCTCACAGAGCCGCTGCCCGGTCGGATTCGTGACCAGGAGCGGTGCGTCGATGAACACGAGCGTGTCCGGCTCCGCGTGGTCACAGATCCACGCGACTGCCGCCGCGACACCCGCTGCCCAGCCTGCATCGCGGACGTGGCCGGAGGGGTCGAGCGCGACCATGCCAGTCTCGTTGGTCTCGCCCCAGGCGGCGTCGACGCCAATGAAGATCATGCGGCTGCGCGCACTCCTCGCGAATGGCGCTCGTTCACTTCGTCGGCACGATCAGTCGGATAGTCTGGTCGGCCATCGGATACTCGGCGTGCGAGCAAGAGTGGCACCAGTACGCGCCGAGGCGCCTGCTCCACGGCATCTCGCTGCCGCAGCCCGAGCAGATGTGACCCGCCTCTGGCTCCGGGGGCGGTGCAGAAGCGAGCGCGTTCACCTCCTTCTCAGTGGGTGTTCGTCCGAGGATCTGCTTCAACGCGTTGCGAGCCGCTTGCTCGCGCTTGCGCTCGATGATCGAGGCCCGCACCATCACCAAGCCGAGCCATACATCCTCCTCCGTGATCGCTCGCTGCTCGGCCCGCTCACGAGCCGCCTGCCGAAGCGGCTCCAGACCGGGCACGTCCTCCAAGATGCCGATGGCGCCGCGAACCATCGCTTCGTGCATCTCCTCGGGGGTTGCAACCCGCTCGCAATACGGGCAGACGAGGATCGGCCTTCCGTCGGGTTCGCGGTGTCCGGCCCACTGGATGTCAGAGGTCCGGCACTGGCATTGATCGTGCTGCGGCGCTTTGAGCTCGCCGCGCTCGGCGTACCGTGCGCGCGCGTCGGCTGCAACCTGCGCCGCACTCAGGCCGGCATCTCTCAGCGCGCCGAACGGGTCGAGCACCGTTGTCCCGGGCGCCGCGAAGATGTTTGCCAGCATCTCGGCAAGCATGAGGCCGTTGATCAGGGTCAGGTCCTTGTGCTGCGCTGCGAGTTGGAGTGCGCCGCGCGTGTAGTCCGAGGTCGTGACATAGATCGCCGCGTCGGTCTTGTGGTGCAGCTTCGCCATCCCGATGAACTGCTGCACCTCGACGGAGCCGACGCGGGCGGGTGGCGTGTACCGCTTGCATTGCACGGCGACCGATTTGCCGTCTCCGTCCCTGAAGGTGATGTCGACCGAGAGGTCGCCGGATCTGCCCGTGACGCGAACTTGGCGCCCGCCAAGCTCGCGGAGGATCGACGCGACCGCCTGCTCGAACTGGTGCGCGTCGAGCGCCAAGAGGTCTTGGAGTTCCTCCCACGGGACGCGCTTTTTCCGGCGCCGTTCGCGCCACTTTCGCAGCGAGCCCACGGCTACTCCGACTGCGGGTGGTCGACAAGCTCCCGGAGCTCTCCTAGCCGGCGCTCGACCTCGCCGCCGGGCGCATACGGCCCCGGCATGACGAAGATCGGCGCGCCGGCTAGATCGCGGTCGCGGATGAGTCCGTTCCCGGCGATCGAGCCGAACAGCACCTCCGCCGTCTTCTTGAACGTAAAGATCACGAGTCGCGGCTGCACGGCCCGCATCCTTGCGCGGAGCAGGTCCTGGCCGTACGCGTACTCCTTCGGGCGCACCTCACTCGCTTTTGCCGTCGCTCGCTTGACGATGTCGGTGAAGCCGATCCCATTCTCGAACGCGAGGTCGTCTTCCCAGCCGGACGCGCGGGGTAAGAGCTCGGCGCGGCGAAGGCGCTCGTAGAACTGCTGCCCGAGCCTTCCCTGGTAGTAGTGGCCTGCCCTAACGCTCGTTGGTGCCGGGTTGATGCCGATGCAGACGGCGTGTAGCCCGGGGCGCAGCAAGTCTTCGAGCGTCTCGACCTGCTCGCCCATCCATTCCTCGGTGACGCGGTGGCTCATGCGGCGATCGGCACGCCTGCGAGCTCCAGCAGGCGGCGCGCACGAGCTTCCGGGTACGCCGGAGGCGTGAGCAGCCCAGGGATGCGTCCGAATGCCTCCTCCATCATTTCGCCGGTCACGACTGGCGGTTCGCGGAGCTCGAGGAACAGCGGCTCCGTGACGAGGAAGACCGGACACCGCCGGGCACGCGCCCGGTAGGCCCTGTCCCACGTCTCCTCGGGCGAGTCCTGAACCGTCTGCTCATACGGGATCGGTGGGTTACCCTCGGCCATGCAGTTGCTGGGCAACGGCGAGCCATGCGAGCGGTACCACTTGGCGGCTTGTTCGTGGTCGGCAAACCGATCTCGGATTCGCAGCACGCCGGTGAGCCGCCAATGGCTCGCGGGATGGCCCCGATATTGGCGCTTCGTGGCGAGGTAGACGGCTACGTGACCTATACGGAGGCGTGGCGCGAATGTCTTGCCGCGGCAGAGTGCGCTGATCGATGGGAACTCCGCCTCGAAGTCCGGTTCGCGGCGACATGACCCGTCGAGGAACGGGGGCAGGCCGAATCGCTCGGCGGCGACGCGGCCCGCGCGCCGGTGGATCAGCGGTCGGTACACCACGAGGAAGGCCGTCATGGAGTAACGAGCGTGGCCGCCCGGCGTCGGGGCTTAAAGGCCTCGTTCACCGACTGGAGCAGCGGCATCAACCTGCGGATCTCTGTGGCGATTGTCGGCGCGAGTTGCTCGCCTTGCGCGACTACCTCGTCGCGTGTCCAGACACGACGGAGGTGATAGGCGGGCTTCTCCCAGACATTGCCCTCGAACGGCGCGAGCTGTTCATCGAGCCACGCCTGGCTGAAGTCCCGCGCCGGAACGGCGGCGAGCTGCTCCCACGGCGGGCGCTGCCAGTACGGCTTGCCGCTCGGCCCTTTGCGTGCTCTGCGCGTGTAGAAGACGAGCTCGTAGTCCGGGAGGGAGCGAAGGAATCGTTCACTGTCGCGGCTGCGAAGCCACCTTGTCATCGCGTCAGCTTCGTCCGCGGGCCAGGCGACCACGTCGATTTCAAGTTGGTCAGCGACGTCGGCGGCTACTTCGAGCGTGAAGTTGACGCCCTTCTTGCCCCAATGCGTCTGTCGCGATGTTCGCTTCTCCCAGGTGCGCAGTCCGGAGGAGTGCAGTTCGCCGAGTTCGGCCCGCTCGACCGAGTCGAGGCTGTCAAGCACGAGTTCCCAGAACGCGGCTAGCCGCGCCTTGACCGCTGCTCGCGCGACCGGATCGGCGCCGCGTAGCGCTTCGAAGTCGTCGGCACGGAGGCCACCGTAAGGGGAGAGACCGATCAGTTCCAGATAATCGACGAACTGCTCGAGTAGGAACCCATCTGTCGGTGCGGCGGAAAGTTCGCGTTCGCGTCGCGCCCACCTGTAGACGTCGAGCCAGCGGACACCGCGCCAGTTCACGCGCGGGATCTTCCATTGGGCGGCGTGTCGTCCAAGCTGCGTCGCGTCGAGCGCCGCGTCGCCGACCTTCACCTCCACGGCCGCGAGCAGTTCGCCCGGCGCGTACAGGACCGCGTCGACGCGACTGCCACCCCCGGGTCTGTTGACGCCGCCTTCCGGGATCGCGCCGCTCGCTGAAACGCCCACCAGGAAACGATCGTTTGCTGCGAGCGCTTCGCCAACGCGCTGGAGCCCGTATTCGAACGTCTTCCCGTTCACGTCGATGCCGCACGTGAGAGAGAGGAACGACGCGGTGAGCTCAGGCGACGAGTACTCCAGAAGGTTCGCGAGCGCCTTCGTCGTGTTGTCCTCAACCTGGCGTTCTTGATCCTCGCCGGAGGCCGACGGGCCCCGGTAGTAGTAGAAGACGTTCTGGTAGCGGCTCTTTCCCGGCATTGGCTCGTCGGCCGGAACTCTAGGCGCGCCCGGCTGGGCCCCCTTTTCGACCTGAAGGCTCCATAAAGGGCTCCATACCCACCGCACGCTGGACATCGTGCAATTCTTGTGGAAACAAAAAGCCCTGATTTGCTGGGCCTTTGCAGAGCCCTCTGACGGACTCGAACCGTCGACCCCCTCCTTACCATGGAGGTGCTCTACCGACTGAGCTAAGAGGGCGCTCCCCCATCGTAGCGAGGGTTTGGCGGGGTGGCTTCTCGGTTAACCTCCGCTCGTGCTGCGCAAGCTGCTCTGGACCGGGCTCTACGCTGGCCTCGGCGCCGCCGCCACGATCGGGGCGCGCAAGGTCGCCTCCCGGATCTGGCGCGTGACGACGGGGGAGGAGCCCCCGGTGAAGAAGTGAACAGGGTCGACTCCCTCGTCGAGAAGGGTGCCGACGGACTCCAGTCGCTCTCGCGCAAGGCGGCGGAGTCGGGAGGGATCGCCTCGAAGCTCGCCCCCGAGCTCGCGGAGGACGCCGCCTTCCTGCGCAAGCTGAAGCCGAGCCTGGTGAAGGCTCGCGCCCGCGGTGAGGCACCGACGAACCAGAAACTGGGGCAAGACGTCGTCGCGCCCTCGGGCCCGCAGCTCGGCACGCGGCCGAAGCCCAAGGGCGGAGGCGTGAGCCCCTGGCTCGTCCTGGGCACGGCCTTCGCTCTCGGAGTCGTGCTGGCCAAGGCGGTCGACTGGAGAGGACATGCCCACCCCCGCGACTGAGAGTAGGGGCATGGGCGCGGCGGCCAAGCGGGTCGCCGAGCACGCGAGCGCGCTCGCGCGGCTCGAGCTCGAGCTCGCGCAGCTCGAGCTGAAACGCAAGGCCGGCGCACTCGGCTTCGGCGCGGGCCTCGGCCTCGCGGCCGCTGTACTCGCTCTCTTCGCGTTCGGCTTCGGCCTCGCCACGGCGGCCGCCGCGCTCGCGCTCGTCCTCGACACCTGGCTCGCGCTTCTAATCGTCTTCGCGGGACTGCTCGTTCTCACGGGTCTGCTCGCGGTGCTCGCGCTCGGCCTGATCCGCAGGGGCACGCCGCCCGTCCCGGAACAGGCGATCGAGGAAGCCGTATCACGACCGGGGCCCTGCGGAGCAATGGCGCGTAACGGCCGCACCGCCGAGGACGTCCGGCGCGACATCGCCCTCGAGCGCGAGCAGCTCGCGGGCGCCGTGGACGAGCTGCGTGCCGACTTCGACGTCGCGGACATGCTGCGCGCGAAGCTGCCCGCGCTCGCCACCGGCGCTCTCGGTGCGGGCTTCGTCCTCTTCGGCGGAGTCGGGGCGGCGATGCGCCTCCTCGCCCGCAGGGGCCGCGAGGGGAAGGAGAAGGCCCGGGTCGGGCCGTTCTCCTTCGTGCGCCGCTAGCGGCTACTGCTTCATCTGCGGCTCGGCTCCCGGCAGGTGGAGGAAGTTCTCCACTTCCTGGACGCCCTGCACCTTGCGCGCGGCTTGCTCGAGGTCGGCGATCAGCTCGGGCCGCTCGACCTCGCCCCGCAGGTAGACGACGCCGCGCTCGGCGTTGACGTTGATCTGCCCCTTGGGCAGATCCGAGTCGCGGAAGATCTCGCTCTCGACCTTGCGCGCCAGGGTGGCGTCGTCGGGCTGTGGCTTCTCCTCCTCGCGGCGGTGGGTCGCCTTCTGCTTCAGCCCGTAGGCCTCCGATGCGACTGCCCGGCTCGCGCGCTCCGCGCGCTTTCCGCCCCGGCGGAAGAACCCGGCTACGCGGTCGAGCGTCATCTTGCGACGCCGCTTGCCGCTCTGCGGGTCGAAGAAGTACGCGAGCCCGGCGCCGATGGCCGCGAACAGCGGGAAAGACCTGATCGATCTCACGTCGAGATGCCCCCTTCGGTCGTTTCCGCCATGGCTACCCGTCCCCCGGAGGGCGTAACCGCCACTCCCTCCAACGGGGATCCTGACGGGCCGAGCGCGGGCCGATCCGTGAGGAGTCCCCCGGAAAATCCTGGAAGGAAGAGATCGGATGCCGCACCTTCGCGTCCTCGCCGTCCGCGCCGCCCTGGTAGCGACGTTGGCGCTCGCCGCGCTTCCCGCCGGCGGCTGGAAGTGGGGCTAGAGAACCAACCGGTGCCGTAGCGCCGCCCTGGGGCGGCGCTACGAGCCCTTGAGAGCGGCCAGCTCGGTGCGCTCGAGGCCGCCGACGAAGGCGACCACGATCTCCGGGTCGAACTGCGTCCCCGCGCAGCGCTCGAGTTCGGCGACGGCGCTCTCGTGCGGGATCTTCCCGCGGTAGATGCGGTCGGTGGTCATGGCGTCGTACGCGTCGGCGACGAGAAGGATGCGCGAGCCGAGCGGGATCTGCTCGCCCCCGATCCCGTTCGGGTAGCCGGCTCCGTCCCACCGCTCGTGGTGGTGGAGCACCCACGTGGAGACCGGCTCGACGCCGAGCGACTCGAGCATGCGGTACCCAATCTGCGGATGCCGCTCGAGCACGAGCCGCTCCGCCTCGTTGAGCGGCCCGGGCTTCCGCAGGATCTCTTCCGGGATGGCGAGCTTGCCGAGGTCGTGGAGGCTCCCGGCGAGCCGGACGAGCTCGACTTCCTCGAACTCGAGGCCGAGCAGGCCGGCGGTGCGGGCCGCGAGCTCCGCGACCATGTGGGAGTGGCTGCCGGTGTACGCGTCGCGCGCGTCGACCGCGTGGGCGAGACTTGCGGCCGCTCGCAGACGGGCGTCCCGGTCGGGACCGGCGGCCAGCTGGGAGAACGCGTCCAGCTCGCGTATGTCCGGCCGGTAGACGTTCACGCGTCCCTTCCCGTGCTCCTTCGCCAGGTACAGAGCCTTGTCGGCCACGCGCACGAGATCGGTGCGCTCCACGCCTGCCTGCGGGTAGGTCGCCACGCCCGCCGAGACTTGCACGAGCACGTCGGCGTCCAGCTCGAGGCCGGCGATGCGGCCGAGCACGCCGTGCGCGACCATCACCGCGTCCTTCTCGTCGTAGCCGGAAAGAAGGAGCGCGAACTCGTCGCCACCGATCCGGAACGCCTCCCCGTCCTGACGCAGCCGGCCGGCCACCTGGGCGAGCACGCGGTCGCCCACGGGGTGTCCGAAACGGTCGTTGACCTCCTTGAAGTTGTCGATGTCGAGCAGGCAGATGCTCAGCGGGCGCCCGTGCGCCTCCGAGTCGACGAGCTCGTGCTGGAGCCGCTCGTGGAAGTGGCGGTGGTTGCCGAGCCCGGTGAGCGGATCGGTGAGGGCGAGGCGCATCGCCCTCAGCTCGCGGTGGACCGACCGCTGGTAGAGCGCGATGGCCGCGAGCGGGCCGACGAGCGCGGCCGAGAGGAAGGGCGAGCGGTCCCAGAGCACGGCGAGCATGAGCGTGAGCGAGGCCATGATGGCGAAGGCGATGAAGGTCGACGACACGGCGCTTCGCAGGAGGGCGAAGAAGGGCTCGCGGGCCCAGCGGCTCACGACCGCCGCCACGAGTGGGAGGTTGACGGCGTAGAAGGCGGAGGCTGCGAGACCGACCTCGAGCGCGAGCCAGCCGAAGCCGTCGCTCGGGATCGTCGCCGTGACAGCTCCGGCGCCTGCCGCCGCGAGCGCGTAGACGGCGCTGTTGTACGCGACCCGGATCGGCGGCTGGCGCCGGCCGAGCTCGACCACGAGCTGCGTCGCGAATCCGACGAGGATCGCCGGCGCCCAGCCGTAGACGATCGCCGTGCCGACGATGAAGACGGTGGCGAGAGACGTGCCTCCGACGGGGACGTTCTCGATCGGGACCGGGAACGCCTCGACGAACGTGGCAGCCGCCAGGAGCGCGAGGAGGCCGGCAAGCTGGGCCGGCGACGGGTCGAACGCGGCGAATGCGGAGATCGCCAGGACGACGATTGCCGAGGCAAGGAACAAGACGGGCGCGATGACCGGCAGGAGCCGGCGCGTCTCGCGGGAGAGCCGCTCAGGGGAGCGCGAGCCGTCGGGCCGGTTCTCGCCTCTCGTCACCTCGGTTGCGGTCGACCCCATCTGCGGCCCCCTTCAGCCGTCGTGGCCGCAGTGCACACGCCGGTCCGTTCATTCTCGCCGCAGCTTCCCTTTCCCGCATTAAAGCAGGGAAGACGGCTGCTACCAGCCGCCGAGAAGCGGCGGTCGCTCGCCGCGGAGGAGCTGGACCGCCGCGCCGGCGAGCGCGAGGGCGACGAGGGCGAGGAGTGCGAGCGCGAGCAGCGTCGATCGCCTCATGCTCACAGGACGGACGAAGGGGCCGCTGTCTTCCCGCGACCCTCGAGAGGCGGACCGCCTCCGACCAAGCAGGAGGCAGCCCGCACTCGCAGTCAATCCGAGGGCGTGCGCGCGATCTTCACCCCAAAGGGGGAAGCGGGAGTTCCCGACTTGGCCGTGAACGGGACCCCGCTCCCCTGCAACGCCCGGCCTGCGGCCCGGCCGGACGTTGCACCTGCAAGTCTAGCGGAGGGAAAGGGCGGGAATGCAGGGGTTTCCAGTCCATGACTCCGGGCGCCCTGCCGTTCGCCGGCCGGCCAGGAGGGTGCCGCGCGCGTACGATGGCCGGCGTGAGCGGACTCCCGAGCGGCACCGTCACCTTCGTCTTCACGGACGTCGAGGGATCGACAGCGTTGCTGAAGCAGCTCGGGGAGAGCTACGGCGAGCTCCTCGCGGCTCATCGGCGCATCATCCGCCGGTCGTTCGGAGCCCGAGGCGGGGTCGAGATCGATACGCAGGGCGACGCCTTCTTCTTCGCGTTCCCGCGCGCCCGGGAAGCGGTGGCGGCCTCCGTCGAGGCGCAGCGGGCGCATGCAACCCAGGCGTGGCCCGAGGGCAGGGCGGTGCTCGTTCGGATGGGACTGCACACCGGCGAGCCGGCGGTCGGCGAGGAGGGCTATCTCGGCCTCGACGTCGTGCGTGCGGCGCGGATCTGCACGGTGGGCCGCGGAGGGCGGGTGCTGTTGTCGGAGACAACCCGCGCACTCGTCGGCGGCGGCCTGCCGGATGGAGTTGCCGTCCACCCGCTCGGCGAGCGGCGCCTGAAGGACATCGAAGAGCCTGAGCGTGTCTACGAGCTCCACATCGAGGGCGTCCAGCCGGCTTCCCCGGAGGCCGTACCGGGCGCAGAGCCGGTAGCTCAGCCCGGTGCGGGCGAGAGCGATCTGGACCGGCGGTTCGAGCAGGCGGCGGCGCGCCACGCCGCCGAGATCCAGGAGCAGGTCCTGCGTTCGGTCGAAGCATCTTTGGGCGGAATGGGCGCCGAGGGGGCCGCCGCTCCCGAGGCCGACGACGACTCCGTCGAAGCGCTCGCCGAGCGTGGCGCCGGGCTGGGCGACGAGATCACGCGCCGGGTCGAGGAAGCGCTTCGCCGAAGCGGCCTGGACACCTAGAAGCCCCGGCCGGCGCCACGATCCAGCCGAAGGACGCGAGCGCCGCGAGCGCCCGCTCGCTTACGTTCTCGGATCATGACCGCGCAGTTGGAGTCGGAGGTCCGCGCACTCAGGCGGCGCGTCATCGCACGCCCGACGCCGACAGCCCTGGCGGGAGCGCTCGCGATCGCGTTCTCGGCGATTCTCTACCGGCTCGCGGAGGTCTCCCCGTCGACGGGCGCCTTCTTTCGCTGCGCGTTCGCACTCCCGCTGCTCTGGTTGCTCGCGCGGCGGGAGGATGCGCATCTGGGCGCTCGCGGCCGTCGGACGCGGGCCTTCGCGTACGGGGGAGGCGTCCTCTTCGCAGTCGACCTCGTCTTGTGGCACCACGCGATCGAAGCGGTCGGCGCGGGCCTCGCGACCGTCCTCGCGAACATGCAAGTGGTCCTCGTGGGGCTCATCGCCTGGGCCGCGTTTCGCGAGCGTCCAGCCGTGAGCGCGCTCCTCGGCGTCCCCTTCACCGTGGCGGGGATCATCCTCATTTCCGGCGTAGTCGAGGAGGGTGCGTACGGCGACAACCCGGGCCTGGGTGCCGTCCTCGGCGTCCTTGCGGGGCTCGCCTATTCCGGCTTCCTCCTGACGCTTCGCTTCGGAGCCCCGGACGCGCGGCGAATCGCGGGGCCGCTCTTCGACGTGACGCTCGTCGCCGCGCTCCTCACGATCCCCACCGGGCTCGCACTCGGCGAGCTTGACTTCGTCCCGAGAGCCGAGGCGGCTCTCTGGCTCGCTCTGCTCGCGCTTTCTTCCCAGGTGGTGGGCTGGCTCCTGATCAGCGTCTCGCTGGCACGCCTGCCGGCGATCGTGACCTCGGTGCTGCTCACGCTGCAGCCCGTGGCCTCGGTCGCTTTCGCCGCGGCCCTGCTCGGCGAACGCCCGTCCGGGCTCCAACTGCTCGGAACGGTTGCGATCCTCGCGGGGCTCATCGTCGTGTCGGCCGGGCGGACGCCGCGGGATGAGCGGAACGGGCGAGCGGAGGCGCCGGCGGGCCAGGGCGCTTGAGAACTCTTGCCGGCCGAGGCGCGGTCGGCGCCCTTCGTCGGCCCAAGGAAGGGACTTGACCCAATTTGCGGGCTTTCCACGGAAACGTTCCAAGCCTGGTCTATCGGCGGGGGGCTCCGTCCACGTAGTGTCTGAGCAGCCGGCGGGGCGGGGAAGGTCTGCGGCGCCTTTCCCGCCTCGCCGTGTCACTTTCCGACTGGAGACGCGACGGGCGTATTCTCGTCGCTGACTTCCCCGAGGCCCACCGGGGATCGAGCGCCTGTCTGCCACTTTGCGGGGGCGGGTCAATCGGTTTCCGGTCTCGACGCGAGGACCACGATGCGCGCGTCACCGTTGGCCTCGAACGATCGCGACTCGATGCACGGATCGGGTTGCGCTTCCCGATTCGCCTCGCACTCGTCCGTCACGCCGAGCGCGCCGTAAAAGACGTTGAGCTGGTCGGGGGATCGCGCTCGCCCTCTAGGAGGTCGGCGTCGATCGTGAAGGTGAGCCTGGCTGGATTCTCGACCGTCTGCGTCGACGCATCGACGAGGAAGTCGACGGTTAGGGTGGGACGCCAGCCCCTGGGCGGGCCGGCATCCTGCTTCAGCGTCGCCTCGATCCGCACGTTCTCGGCGCCCTCGATCGTGAGCGAGACCCCTTCGAGCGACGCCTCGACGCGAGAGGCGCCGCCGTTCGCGCCGCGCGGCTCGCCGCACGCGGGGAGCGCGACGGCGACAGCGGCAAGAGCTAAGAGACGTCTCACCGCTCGTCGAGCGCGATCGGCTCGCTGCGATCGATGTTCGCGTCGTCCTCGTCAGGCGCGAGCACGAGACGCAGAGCGTCGACGACGTTCGCACGCGCATCCTCGCGCGTCCTCAGCCGTAGCGTCTCGCTCATCGAGGACACCGTAGCTTGAGGGTGGGCGGACGCTAGACCTCCTTCGAAGTGCGGATAGCCGCAGGCTTCCTACACGGCGATCATCAACTACATTTACTACGATGTAGCGATGAGTAGACGAGAACGAGCTCCAAAGACGCAGCCCTTCTCCGTACGGCTCGGCCCGGCGGCGAACGTGCTCGTCACCGAGGAGGCACGGCGGGCCGGCCGTTCACGGAGCGCGGTCGTCGAGGAGCTGGCGGAGGAGGCGGCCAAGATGCGTCTCTTCCCAGGGATCGGCTACCGTGGCCGGCCGCGCCGCGCCTGGGTCATCGGAAGCGGCCTCGACGTGTGGGAGCTCGTCGACCTCCTGCGCTCGTACGAAGGCGACGGCGAGAAGCTCCGAGAGAGCCACCCGCTCGTGAGCGACCGCCATCTCAGACTTGCCCGAGCATACGCCGAGCGGTTCCCAGAGGAGATCGAGGGACTCCTCGAGGCGAACAGGCGCCCGCTCGAGGAGCTTCGCGCTCTCTACCCATTCCTAGAAGTCGCCGAGTAGGCGCCGGTGCGTCTCCTCCTCGACGCCCACGTCTCGGGGCGAAGCGTCGGGGGACCGCTCAGCGACAGGGGCCACGACGTCCGGGCGCTCGACCAGGAGCCCGAGCTCGAAGGACTCGACGACGAGGACGTTCTCGCGCTGGCGGCCGAGGACGAGCGCATCCTCGTCACCCACAACGTCGCCGACTTTCCCGAGATCCTTCGCGCGTGGGCCACCGGCGGCCGGGAACACCCCGGGGTGATCCTCGTCTACGGCATCGACCAGAGCGAGTTCGGCTTGATCGTGCGTGGCATCGGGCGCTGGCTCGAGCTCCGACCGCGGCCGGAGGATTGGATCGACTTCCCAGCCCTCGTCGACCGCGATTTCGCTTGCGTCCTAGCCGACGAGACCCCGAGTAAGGAAGAAGGAAAGAAAACCCCCTAGCCATGCGGGTTTCCGACTTCCAGCGAGAAACAGGGCCGGCAGGACTCGAACCTGCAACCCCCGGTTTTGGAGACCGGTGCTCTGCCAGTTGAGCTACGGCCCTCGGCGAGAAGGCATTGTACCGGCGTGCGACGGAGGCCCCTGGGCGCGCTCTTCCTGCTCCTCACCGTCGGATTCGCCGCGATCGCACTGTTCGCCGCCCGCGCGGGGGGATCGGCCTGGGTGATCGCCGTCGCGGCCGTCGCGCTCGCGGTCTGGATGGGAGAGTCCGCCTTTCGGATGCTCCGGTAGTCCCCTTATCCTCTCCTCGGCATGGTCGAGCGCGCCGAGGACACTCAGGCTCTCTGGATCCAGTACAAGCGGAGCGGCGAGCGAGCCCTCCGCGACCGGCTCATCCTCACGTACGCGCCACTCGTCAAGTACGTCGCCGGCCGGCTCGGCAGCGGTCTCCCCGCGCACGTGGAGGAAGGCGACCTGGTTTCCTACGGCCTCCTCGGCCTGATCGGCGCGATCGAGCGCTTCGACCCCGAGCGGGACATCAAGTTCGAGACGTACGCGATCGCGCGCATCAAGGGCTCGATCATCGACGAGCTCCGCTCCATGGACTGGGTGCCGCGCTCCATTCGCGCCCGTGCGCGCGACATCGAGCGCACGATCGCTCACCTCGAGGCGAAGCTCGCCCGCGCGCCGACGGACGAGGAGATCGCGCAGAGGCTCGGCATCACGGAGGAGGAGTTTCAGGAGTCGCTGCTCGAGATCTCGCGGACGTCCATCGCCGCGCTCGACGAGCTCTGGTCGAGCTCGAGCACGGGCGGC
Source organism: Gaiellaceae bacterium (assembly GCA_050697555.1). GTDB lineage: Bacteria > Actinomycetota > Thermoleophilia > Gaiellales > Gaiellaceae > DASQWP01. The sequence continues at coordinate 8,354 of JBOHAD010000010.1, read as the reverse complement.
GACCCCATCGCCCTCATCGATACGATCGAGGATCCGCTGGCCGCCGAGCCGCAGTCGGCGATGGCGCAGACGGAGCTCCGCGAGGCGCTCGGCGAGGCGATCGCACGGCTGCCCGAGCGCGAGAAGCTCGTCGTCACGCTCTACTACTACGAGGAGCTGACGCTGCGCGAGATCGGCGAGGTGCTCGGCGTCACCGAGTCGCGGGTCTCCCAGCTGCACACGAAGGCGATCCTGCGGCTCAAGGCGCGGCTCTCGGCGACGGCCGCCCGGGCCGTACGGGATTGAGCGGCCGCCACTCGTAGAGGGCGTCAGGCTCCCGCTCCTCGTTCGCGTCGCCGTCCGTCAGCTCGACCAGGCGGAGCCCGTGCCGCTCGTAGAAGCGCCGCGCTCCCAGGTTCTGCTGGAAGACCCAGAGGCGGAAACCCTCGGCGCGGAGTTCCTTGGCGAGGCCGAGGAGAGCGCTTCCGATGCCCTTGCCCTGGAGGTCGGGACGGACGTAAAGGTGCTCGACGGTCTCCGCGCCGAGCGCGACGAACCCGACCACTGCGCCGTCGACGTCGACCACGCGAACGTCGTGCTCGCCGAGCACGACGTCCCGGATCCAGGCGCGCGTCTCCTCGTCGGTGTGCAGGTCGGAGAGGTACGGCATCGCGTGGGCCCGGGCCGCGAGGAACACGTCCCCCACCGCTTCGGCGTCTTCCGGACGCGCCCTCCGCATGGCCTGCAAGCGGCTCGCCACACCGGCCAGTCTAGGCCGCTGAGCAGGGCCAAATCGCTAAACTCGCGCTCCGTGCCGCAGTTCGAGCCGAGCAAGATCCGCAACGTCGCCGTCGTCGGCCACCGGGGCACCGGCAAGACGTCGCTCGTCGAGTCGATGCTCTTCCAGGCGGGCGCGACCAACCGCCTCGGCTCGATCGAGGCCTCGTCCACGACCTCCGACTGGGACGAGGACGAGCACAAGCGGCAGATGTCGCTCGCGGCCTCGCTCTGCCACCTCGAGTGGCAAGGACGCAAGATCAACCTCATCGACGCACCGGGCGACCCGGGCTTCCAGGCGGACACACTCGCGGCGCTCCGCGTCGTCGAGGGGGCGCTCGTGGTCGTGAGCGGCGTCGCCGGCATCGAGGTGCAGACGACACGCGTCTGGGAGCGCGCGGAGCAACTCGGGCTCTGCCGCGTTGTTTTCGTGAACATGCTCGACCGCGAGCGCGCCGACTTCTTCGCAGCCCTCGAGGGGGTCCAGAGCCAGCTCGCTAGCCGCTGCATCGCCGTCCAGATCCCGATCGGCCACGAGCACGAGCTCGAGGGCATCGTCGACCTCTTCCACATGCGCGCGTACATGTCGCCCGAGGGCGAGCGCGAGGGCAAGCCCGCAGAGATCCCCGAGCAGATCGCGGCGCAGGCCGAGGAGTACAGGGTCAAGCTCGTCGAAGCCGTCGTCGAGACGGACGAGGCGATCATGGAGCGCTACCTGGCGGACGAGGAGATCTCCGGCGACGAGCTCGCGGCCGCGCTCAAGAACGCGGTCGTCGCGGGCGAGCTCTTCCCCGTCACCTGCGGCGTGGCGACGAAGAACCTCGGCACCACCAGCGTCCTCGACCTGCTCGTCGAGGGCGTCCCCTCGCCCGCGAAGAAGCCGCTCGCCGCCGGCGTCGAGGGGAACGGCGCCGCCGCGTTCGTCTTCAAGACGGTCGCGGACCCCTTCTCGGGCCGCATCAACGTCTTCCGCGTCCTCTCCGGCACCCTCGCCTCGGACTCGACGCTCCTCAACTCGCGGACGCACGGGAAGGAGCGCGTGGGGCAGCTTCTCACGCTCCAGGGGAAGGAGCACACGCAGACGCAGGAATTCGCCGCCGGCGACATCGGCGCGGTAGCCAAGCTGAAGGAGACCGTCACCGGGGACCTCCTCGTGGCCGAGGACAAGCCGGTGGAGCTCGCCCCGCTCGACTTCCCGCAGCCGGTCATGAGCTTCGCCATCACGCCCAAGGCAAAGGGGGACGAGGAGAAGATGGGGACGGCGCTCCGGCGCCTCGCCGAGGAGGACCCGACGCTCGTCCTCCGCCGCGACGAGCAGACGGGCGAGCAGCTCCTCGCCGGGCTCTCGCAGATGCACGTCGAGGTGGCCGTCGACCGGCTGAAGCGGCGCTTCGGCGTCGAGGTGGAGCTGCACCAGCCGCGCGTGCCCTACCTCGAGACGATCCGGACGGAGTCGCGGGCGCAGGGCCGCTACAAGAAGCAGACGGGCGGCCGCGGCCAGTTCGGCGACTGCCTCATCCAGCTCGAGCCGATTCCCGGCCACGAGGGGTACGAGTTCGTGGACAAGATCGTAGGCGGCGTCATCCCGCAGAGCTTCCGCCCGGCGGTGGACAGGGGCATCCAGGAGGCGATGGCCCGCGGCGAGCTCGCCGGCGCGCCGGTGAAGGGGGTCCGGGTCTTGCTCGTGGACGGCTCCTACCACTCGGTCGACTCCTCCGAGATGGCGTTCAAGATCGCAGGCTCGATGGCTTTCAAGACGGCCTACGAGAAGGCGGACCCGGTGCTCCTCGAGCCGATCATGTCGCTCGAGGCGACCGTCCCGGACGACACGGTCGGCGCCGTCAACGGCGACCTCAACTCACGCCGCGGGCGCCTGCACGGAATGGATCCCGCGGGCGGCATGACGACGATCCGCGCCGAGGTGCCGATGGCCGAGATCCTCACGTACTCGCAGTCGCTCACCTCGCTGACCGGCGGCCGCGGCGACTACACGCTCTCCTTCCTCCGCTACGAGGAGGTGCCCGCGCACATCGCCCAGAAGATCATCGAGGACGCGAAGCGCGAGCGGGAGGAGGCGAAGGCATCGTGAGCGTCGCTCGCCTTTGGCTCGCTCCCGTCGAGGCCGGCCTATGAGCGTGGTCAGGAAGCAGGACATCTACCGCACGTGCGCGATCTGCCACCGCACGCTGCTGATGGGGGAGCGGGCGATCCGCTTCACGCCGGGCGGAGACGAGTGGGTGGACGTCTGCGCCCTCTGCACGGCCACGGCCGACGAGCACGGCTGGATCAAGGAGGGGAGCCCGACGACGCCGATCGTCTCCGACACGCGCCGGCGCCGCCGCTTCGGCGGGATCGTCGGCGGGCTGCTCGAGCAGCGCCGCGCCGAGCCGGAGGCGGCCGTCTCCGAGCCGATGCTGCGGCGCCTCTCGCCGGTCGAGCAGGCGATGGTCGAGGCGGCGGAGATCTTCAACGAGAGCGCCTATCGGCGCACGATCGCAGGCATCGCCAAGAGCCTCGGCGAGGCGCGCGTGAGCCTGCTCCCGCTCTCGGGGGTCAACCCGGAGGTCGTGGTCACGATCGGCTGGGACATCTCCTGGTACCAGTACCGGGTGGTCTTCGACTCGCAGCAGCCGGTGCGCCTGGCGGAGCGCGGCTACGAGCTCGACGAGCTCGATCCCCGCTTCACAGGGTGGAACGGGCACCTGGGGATGGACGGCCGCCTCACGCCGGACATTCCCAGGATCTAGCCAGGCGCTCCTCCTATAGTTCGACGCAGTGATCTACTGCGTCATCCCTCCCGAGCTCGAGGACGAGCTCTACGACACGCTCGTCGAGTACTACAAGGACAACCCGAACGTCGAGGTCATCATCGACCGGCGCACGGGCCCCGATCGCCGGCAGGGCAAGGATCCGGGCGAGTTCAAGGAGCGCAGGCAAACACGCGACCGGCGGCGCCCGCGCGCGTCGGGAACGTTCCCGCCGACGGACGCGTACGAGTAGCGGCCAGGGCCTCTAGCCGGAGCGTAGCCTCAGCATCGCCAGGACGCCGAGCGCGGGCCCGGGAGCGAGGAAGGCGAAGGCCCAACGCCAGCCGACCGCGTCCACGAAGAAGGGGAGGAGCCAGATCGTCGCCACGGTGAGCGTGAAGCCGACGGCGAGCTGCATCGTCAACGCCGTGCCCACATACGCCTGGTCGGCGTGCTCCGTCACGAGCGTCGAGAACTGGGCCGAGTCGGCGACGACGGTGAACCCCCAGACGAGCCCGACGAGGAGGACGAGCCAGGCGGGCTCGCCGACCAGGAGCCCGATCGAGACCGCGCAGGCGCCGGAGGCGGCCATCATCGCGGCGGTGGTCTCCGCCCGCCCGATCCGGTCGCCGAGCACGCCGCCCGCCCAGCAGCCGAGCGCTCCCACCCCGATGACCGCGAACGTCGCGTACGCCGGCCCGGAGCCTCCGGTGCCGGCCGCCTCGGCGAAGAAGACGGCGAACCAGGCCCACATGGCGTAGAGCTCCCACATGTGCCCGAAGTAGCCGAGGCTGGCGAGGCGAACGCCACGGTTGGCGAAGGCGAGGCGGGCCTGGCGCGGGTCGAACGTGGCGCGCGGAAACGCGTACGGGCCCTCGCGGACAGCCGTGAAGGCGAGGACGCCGCCGGCCAGCGTCAGGACCGACGTGGCGACGATCACGGTGCGCCAGTCGAGCGCGCCGAGACCGTTGACGAGGTGGGGGACGGCGGAACCGAGGGTCAGCGCCCCGACCAGGATGCCGAGCGCGGTCCCGCGCCCGCGCCGAAACCAGGTCGACATCAGCTTCAGGGCGGGCGGGTAGACGCCCGCGAGGAAGAAGCCGGTGGCGAAGCGAAGCGGGATCGCGGCCCCCGCGCTGCCGGCGGCGACGAGGAGGACGTTCGCGGCCGCGGCCCCGCCGGCCCCGGTCAGGAGGACGGCGCGGGCGGAGAGGACGTCCGCCAGATTGAGGACGCTCGAGACGAGGGCTCCGGCGACGAAGCCGAGCTGGACGGCGATCGTGAGCCAGGCGGCCGCGGTGTCGGAGAGCTCCCACTCCCCTCGGAGCTGCGGCACGACCGCGGTCGCCGAGAACCACGCCGTCATCGACAGGACGAGGGCGACCGCGAGGAGGCCGAGCGCTCGGCTGCGGCCTAGAGGGGCTCGGTCCATACGAGCGCCGTCCCGTCCAGCACGACGACGCCCTCCGCGTTCGTGATCGTGGTTCGCAGGCGCGTGATCGGCTTGTCCGCCCTCGTCTCGAGCACCTCGACCTCGGCGGTGATCTCGTCGCCCGGCCGGACCGGCGCCTCGAAGCTCCAGTCCACATGCAGGAAGACGCTGCCCGGACCGGGGAGGTCCTCGGCCACGACGGCGTTGAGCAGGCCGGACGTGACGCCGCCCTGGACGATGAGGCCGCCGAAGCGCGAGCGCGCCGCGGCCGCCTGGTCGTAGTGGAGAGGGTGGCGGTCGCCCGTCAGCTCCGTGAAGAGCTCGACGTCCTGCCCGCGCACGGTGCGGGTGCGGCTGGCCTTGTCGCCGACCTGGGGCATGGAGCGAAGCCTAGAATCGCGCGCGGGAAACGAGAAGGAGAACGATGGCGACTCGAGAGACGGAGACGTACAAGAACTACATCGGCGGCGAGTGGGTCGACGCCGCGAGCACGGAGACGTTCGAGAGCACGAACCCGGCCACCGGCGAGACGATCGGCGCCTTCCCGCGCTCGACCGCCGAGGATGTCGACCGGGCGGTCGAGGCCGCGAAGGCGGCCTACGAGCGCTGGCGGCTCGTGCCGGCCCCGAAGCGCGCGGAGATCCTGTTCCGCGTCGGCCAGCGCTTCATCGACCGGAAGGACGAGCTCACCGAGCTCATGGTCGAGGAGATGGGCAAGGTGCGCGCCGAGGCCGGCGGCGACGTCCAGGAAGCGATCGACATGACGTTCTACATGGCGGGCGAGGGCCGTCGCCTCTTCGGGCACACGACGCCGTCGGAGATGCCGGACAAGTTCCAGATGAGCATCCGCATGCCGGTCGGCGTCGTCGGCGTGATCACGCCCTGGAACTTTCCGATCGCCATTCCGAGCTGGAAGATCGCGCCCGCGCTCGTCTGCGGCGACACGGTCGTCTTCAAGCCGGCGCGGGACACGCCCATGCTCGGCGAGCGCTTCGTCGAGATCTTCGAGGAGGCGGGGCTGCCGCCGGGCGTCCTCAACATCGTCCACGGGGGCGGGGAGACGGTCGGCGAGCGGCTCGTCAAGCACCCCGACGTGCCGCTCATCTCGCTCACGGGCTCGCGTGAGGTCGGCGTCCGGACGATGGAGAACGGCGCGCCGCTCCTGAAGCACATCCACCTCGAGCTCGGCGGCAAGAACGCGATCATCGTCATGGACGACGCCGACGTCGACCTCGCCGTGGACGGGATCCTCTGGTCCGCGTTCGGGACGTCCGGCCAGCGCTGCACGGCGGCCAGCCGGGTGATCGCGTCCGGCCGGGTGTACGAGTCGCTCTCCTCGCAGCTCGTCGAGCGGGCCGAGAAGCTTCGGCTGGGAAGCGGGCTCGAGGCGGACACCGACGTGGGGCCGGTCATCAACCGCTCGGCGCTCGAGAAGATCCACTCCTACACGGAGATCGGCAAGGACGAGGGCGCCAAGCTCCTGACCGGCGGCGAGGTCGCCACCGAAAACGGGCTCGACAAGGGGTTCTTCTACCGGCCGACGGTCTTCGCGGACGTCGAGCCGGGCATGCGCATCGCGCAGGAGGAGATCTTCGGGCCGACGACCGCGCTCATCCGGGCGACCGACGTCGACGAGGCGATCCGAATCGCCAACGGGATCGAGTACGGCCTCTCGTCGTCGATCTTCACGCGCGACGTGAACAAGGCGTTCAAGGCGATGCGCGACCTGAATGCCGGCATCACCTACATCAACGCCGGCACGACCGGGGCCGAGGTGCACCTGCCCTTCGGCGGGACGAAGGCGACCGGCAACGGCCACCGCGAGGCAGGCCAGGCCGCGCTCGACTTCTACACGGAATGGAAGTCCATCTACGTCGACTACTCGGGCAAGCTCCAGCGCGCGCAGATCGACGTGTTCGAGAAGGAGACGACGTAGGGACGGAGCGGCGCCACCACGTTGGCCCGCGAGCTCCCTGGGGCCACCCCGTGCCTCCACCCGCGTTCGAGCGTACTCCTCGCGGGCGCACGCGTGGCGCGCGGATCGTCACGACTCGCCGCGCTTCCGCGCGCCTACGTGAACGTCAAGATGTGGTGCAGCTCGACGTCGAGCCCGGTCGTCCGGAGCCTCGCCAGATTGGCGATCCCGTCCTCCTCCTCGAACCGGAGGACGAGCTCCTCGCCGGTGTCGGTCGCGTCGTCGAGCTGGTCGAGCCGGAAGGCGAGCGTCGACGTTTGCTCCCCGGCGGCAAAGAGGAGGCGCGCCTCCACGTTGTTCGGACGCCCAAAGTCGTGCCCCTCGTGAAGGGTGAGCTCCCAGCCCTGCCGGTAGGCGACCCAGTCCTCCATCGTCGCCGCATGGACGGTCAGGCCCTCGTCGACCTCCACGTCCACGTTGACCTCCGCGCGTTCCTCGGGCGTCGGCCGAGGCCGCACGTGCATCGTCGTCATGGGCTCGGCCTTCCCGGCCTCCCGGCCGCGCAAACGTGAGCCCGGAGGCGCGAAAGCTCGTGGTCTTCGTGCCCGCGGAGGCGCTCGACAGAGTCCGCGACGCCGTCTTCGCCGCCGGGGCGGGGAGGATCGGGGACTACGAGCGGTGCTCCTGGTACGCGGAGGGGACGGGCACGTTCCTGGGAGGGGAAGGGACGTCGCCGACGCTCGGCGAGCGCGGGCGCGAGGAGCGTGTGCCCGAGCTCCGGCTCGAGACGGTGTTCCCCGCGGACCGTCACGACGAAGTCGTCGCCGCCCTGCGACGGGCGCATCCCTACGAGGAGCCGGCCTTCGACGTCTATCCACTGCTGTGAAGGCTCGCCTGTTCACGGACGGAGGCGCCCGCGGGAACCCTGGCCCCGCCGCTTCCGCCTACGTGCTCGAGGCGGAGGACGGCACGATGCTCGCGGCCCACGGCGAGGCGATCGGCGTGGCCACGAACAACGTCGCCGAGTACAGCGCCCTCGTGGCGGGCCTGCGAAAGGCGGTCGAGCTGGGCCTCGAGGAGCTCGAGGTCGTCTCGGACTCGGAGCTCCTCGTCAAGCAGATGCGCGGCGAGTACCGGGTGAAGAATGCGGCCCTCGTCGAGCTCTCGCTCGAGGCCGCGCAGCTGGCGCGGCGGCTTTCGAGCGTCCGCTACACGGCCGTTCGCCGGGAGCACAACGAGCTCGCCGACCGACTCGTCAACGAAGCCCTGGACGGAGAGCAGCGCTGAGCGCGGGATCTCGAATCCGTATTCGGCGTGCCTGGACAGCGGCTATACTGGCCCGGCCGGGCGGATGTAGCTCAGTCGGCTAGAGCGTCTGCTTGCCATGCAGAAGGTCGTGGGTTCGAGTCCCATCATCCGCTCCTCTGAAAGCCCTGCATAGCAGGGCTTCTCTGTTACCCGATCTGAGGCCGGCCCCTCGTAGGGGCCGCGTGTCACATCCCCG
>JBOHAD010000009.1:0-50120 GCA_050697555.1 Gaiellaceae bacterium | reverse complement strand
CACGAGGGCTCCCGGCTTTGCCTGACCCGATGCGCTCTCAGCCGAGCGGATCGGAATGAGGTTCACGACTTCCCGCGCGTTACCAGTGCCAGCCCTCGGCCTCGCCAAGGAAGGAGGCGAGAAGGGCGGCGACGACGAGCAGGTACGTGAGCTTGGCCTTCCAATGCAGCATCTTGTTCTCTCCCATTCGGACGCCTGACGAGCGGAAGTATCAGCTGCGGCCACCGCACAGTCATCCCCCGTACGAGGGATTTAGCGTTTTTCCTGCTCTTCCCCGGAAAGGTGGCTAGGAGACACCCGCCTCGCGGAGGACCCGGCGGCCCCACGCGAAGCGGTCTGCATACCAGCCGGTCATGGGGACGAGCGTCACTCCCTGGCCGGAGGAGTGGATCATCCAGCCCCGCCCGAGATAGATGCCCATGTGGTCGACCTGAGACGGCGCGGAGCGGGGCCCGCGCGCACCGAAGAAGACGAGGTCGGCCGGGCGCAGGCCTTTGCGGGTGATGCGCCTGCTCTTCGGGAACTCGGCGCTCATGTCGTACGTCGTCCGGCCGCGCAGGACGGTCTGGAGGCGCGGGGCGCCGGCGAACGGCTGAAGCTTGAACACGCGCCAGACGAAGCCGGAGCAGTCGAAGCCGCCGCGTGAGGTGACCCCAAAGAGCGTCTGCGGGAGCTCCGACGTGCCGCCCCAGATGTAGGGATAGCCCACGAAGCGCACTGCGCGCCTGAGCACGCGCTTCCTCCAGGCCGTGAGCGCGGGGAGGGAAAAGGAGGAGGCGAGCTGGCTGACGTAGCTTCGCTGCCAGTCGCCGAGCTCGAGGACGCGCGCGAGGGAGAAGGCCGCCTCGGCCCGGTTGACCACGTCCCCCGGCCGGAGCTCGCGGAAGTCCTTCGCCGCCGGGTGGTTCGTGCGGAGCGAAAGCAGGCGGACGACGACCTCGGTCCCCAGTCGCGCAGGCGGTCGGAGACCGGCGGCCGCCACCTGCTGGCGAAACCGGCGGGCGGCCCCCTTGAGGCGAACGGCGCGGACGAGCGTCCGGTCGAGCTCCCGGAGCTTCACCCTCCGGTCAGGGGCGACGACGACCTGGGGCTTTCCGGTCAGGTTCGCCATGGCCGTGCCGAGATCTCGGCGTGTGAGCGGGTGGCCGGGGCGGAACTTGGGCACCGAGGGACCCATGAGGCCGTGCTCGACGACCACTCGGATCTGCGGCTGCGCCCAAGAGGCGGCCTGCGCTGCGGGCGCGACCGCGAGCAGCGCAAGGGCGAGGGCGAACGTAAGGAGACCCCGTCGCATCTCCGCCTCCATCGACCGAGGCCGCGGATGCCTTTAGTCTGCCCTGGGTGGAGCTCGAGATCACGCCCGAGCCGCCGCCCGAGGAGCGCGAGGCGCTCGAGCGCGCTCTCGCGCGGCTGCTCGAGGAGCCGAGGGATCAGCGCGGCGCCTGGTGGCGGGCGGGGATCTACGAGAACGTCACGGAGCCGGAAGAGTCCGCCTGACGGCCGTGCGCCACTCGCCCACGAGCCGCTTCACCTCCTCGGGCGGCATGGCCGGCTCGTAGCGCTCCGCCGGCCTCCGGGCGTCCGCGACCTCGTCGAGGCTCGACCACGTCCCGATGGCCAGGCCGGCGAGCGCGGCCGCACCGAGGGCCGTCGTCTCGCGCTCCTCGGGCACCTCCACCGGCATGCCGGCCACGTCCGCCTGGAACTGGAGGAGGAAGCGGTTCGCGGCGCCGCCTCCGTCCGCGCGCAGGAGGCCGGGCTCCGTCCCCATTGCGTCGAGGACGTCCCGCACCTGGTAGGCGATCGCCTCGAGCGCCGCCCGGACGAGGTGCTCGCGGCGGGTGCCGCGGTCGAGCCCGGCGATCAGGCCTCGGGCTTCGGGCACCCAGTGGGGTGAGCCGAGGCCGGTGAGGGCGGGAACGAAGTAGACGCCGTCGTTCCCGTCCACGGCGCGGGCCAGCGCCTCGCTCTCGGCGGCGCCGGCGAGCACGCCGAGCCCGTCTCGCAGCCACTGAAGGGCGGCGCCGGTCACGAACACCGAGCCTTCGAGCGCGTACACGGCCGGCTCCCCTCCGAGGCGCCAGGCCACCGTCTGCACCAGCCCGTCGCGGGGCTCGCCTGGATCCGCGCCGACGTTGACGAGCACGAAGCTGCCGGTGCCGTACGTGACCTTCGCCTCCCCGGGGCGGAAGCACGCCTGGCCGAAGAGGGCGGCCTGCTGGTCGCCGGCCATCGCGGCGACGGGCAGGCGTGTCCCGAAGAGCTCGGCCTCGCCCAGGATCCCGCTCGAGGGAACCACCTCCGGGAGCGCCGACTCGGGCACGCCGAAGAGCTCCAGCAGCTCGGGGTCCCAGGCGAGCTCGTGGATGTCGAAGAGCAGAGTCCGCGAGGCGTTGGAGGCGTCCGTGACGTGCGCGTGGCCGCCCGTGAGCTTCCAGACGAGCCACGAGTCCACCGTTCCGAAGGCGAGGCCGGAGGCCTTGCGTTCGGAAAGAATCCACTCGAGCTTCGTCGCCGAGAAGTACGGGTCCGGGACGAGCCCGGTGCGGTCGCGCAGGAGATCGGCCGGCAGCTCCTTGCAGCGCTCCGCCGTGCGCCGGTCCTGCCAGACGATCGCGCGGTGCACCGGGGCCCCCGTCCGGCGGTCCCACACGACCGTCGTCTCGCGCTGGTTCGCGATCCCGACGGCGGCCAGGTCGCGCGCCTCCAGACCGGCGTCGGCGAGCGCGTCTTCGGCGGCCCCGAGCACGGAGACCCAGAGCTCCTCCGGATCGTGCTCCACCCAGCCGGGACGAGGGAAGTGCTGCGGCACTTCGCGGTACCCGCGGCCGCGCGGGCGCAGGTCCTCGCCGACGACGAGGCACGTCGTCCCCGTCGTGCCCTGGTCGACGGCGAGAATCAAAGGCGAAGCTCGTACGACTGGAGCACGAGCCACGGGGCGAAGCCCTGCCGGCGAAGGAGCCTGAGCGAAGGGACATTGTCAGCCTCGACGGAGACGCCGATCGTCTCGCCCGCGTGGCCCGTCCAGTAGTCGTCGAGCGCGCGCGACAGGAGAAAGCGCCCGAGCCCGCGGGCCCGTTCGCTCTCGACGACGCCGATGTGGTAGGCCCACCGGTCGCTGGGGTCGATGTCGAGGAAGGCGAGCAGCTGCTCGTCCGACTCCGCGAGCCAGACGGTCCCCCGGGCGAGCGCCTCCCGCCAGGACTCGTCCGGAAAGACGCCGTCCGGGAAGCAGGCGTGGTAGAGCCGAATCGCGGCCTCGAGGTCGTCCGGCGTCCCCCGGCGCACCTCGACGCCCTCCGGCTTCTCCTCGGCGCGGCGGTGATCCCCGGGAGCGAGGCGGAAGACCGCTTTCGCGCTCCCGAGCACGTGGAAGTCGGCGTGCTCGAGGAGCAGGCGCCCCGCGAGGTTGCGCACGCCCACGGAGGCGATCACGCGCCGGGCCTCGTGCCGACGCGCGAGCTCGAGCGAGGCGTCGAGCAGCTCGGGCCCGAGCTGCTGGCCACGGTAGCCTGGAGCCACGAGCGGCCCGAAGAGATCGGCATCCTCCCAGCCCCGCTCGACCTCGATGCCGCCGAAGCCGACCACGTTCCCGTCGAGCTCCTGGACGAAGAGCGTCTCCTCCGGAGGGAAGTCCCAGTCGGAGAGCTCGCTTTCGAGCTCGTCCCGCGTCGCCCAGAGGGGGTTCCCCACCTGCTCGGCGGGCCGGTTGAGCGCGCGGCGGGAGAGCCCGAGGACCTCCTCGCGATCCTCCCTGCGGAAGCTACGCAGGCTGCTGCCCACGGAGCACCCTGGGGGCGCTGCGCGCGTAGTCGAGCCCCGAGAGCCAGGTGAGGACGAGGGCTACGAGCCCCGCCCACCAGGCGACCTCGTCCGCGAAGGCGCCGCCGGCGGCGAGGCCGCCCAGCCCGGCCGCGGTCGCCTGCGCCCAGGTCTTCAGCTTGCCGAGGTCGCGGGCTCCCATCACGACTCCACGCTCGAGAGCCGCGAGGCGGAGGCCGGTGACCAGGAACTCGCGCGCGATGATCGCGGCCACCATCCAGGCGGGAAGGACGCGACCGACGAGCATGATCAGGGTCGCCAGGACCAGGAGCTTGTCGGCGACGGGGTCGAGCAGGCGTCCGAGGTCGGAGGTGCGACCGCTCCGGCGCGCCCACCAGCCGTCCACCCAGTCCGTCGACATCGCGACGGCGAAGAGGGCGGTCGCCCAGTAGTCGTGGTTGGGAAAGTCCCAGGCGAAGAGGACCACGACGGCCGGCACCGCGGCAGCGCGTGCGACCGTGAGCTGGTCGGCGAACGGCATGCCCCGGAGCATACGCCCAGGGTTCGTGCGGCGATTACAGAAAGCAAACGGAAGCTTTACGAATCGCTACGGGCGCGGGAATAAGACTTGCAGCATGAAGCTCCGGGTGGCGGCCCTCCTGCTCGCTCTCGTCGTCGTGGGGGCGACCGCGGGAGCCGCCGACGCACGTCGTTCGGACAACCGCAAGAAGCCGATCCTCTTCGTGCACGGATTCGACCTCGACGACACGCCGGGCTACGACTGCGGCTCCTACTGGGGGAAGATGAAGAAGCGGTTCCGCGACTTCGGCCAGAAGGGCCCGCTCGTGACAATCGCCTACTACCGCGGCGACCGGAACTGCAAGCACTGGCTGGGACACCACGGGAGGCACGGGAGGCACCATGGTCACAGCGGCCGGTCGCACGATGCGAACACGAGCATCCGCCACCTCGGCTACCACCTGGCCTGGACGATCTGGAGCCACTACTCCAAGCGCGGGAAGCGCGTCGACCTCGTCGGCCACTCGATGGGCGGCCTGATCGTCCGCTACGCGCTCGCCCAGGTCGAGCGGGACCATCCCCGGTTTCCCCGCTACCTCCTCGTCGAGGACGCCGTGACGCTCGGCACGCCTCACACCGGCTCGGGCTGGGCGGTCTTCTGCGGCTGGAAGCAGTGCGACGAGATGACGCCGGGATCCGGCTTCATGGACTGGCTGCGGAAGAAGGGCGGGCATCCGGACGGCCGTGGAGGGACCGACTGGTCGACCATCGGTTCCCATTCCGACTACCTCGTCTCGGCCGCCTCGGCGAACGCGATGAACTCGGACCACCGCCTCAAGTACCGGCAGGACAACGATCCCACGGTGGGGCACATGGACCTCATCCGCCTGGGCTCAAAGCGGATCACGGCGAAGGTCGAGCGCTGGAACCGCCCGGGCCCGTGGCGGCGGGACTCCACGTCGCACTGGCCGATCCGGCGCGCCGAGCTCGCCGTCACCTTCGGGAACCGGTAGGGCGGGTGCCAGACCGGCCACAATAGGCCGGTCGTGGCGCTCTTCGGGAAAGTCCTCGTCGCCAACCGCGGCGAGATCGCCGTCCGCGTCTTCCGCACTCTGCGGGAGCTCGGCATCGGAACGGTTGCGGTCTACTCCGAGGCCGACCGCGCCTCGATCCACGTCGCAGTGGCCGACGAGGCCTACCTGGTCGGCCCGGGGGCGCCGGCCGAGAGCTACCTCCACCACGGACGCATCTTCGAGGCCGCGAAGCGGGCCGGAGCGGAGGCGATCCATCCCGGTTACGGCTTCCTCGCGGAGAACGCGGGGTTCGCGCGCGCTGTCGAGGCGGCCGGCCTCGCCTGGATCGGGCCACCCCCGGAGGCGATCGAGGTCATGGGCTCCAAGGTCCGCGCTCGGGAGCTCATGCGCGGGGCGGGCGTCCCCGTCATTCCGGGGACGACCGAGCCGGTCGAGTCCGTGGAGGAGATCCTCCGGCTCGGCGAGGAGCACGGGTGGCCGCTCGCGATCAAGGCGTCGGCCGGCGGCGGGGGCAAGGGCCTCAAGGTCGTCGGCTCGGCCGAGGAGGCCGAGCGCGCGCTCGCGTCGGCGAGGCGGGAGGGCCAGTCCTACTTCGCGGACCCGACGGTGTACGTGGAGAAGTTTCTCGAGGACCCCCGCCACGTCGAGGTGCAGGTGCTCGCCGACGCCCATGGGGGCGTCGTCCACCTCGGCGAGCGCGACTGCACGATCCAGCGGCGCCACCAGAAGCTCGTCGAGGAGACGCCCTCGCCCGCGGTGACGCCCGAGCTGCGCGAGCGGATCGGCGCCCTCGCGGTCGAGGCGGCAAAGGCGGTCGGCTACCGAGGTGCCGGGACGATCGAGGGGCTCCTCGACCGGGACGGCCACTACTTCTTCCTCGAGATGAACACGCGCATCCAGGTCGAGCACACGATCACGGAGCTCGTCACGGGGATCGACCTCGTTCGCGAGCAGGTGCTGATCGCCGCGGGCGAGAGGCTCTCGTTCGGGCAGGCGGACGTCCATTTCTCGGGCCATGCGATCGAGTGCCGGATCAACGCCGAGGACGTCGGGAACGGCTTCCTGCCCGCGCCGGGCGTGATCACCGGCTATCGGGAGCCGGCGGGCCCCGGGATCCGCGTGGACTCGGGCGTCGTCGAGGGCTCGGAGGTGGTCGGGCTCTACGACCCTCTGATCGCCAAGCTCTGCGTCTGGGACACGGACCGCGAGCGGGCTCGCCGGCGAATGCTGCGCGCCCTCGAGGAGTACGCGATCGAGGGCGTGACGACGCTCGTGGGCTTCCACCGCGCACTGCTCGAGCATCCGTGTTTCGTGGAAGGCTCGACCTGTCACGGAGTGGTGGAGAGCGAGGCACTCGCGGAGCGAGCGCAGACGCTCGCCTCGACGAAGCGCACGGCTCCGGCGGGCGCGAAGCCGCTCACGGAGCACACCGTCGGGATCGAGCTGGACAGCAGGCGCTACGTGGTGAAGCTGCTCAGGCCCGAGCCGCCGCATGCCGAGCTCGCGCGACGTCGCCGTGAGAGGGTCGGCAGCGCGGGGCACCACGCCGAGGCGAAGGAGGCGGTCGTGAGCCCGATGCAGGGCACCGTCCTCGCCGTCGAGGTCGCCGACGGAGACGAGGTCAGCGAGGGACAGGTGATCTGCATCGTCGAGGCGATGAAGATGGAGAACGAGATCACCGCGCACCGCCACGGCCAGGTGACGGGGCTCTCGGTCGCGGCGGGCGAGCCGGTCAAGACCGGCCAGGTCATCTGCGTCGTCGCCCAGGAAGGCGACGGGGCGGAACCCTAGGGTTCCGCGCGTGACTTCGGGCCGCTCTTTTCACAGTCTCGTACTGGGGTCTGACCCCGGCCGGGTGGCGTGGCGCACCCCGTGCCGTCCGCATGGGAGCAGCGTTTCGGCCCGCGCGCAGCCTCCTTCTGGGGTCAGACCCCGAGATGGAATGCGCGCCGATGTCGAACGAAAGAGCTCCTCGCGCTGCCCCGACGCCGACTGTAAGGCACGCCTTACAAATCGGGTACGCTTGAGCCGTGACGATTAGCCTCGAGCCGGTGCGGCGTGTAGCGAACCGGGCTCTTTGCGCACAGGTCTCGAACGAGAGTGCAGAGCCGCTCGCCGCGACCGCCAGTCGCATCGACCACTGGATCCTCGTCGAGTACCGCGGGCTCTGGGACCGCGACGTGCTCGGCGGGAGCCTCCTCTCGCCCGAGCTGAAGACGCACCTGCGCACCCAACTGCGCGCCCTCGGCGACGCGCGGCTCCTCTTTGTGAAAAAGCCCGAGCGCCGCTCCTACGGCCGCCGGCAGCTCTTCTTCGGCACGTCGAAGCCGGGCGAGGAGCGCTTCTTCCAGCTCGAGTTCGACCGTCACGACGATCTCGTCGACCTCGACTTCGCGGCCGCTCTCTCCGGCAATGAGACCGCCGGCCTTCCCGTGGAGCACCCGCTCTTCGTCGTCTGCACGCACGGCAAGCGCGACCGCTGCTGCGCCAAGTACGGACGCCCGCTCTACGACGCGCTCCGTCGTGAGACGGAGAGTGGCTGGGTCTGGCAGTCGACCCACGTCGGCGGCGATCGTTTCGCCGGCAACGTCGTCGTCCTGCCGCAGGGGCTCTACTTCGGGCGCGTGGGCCGGGAGGACGCCCGCTCGCTCCTCGACGAGCACGCCGAGGGCAACGTGCTGCTCGAGCGCTACCGCGGCCGCTCCGCCTACTCCTTCGCCGTGCAGGCGGCCGAGCAGTTGGTTCGGGTCGAGTCCGAGCTCTCGGGGATCGACGACCTGAAGCTCCTCGGCTCGGATGCGAACGGCGACGGCTTCCACGTCCGCTTCCGCGACCGGGCCGGCGCCGTGCACGACATCGAGGTCGCGGAGGAGCGGGGCGAGGAGACGGTCTACCTGACCTGCGGCGCCGTCACGCCTCAGCACGCCCGTCGCTACGCGGCGACGAGCCATCGCGTGGCACGTCGGTAAGGCGCAGGAACCCCTCGCGCACGAGCCGGCGCACGAGCACGAGCCTGCCCTCGCCGTCGAGGTCTCCGGGCAGGTCGGCCGGCCGGAACGGCTCCTCCGCCTCGGCGCAGAACTCCACGTCCTCGCGCACGAAGGCGGGAAAGCGAAGCTCCTTGCCCTCGAAGAGGAGCACGACGGCGCCCTCGTCCGCCTCCACGTCCGCGATCACGGTCGCGTTCCGCTCGACCGGCGTCTCCTGCCCCAGCCGGGCCAGCGCCCGGAGCCGGCTCAGCCCATCGCCGGGGACTGGGGGGCGCGTCTGCACGAAACGCCGCCGCGTCCGCCGCGCCACCTCGTCGGGATCGAGCCGCGCGCGCAGGCGGCCGAGGAGCTCCTCGCCGCCGATCCCGTCCACCGGCACCGCGCGGCGGAACCCGAGCTCCGGCGCACAGTCCTCGAGCGCCGCCCGGAACGCGTCCATCCACGTGTAGGTGTTGATCCCGACCGTGAGGTGGAGTGAGTCCGTCTCGGAGGTTTCGGCCTGGTGCAGCCAGCCCCGCGGGAGATACAGCGTGTCGCCGGCCCGCAGAGTGAGCTCGTGCGTCGGCTCGCCGGGCTCGCCGAGCTCCTTCGAGTAGCGCTGCCGCTTGAGCGGCAGCTCGAGGAGCGGCTCGTAGACGAGCCAGCGCTTCTCGCCCGCGACCTGGAGGACGAAGACGTCGTGCGTGTCGTGGTGGACGGCGAAGCCCTGCGAGCCGCGAGGGGTGTAGTAGGCGTTCGTCTGCGCCGGCTGGCCGAGAGCGCGCTCGAGGTCGCGGCAGAAGGCCGCCACGGGGCGCCAGTTCAGGTGGAGCGCTTGGAGCACGATCGTCGCCCCCGCCTCCCACTCCTCGAGAACGTTGCCGACGTCGGCAGCCCCGGTGATGGGCGGCCGCCAGGGAATGTCGCGCGTGTACGCGCGGAGGTCGATCTGCGCGCCCTCCTTGACGAGCCGGAAGGCGGGATAGCGGATCCCGGTCGAGCAGATCAGCCGCTCGACGTCAGCCTCGGAGAGGAGGTCGTTGAAGCGGCCGGCCTCGCCGCGCGGGACGACGAGCGGCTGCCGCTCCCAGTGCTCGGCGAAGAACGTCTCCGCCGAGACCGGCCCCAGCGTGCGTGCGAGGGCGCGGCCGCTAGCTGGGGTCGGTGTCGTCCGTGTCCGTGTCCGTGGTGTCGGTGTCGTCCGCGTCCTGGTCGTCCTGGTCCGTGTCGGCCGGCTGGAGACTCTTCGTGTCCTGGGTCGTCGTCTGGATGTCGTCGTCGCGCAGTGTCGACATGCGGCTCCTCCTACTCGGGTGGACGCCGGAAACCTACAGCGTTCGTCTGTATGCCCGGAAGCCCCAAGTCGTGAACGGGCAGATCGACGCGATCGCCCCCACGAGCGCGAGTCTACTGACGGCGAGTCAGTCGCTGAGACACGCAGTCGCGCCGAGGGGACGGAAGACCCGGTCGAGGCGTATGACGAGCACGTTCAGCTTGGCGAGCGCCGCCCCGTACGCCCCCTCGTCGCCTCCCACGAGTGCCGAGCGCATGGCTTCGATCGCCGTCAACCCGGACTCGTCGAGCTCGAGCAGCCGCTTGAGATCGGCGCGGTATCTCCGCGGCGGATCGAGACTGCGGGCCTCCTCGTGGTGGCGGCGGGCGACGGGCAGGAAGCGCTCGAAGTACGCGAGCATCTCCTCGCTCGTCCGGGGAGCTGGAATCTCGTCGGACTCCCGCTCGTGGCGCGTGCACATCGCGTTCAGCTCGCGGACGAAGCGGCGCTCCGCAGGCGTTCGCTTTCGCTTGGCCGGCTCGGCTTTGCCCGCCTGCGCGGAACGCTCGCTCCCGGCTTCGACCCATTGCGCGAACTCGTCGGCGTCGCGTGGCGGCTCGTCGAAGAGCGTGCTTCCGAGCGCGGCGGCACCACCGAGGACGACAGCCGCGGCGGCGACGATGACGAGAACCCTGAACAGCCTCTGGACGAGCCTCATGAGGCGACCTCAGGCTCCCATCGCCCCGCTCGAGGCTTCGGCTGATCGCTCGTGCGAGTGATTCGGACGGCCTTCGCTAGACTCGCGCGGCCCGTGGATCTCTACGAGTACCAGGGAAAGCAGCTCTTCGCGCGCTTCGGCATCCCGGTGTCCGAGGGGCGCGTGGCCGCATCGGCGGAGGAGGCCCGCGCTGCTGCGGAGGAGCTCGGAGGTCCGGTCGTCGTCAAGGCTCAGGTGCTCACCGGCGGGCGCGGCAAGGCGGGCGGCATCAAGCTCGCCGACACGCCGGAGGAGGCCGAGGCGAGCGCCGGCGACATCCTCGGTATGAACATTCGCGGCCACACGGTGCGGAAGCTCTGGATCGAGAAGGCCTCCGACATCGCCAAGGAGTACTACCTCTCGGTCACGTTCGACCGGGGCGAGAAGAAGCCGCTCTTCATGCTCACGACCCAGGGCGGCGTCGACATCGAGGAGGTCGCGGAGAGGACGCCGGAGGCGCTCGCCCGGCTACACGTCGATCCGCTTGTCGGCTTCCAGCCCTATCAGGCGCGGTGGCTCTGCTTCACCGCGGGCCTCGACGACCCGAACGAGCAGAAGCAGGTGACCGCCATGGTCGGCAAGCTCTACGACGCCTTCGTCGGTGCGGACGCGATGCTCTGCGAGATCAATCCTCTGATCGTCACGCCGGCGGGAGAGGTGAAGGCGCTCGACTCGAAGTTCACCGTCGACGACAACGCCCTCTTCAGGCACCACGACGTGGACGAGATGCGCGACGTCGAGGCCGCCGACCAGCAGGAGCGCCTCGCCCGCGAGAAGAACGTCACGTACGTGAAGCTCGAGGGCGAGGTCGGCATCCTCGGGAACGGCGCCGGGCTCGTCATGTCGACCCTCGACGTCATCGACCAGGTGGGCGGATCGCCGGCCAACTTCTGCGACCTCGGCGGCGGAGGCGACGCCCAGGGCGTGGTCGATGCGCTCGAGATCATCACCTCCGACCCGCAGGTGAAGTCGATCCTCTTCAACATCTTCGGCGGGATCACGCGCTGCGACGAGGTCGCGCGCGGCATCCTCGAGGCGCTCGAGCGGATGCCGATCGAGCATCCGATCGTCGTGCGCCTCGACGGGACGAACGCGGAGGAGGGGCGTCGCCTGCTGACGGAGGCCTCGCCGGAGAACGTCCACGTCGAGGACACCATGCTTTCGGCGGCCGAGCGGGTCGTGGAGCTGGCGGGGGCGCGATGAGCGCCGACCTCTGGAGCTCGCGCGCGCGGGCGTTTCGGGAGAGCGACGTCCATCGGACCGGCCCCGACCTCGATCTCCTGGTCGAGTGGGCGGCTGAAGCCAAGGTCGGGCTCGACGTCGCCACCGGGGGCGGGCACGTCGCGCGACGGCTGCGCGAGGCCGGTCTCGAGGTCGTGACCTGCGACGCTGCTCCGGGCATGGAGCCGGATGTCATCTGCTCTGCCGAGGACCTCCCATTCGCCGACGCGAGCTTCGACGTCGTCACCTGCCGCCGCGCCGCGCACCACTTCGCCGACGTACGGGTCGCCGTGGGGGAGATGGCGCGAGTCAGTCGCCGGCTCGTGCTCGTCGAGGACCTCCTCTACGACGGCGAGGACGCCGAGGCCGCCCACCGGATTCGCGATCCCAGCCACGTCCGCTCCTACACCGAGGCGGAATGGCGCGATCACATCGACGGCGCGGGGCTCGAGATCGAGGCGCTCGAGCTCTTCCGGGGCCGGGGGATTCCGTACGAGCCGTGGCTCGAGCGGGTCGGGTGCGAAGGGGAGGACGCGGAGCGGGTCCGCGAGCTCCTTGGCGACCGGATCGAGGGCGATCGGGTGCGCATGCCCGGCATCGCGCTCAAGGCGGTCACGCCCTAGTGGCGATCATCGTCGACGAGTCGACGCGCCTGGTCGTCCAGGGCATCACTGGACGCGAGGGCTCCTTCCACTCGACGCGCAACCTCGGCTACGGAACCAACGTGGTCGCCGGCGTGACGCCGGGGAAAGGCGGCGGCGACGTCGAGGGGATTCCCGTCTTCGACTCGGTGCGGGAGGCGATGGCCAAGACGAGCCCGAACACGGCGATGGTCTTCGTCCCGGCGCGCTTCGCGGCCGACGCGATCTACGAAGCGGTCGACGCCGGCATCGGCACGATCATCTGCATCACCGAGGGCATCCCCGCACACGACATGCTCCGCGTCTACAACTACGTGCGGCCGCGAGGCATCACGCTCGTCGGCCCGAACTGCCCCGGCGTCCTCTCGCCCGGGAAGGCGAACGTCGGCATCATCCCGGCCGAGATCTTCCGCGAGGGCCCCGTCGGGCTCGTCTCCAGATCCGGCACGCTCACGTACCAGATCGGGCACGAGCTGTCGCAGCTCGGTATCGGCCAGTCCACTATCGTCGGAATCGGGGGGGACCCCGTGGTCGGGTCGTCGTTCGTCGACGTCCTCGCGCGATTCGAGACCGACGACGAAACGGAGCTCGTCGTCATGGTGGGTGAGATCGGCGGCGCCGAGGAGGAGAAGGCGGCCGACTTCATCGAGGCCGAGATGGCGACGCCGGTCGTCGCCTACATCGCGGGCTTCACAGCGCCGCCCGGCAAGACGATGGGCCACGCCGGCGCCATCATCTCGGGCAGCACGGGGACCGCGCGCGCGAAGAAGCGAGCGCTCGAGTCGCACGGCGTCCGGGTCGGAACGAACCCGACCGAGGTCGCCCGCCTCGCGGCCGAGGTCGCGGGCGCGCCCGCCTCGTAGCGAACTTCGCTCGCGCGCTTGGGTTCGGCGAAGCGGCTAGCTCGGGCGAACTCGGCCCAGGACGTGGCCCGTCACGCCGGCGACGACGCCGACGAAGCCGAGGCCGACGAGGGCGAGCCGGACGAGCCCGATCGAGAGCGGAAACTCATCCGGGTCGCCCGGGATCACGGACGGAGACGACGGAGCCGAGGGCAGGGCCTCTGTGTCGCCCTCGCTCTCGCTCTGCTTCGAGGCTCCCTGTCCCGCTGGGCGTTGCGCTGCATGCGCGCCATCCTCATTGCCACAGGCCCCTGGAAATCGCTGAAACTCTCCGTCTAGGGCGACGGCCGAGCACACCGACGACCGCGTTGCATCTTGTGCAGGCGCTGGCGGGCGCGCTCATCCTGCGGTTGATGCGCGAGGGAGACGTCGTTCAGGTCGGGAAGCTGCGTCTCGAGTGTGGTCGTTCTCTCGAGCGGATCGAGCTTAGATAAACCTCTACTCGCGCGAAGGCGAAGCCGGCTTCTCCCAGACGGAGACGTGCTTGGTGCTGTCGCTCGTGAACGGCTCCCGGTTCGAGCCGCTCCACCGCTCGCGCAGCGTCATCCCGGCGAGCCGCGCCATCAGGTCGAGCTCCGAGGGCCACACGTAGCGGAACGGCGGCGAAAAGACTTCGACCTTGCCGTCGGCGATCCAATAGTGATGCGAGACGAGGCCCTGTCGCGCCACGTCGTACTCGTCGAATCCGAGGTGCGTCGGGCTCACGTCGAAGGGTTGGAACGTCTCGCCGGGTGGAAGCTGCCGCAGCCCCGCTACGAGCACCTCGATGACGAAGCAGCCGCCCGGGTCGAGGTGCGCTGCGACGTTTTGGAAGCAGGCGACCTGCTCGTCCTGCGTTGTCAGGTTCATGATCGTGTTGGCGACGAGGTAGGCGACCGAAGAACGTGGCTTTGACGGTCGTTGTGGCGAAGTCGCCGATCGTCAGGCCGATCTGCTCCGCGCCCGGCTTCGCACGCAGCCGCGCCACCATCGCCTCCGACAGATCGATCCCATGCACCCGAACGCCACGCCGGACGAGCGGCAGCGCGATCCGACCCGTGCCGATGCCGAGCTCGAGCGCGGCCCCGTCGCGGGCGAGATCCGCCAGGAAGGCGACGATGGGGTCGACGACGGCAGGGTCGGCCTGGTACGCGTACCTCTCGTCGAATCGCTCTGCGACCCGCTCGCCGAAGTAGTCCTCAGGCATTCGCGTAACCTAGCTCGTGAACAGACGAGGAAGAGAGGTTTTCACCGCGTCAGTCGAACGTCGAAGCGGCTGGCCGCGTACCTCTCGTCCGGATAAGGAGGCCCGTCTGCTCTGAAATCGGCGAAAGAAGACAGGTTCCGCGCCCGAGCGTGTTCCCCGCTCGTGCCGGCTCAAACATGCCCGACACGGTCCGGCCTCCTCGCTGAGTAGACTCGCCGCATGGCTCTCATCTCCTTCGCCCGCGGCTTTCCCGGGCCCGATCTGCTTCCCATCGACGAGTTCGGCGACTGCGCGCGCGAGGCGCTCGCCCGCGACGGCGCGACCGCGCTCAACTACGGCCAGCCGGGCGGCTACGCGCCGCTACGCGAGTGGATCGCCGAGCGCCACGGCGTCGACGCCGGCCGCGTGCTTGTCACCAACGGCTCTCTCCAGGCCTTCAACTTCGTCGCCCGCCACTTCGTCGGGAACGGCGTGCGCATCTACGTCGAGGCGCCCTGCTACGACCGCTCCCTCTCCATCCTCCGCCGTGTCGGTGCCGAGGTCGAGGACGTCCCGCTCTGCGAGGAGGGCCTGGACGTCGAGGCGCTCGAGCGCTCGCTCGCAGGCGGGAGCGGCCCTTCGCTCGTCTACACGATCCCGACCTTCCAGAACCCGAGCGGGAGGACGCTCTCGCGCGGGAGCCGCGAACGTCTGCTCGACCTTGCTCGCGCCACAGAAGCCGTCGTCCTCGAGGACGACCCCTACGGGCTCCTCCGCTTCGCCGGCGAGCCGCTGCCCCGGATCTTCGAGCTCGCGGGAGGCGACGGCGTCATCTTCCTCTCCTCGTTCTCCAAGACGGTCGCTCCCGGGATTCGAGTCGGCTATCTCATCCTCCCGGAGGAGCTCGTGGCCTCGATCGAGGGCTTCATCCTCGAGAACTACGTCTCGCCCTCCATCTTCGTGCAGGCGACGCTCTACGAGTTCCTGCGTCGCGGTCGCTTCGACCCGACCGTGGAGGGCATCCGCGCGGGTCTGCGGATCCGGCGCGAGGCCATGCTCGGAGCGCTCGAGCGCGAGATGCCCGAGGGCACGGCCTGGAACGAGCCCGACGGCGGGTACTTCCTCTGGGTCGATTTGCCCGGCGGCGTCCGCGGCGACGAGCTCCAGGCGCAGGCAGCCGAGGCCGAAGTCGCCTTCGTCAAGGGCTCCGACTTCTACTTCACGGGCGGCGGCGAGGAGTCGGTCCGGCTCGCCTTCTCGTACGCGACCGCGGACGAGATCGAAGAGGGCGTCGCGCGGCTTGGGCGGCTCGTCCGCGAGGCGACCGCCGTCGCCGCGTGAAGGAGCGCTTCGAAGTCGCCCGCCTCGACGAGCTCCACCGGCTCGAAGGCGAATTCGTCACCCATCCCGTGCGGACTCGCTTCGGGATCACCGCCTTCGGCGTCAACGCCTACAGCGGAGCGGAGGCGGGCGGTCGCGTCATCGAAGAGCATGACGAGCTCGGGGCCGGAGCCGGTCACCACGAAGAGCTCTATGTCGTCCTGAGCGGCCGGGCCAGATTCGTCCTCGACGGCGAGGAGCGGGACGCGCCCGCAGGGACGTTCGTCTTCGTGCGGGACCCGGCTGTGCGGAGGGAGGCCTTCGCCGAGGAGGTCGGGACGACCGTGCTCGTAACGGGGGGCGTCCCGGGCCAGGCGTTCGAGCCCTCGCCCTGGGAGGCGTGGCTGGAGGCGTTTCCGTTCTACCAGCGCCAGGAGTACGGCCGCGCTCTCGAGATCATGCGCGGCCGGCTCGCGGAGCACCCCGACAACTCGAACGTCCTCTACAACACCGCCTGCATGGAGGCGTTGGCGGGCGAGCGCGAGGCCGCGCTCGAGCATCTGAGCCGAGCGGTCGAGCTCAACCCGCCCGCCCGCGATTGGGCGCAGACCGACTCGGACCTGGTCGCGATCCGGGACGATCCTCGCTTTCCACGGTGAGGGCTGCTCAGGCGGCCGCGTGGGCGCTCACGGGGCGCGCGATCAGCTTCGGCTGTCGCGGCGGCTCCAGGCGCGCCGTCTTCGCCGGCCGGAAGGTGGGACACGGACCGTCCCCGAGGGCGCACAGGCCGGCCTGGCGAAAATAGCAGTCGTTGCAGGTGATTTCGCGCCGCTTGGACATCTTCCGGGGCGTCACCATCCTAGGGCCGAGCGCCCCTGGATTGAAGCGTTGCCCCCACGAAAAACATGCAATTTCCGCAAAGGTTCGTCAGCGCGTTCTCAGGATAGACGACTACTCGGTTGCCAGGGCAGTCAACGCCTCGTCGAAGTCCGAGACGGCGACGATCTCGAGGTCACCCGCATGCTCCCTTGCTTCGGCGGCGTTGGCGTCCGGAACGAGGAACACGTTCGCTCCGGCCTCGCGGGCGCCAATCGTCTTCTGCCGGATGCCGCCGATGGCGAGCACATCGCCGGCGAGCGTGATCTCGCCCGTGGCGACCACTCGGCGGCCCTGCTCGAGGTCGGGGCCCAGCTCGTCGACGATCTCGAGCGCGAAAGCGAGACCCGCCGAGGGCCCGCCGACGGAGCCGGCGTCGATCTCGACGTCGAGCGGGAAGTCGAACTCCTGGGCGTCGCGCACCTGAACCCCCACGACGGCGCGGCGGGGCCCCTGCTGGGACGCCTGCGTCCCCACGCTCAGCTCCACCTCGTCCTGCTCCCGTTCGACGGTCAGCTCGACCGTCGTTCCAGGACGGACGGGCCGCATCGCCTGGCGCAGGTCGACCGTCGTCTCGATGGGTTCCCCGCGGGCCTCGACGATCACGTCGCCGATCAGGAGCACGCCCTCGGCGGGCGTGCCAGGTTGGACGAGCACGACCTCGGCGCCCGACGACTCGACCGACACTTCCCGGCCGAGCTCCCGCAGTGCGACGGCGATGGCGATCAGCTGGGACCTGGACATCTGGTTGAGGCTGCTCGTACGCCGCTGGCGGTCGCTCACGCCCACCGGGTTGAGGACGCTCTCGGGCACGAGCTCGGCCCCGTCGTAGAGGCCCGGGAAGAGGCGCTCGAAGAGGTTCGCGCGCCCGACGCGCACGTCGACCATGTAGATGCCTCCCGACTCCTCGCTCTCTCCTTCGCCGGGAACGCTGACGAGCGGATCGACCGGGCGCGCCCGGTCGGGAAGGACGATGTAGTGATCGGACGGGACGAGCCAGAGCACGCCGGCCGTCGCGACGGCGAGGGCGAGCAGGAGCCCGAGAGAGAAGAGAGGGCGGCGCGGCACTGCCGCCGATCGTAGCCCCGGGGTCTTGGGCTAGGCGCCGGTGAGGACGCCCACGACCTCGCGCACCGCGTCCGCCGACTCCTCGAGGGCCGCCCGCTCGTCGGGGCTGAGATCGAGCTCGACGATCTCCTCGATCCCGCTCGCGCCGAGCTTGACCGGCACGCCCATGTAGAGATCGTCGATCCCGTACTCGCCCCGGAGATAGGCGGTGCAGGGGAGGACGCGCTTCTCGTCGAGCATGACGGCGTCCACCATTTGTGCGACGGCCGCCCCGGGTGCGTACCACGCCGACGTGCCGAGGTGCTTGACGATCTCGCCTCCGCCCTTGCGCGTTCGTTCCACCATTGCCTCGATGCGCCCGTCGGAGACGAGGCTGCGCAGGGGAACGCCGCCGACCGTCGTCGCGGACACCACCGGCACCATCTGGTCGCCGTGGCCGCCGAGCACCATGGCGGTGACGTCCTTTGCGGAGGCGCCGGTCTCCCAGGCGATGAACGTGCTGAAGCGGGCGCTGTCGAGGATGCCCGCCATGCCGAAGACACGCTCGCGCGGCCAGCCGGAGACGTCCTTGGCCACGTGGCACATGGCGTCGAGAGGGTTGGAGACGACGATCAGGATCGCGTCCGGGGAGCGCTCGACCGCCTCGCGTGTGACCGAGCCGACGATCCCCTCGTTCGTCGTCACGAGGTCGTCCCGGCTCATGTCGCCCGTGCGGGGCACGCCGGCGGTGACGACGACCACTTCCGACCCATTCGTCTCCTCGTATCCGTTCGTGCCCGTGATCGCCGGCTCGTAGCCGAGCACGGGGGCAGCCTGGTTCAGGTCGAGCGCCTTGCCCTGCGGGAGGCCCTCCTTGATGTCGACGAGCACGACCCGGGCGTAGTCGCGGCGGGCGATCTCCTGCGCCGCCGTCGCTCCCACGTTTCCGGCGCCCACCACTGTCACCTTGCGTCTCAAACTCGCACTCCCATCCGGTCGATGATCGCGTCCGCGACCTCGCTCGTCCCCACCGCGGTCGGGTCGTCGCGTGTCGGCTTCATGTCGTAGGTGACGTGCTTGCCCTCGTCGATGACGGCCGCGATCGCGCCCTCCAGCCGCTCGGCCGCCTCCTGCTCTTCCAGGTGGCGGAGCATCATGACGCCGGAGAGCATCATCGCCATCGGGTTCACCCGGTTCTGGCCCGCGTACTTCGGCGCTGAGCCGTGCGTCGGCTCGAAGACGGCCGCGCGCGTGCCGAAGTTGCCGCCCGGCGCGAGCCCGAGCCCGCCGATCAGGCCGGCGCAGAGATCCGACACGATGTCGCCGTAGAGGTTCGGGCAGACGAGCACGTCGTACTCCTCGGGCCGCTGCACGAGCTGCATCGAGAGGTTGTCGACGATGCGGTCCTCGAACTCGACGTCCTCGTTCGCCTCCGCCACCTCGCGGGCGACGCGGAGGAAGAGGCCGTCCGTGAACTTCATGATGTTCGCCTTGTGCACGGCGGTCACCTTGCGGCGGCCGTTCCGGCGCGCGTAGTCGAAGGCGAACTCGACGATGCGGCGCGTCCCTGCCACCGAGATCGCCTTCATGGTCAGGCCCGAGTCCTGGCGGACTCGTGCCTGCAGATGATTCTCGAGCCAGGCGATGAGCTCATCGGCCTCCGCTGTGCCTTCTTCGACCTCGATCCCTGCGTACAGGTCCTCCGTGTTCTCGCGGACGACGATCAGGTCGACGTCCTCGTAGCGCGAGCGGACGCCTGGATAGCTCTTGCACGGCCGCACCTGTCCGTAGAGATCGAGCGTCTTCCGGAGCGCGACGTTGACGGAGCGGAAGCCGGTCCCGACCGGGGTCGTGATCGGGCCTTTGATCGCGACGCCGTTCGCCTCGATCGAGTCGAGCACGTGGTCCGGGAGCGGGTTGCCGCCGTAGGCGTCCATGACGTCGGCTCCCGCCTGCTGGACGTCCCAGTCGAAGTCGACGCCCGTCGCCTCGAGAACGCGTCGCGTCGCCTCGGCGATCTCCGGCCCCGTCCCGTCGCCGGGGATGAAGGTGACTCGGTGACCCATGGCCGGGACCCGATTCTATGCGGCACCGCGGTCCGCGGCCGTTCGGTACCGTGCAGTGCGATGACCGACTTCAAGCCAGGCCTCGAGGGCGTCGTGGCCTTCGAGACGGAGATCGCGGAGCCCGACCGGGAGGGAGGGGCGCTCCGGTACCGCGGCGTCGACATCGAGGAGCTCGTCGGTCACGTGCCCTACGAGAAGGTATGGGGCCTGCTCGTGGACGAGTCGCTCGAGCCCGGGATGCCCGATCCGGAGCCGTTCGTCCTGGAGAATCCGACCGGGGACGCGCCCTCGGACCTCCAGGCGGCGACGGCCCGGCTCTCGGCCGAGTGGAAGCTCGCGAAGCTCGTCGACATCGACGACCAACAGGCGCGGGACGACCTCGGGCGGCTCTCCGCGACGATGGTGTCCGTCGTCGCCCAGTCGGCCCGGGGCCCCGACCGGGCGCCCGTCCCCCACGACGCCGTCACGGAGGGCGACGCCGCGGCGGAGAAGTTCCTCCTTCGCTGGAGGGGCGAGGCCGATCCCCGGCACGCCAAGGCGCTCGACACCTACTGGATCTGCACGGCGGAGCACGGGCTGAACGCCTCCACCTTCACGGCCCGCATCGTCGCCTCCACGGGTGCTGACTGTGGAGCGGCCATGTCCGCGGCGGTCGGAGCTCTCTCCGGCCCGCTGCACGGCGGCGCGCCGGCGCGCGTCCTGCCGATGCTGGACGAGGCGGCGGGGGCGGAGGACATCGAGGCGTACATCCGCGACAAGCTCGACCGGGGCGAGCGCCTGATGGGCTTCGGCCACCGCATCTACCGGGCCGAGGATCCGCGCGCCCGCCTTCTTCGCCGCACGGCGAAGGAGCTCGAGTCGCCCCGCTTCGAGGTGGCCGAGGAGCTCGAGCGAGTGGCGCTCGACGAGCTCCGGCGACGCAAGCCCGATCGCGTGCTCGCCACCAACGTCGAGTTCTGGTCAGCGGTGGTGCTCGACGTTGCGGAGATCCCGCCCGCGCTCACGCCCGCGATGTTCGCCTGCGCGCGCGTGGCAGGCTGGTCGGCCCACATCCTCGAGCAGAAGCGCACGGGGCGCCTCATCCGCCCCTCCGCGAACTACGTCGGCCCGCCCGCCCGGTCGGCCACGTCGGTCGGGTGACGCTCGCGGACGCGGTCTCGCGCGCCGCGGAGCTCGACGACGAGCGCGCCTTGGCCGACCTCCGCCGCGCGATCGACGACGACTTGGAGGCGGCGGCGCGGAGCGCGGACTACCGCGAGCGCGCGCTCGCGTACCGCGCGATCGGGCAGCTGCGCTTCAATCAGAAGACGGAGCTCCTCCGCCGGGGGCTCGACGACACGAGCCCCGCCGCCCGCGGGTCGGCACTCCTCTCGCTCGAGCTTCTCTCGCGCGCGCACCCCGGCCTGGTCAACGCGATGCGCGGGCTCCTCCATACGCTCGCCAACGACGACCCCAACCCCGCCGTGCGCCGTCTCGCCGTGCTCTCCCTCAAGAACGGCTCTTCCCAGGCGGACACGCTCACGCTGCTCGGTCACCTCGCCGAGGAGGCGGAGGAACAGGACTTGCGCGCCGCCGCAGCCGCCGTGCACCGGACGCTGAAGCGCAAGGCGACGGCCCGTTAGCGGACGCAGCTGCAGGCGCCGCGGCGCCGGATGACGCCGCAGGCGGGGCAGCGGCCTTCCTGGCGGTGCTCGAGCATGTTCAGCCGCGCCGCCAGCCAGATCATCGCTCCCCCGAGGCCGCTGACGATCGCGACGAGGCTCAGGATCTCCGTGTCCAAGGTTTCCACTGTCTCTCTAACGTCGACGGCGCGCGTGTGGATGCGCTGCAAAGTACGTGTCACGTCTGCGCCGGTCTGAAACATGCGTGTAGAGCTCGGTCGTGCCGAGATCGGCGTGCCCGAGCATCTCCTGGACGCTGCGCAAGTCGGCGCCTCCTTCGAGGAGGTGCGTGGCGAAGGAGTGCCGGAGGAGATGGGGGTGGATGCGGGTCGGGTCCAGTCCCGCCTTGGCGGCGAGGCGGCGCAGGATGAGGAAGGCGCCTGCTCGGGTGAGCGGACCGCCCTGGGCGTTGAGGAAGAGCTCCGGCCGGTGACGGCGGTCGAGGTACGGGCGCCCCCGACCCAGGTACCGGCGTAGGGCCTCCGCTGCCTGCGTCCCCAGGGGGACGACCCGTTCTTTGTCGCCCTTGCCGACGCAACGGACGAGCCGGCCCTCCAGGTCGACGCCGCCCCTCTCGAGCCCGACCGCCTCGGAAACGCGGAGGCCGGCGCCGTAGAGAAGCTCGACGAGCGCGCGATCGCGCAGGGCGCGTGGCGCGACGCCGTTGGCGGCGTCGATCAGGCGCTCGACCTCGGAGAGGGAGAGCGTGCGCGGAAGGCGGGTGCGGCGGCGGGGAAGGTCGACGTCGGCGGCCGGGTTGTCCGCTCGCAGGCCGAGCGCGACGAGGTGGCGGTAGAAGGAGCGGGCAGCCGCGGCGCGGCGGGCGATGGAGCTCGGCGCCTGCCCGCGCGCCCGTAGATCGGCCAACCAGCTCTCGATCTGCTCCGTGCCCGCCGTCGCAGGCGAGCCGTCCAGGTGCGCCGCCAGGTCGGCCAGGTCCCGCCGGTACGCGTCCACGGTCCGCGGCGCCCGTCGCGCCGCGAGCAGCGCGAGAAACCCCTCCACGGCCGGATCGGGCGATGTCCTCATCGGACGGGCCGGGGTCTGACCCCGGACAGGGCCGCATCGGCCGCCGTCCGTGGGCGTCGGCGGCCGCGGCGGCATGCGGGTTGGCATGGCGCATGCCTGTCGGGCGCGGACACGGCGGGGTCAGACCCCGACGTGTCCCGAGCGGCCTGGTTAGGCACGGGGGTGGGCACGGTCGTAGACCTTGCGGAGGCGTTTGGCGTCGACGTGGCTGTAGATCTGCGTCGTCGAGAGCGAGGAGTGGCCGAGGAGCTCCTGGATCGTGCGCAGGTCGGCCCCGCCCTCGAGGAGATGCGTGGCGAAGGCATGCCGGAGGCGGTGAGGGTTGGGGAGGAGGCGGCGGAGCGTGGACGTGTCGAGCGGGCGGCCGCGCGCGGAGAGGAAGAGCGTGTTCTCGGCGCCGCGGGCCAGTTCGGGCCGCGCGTCGTCGAGGTAGCGCCGCAGCCGGTACGCCGCCTCCTCGCCGAGCGGCACGATGCGCTCCTTGTCGCCCTTCCCGCGGACGCGGACGAGCTCCTGCTCCCAATCCACGTCGCCGAGCGAGAGGTCGACGGCCTCCTGGGCGCGCAGGCCGGCCGAGTACACGAGTTCGAAGAGTGCGCGGTTGCGCACGCCGAGAGCGCCTTCGGCCTCCAGCCCGGCGAGGAGCTCGTCCGTCTCGTGCGGCCGGGGCGCATGGGGCAGGCGGCGCCGGCGCCGACCCGACAGCGGCAGATCGGGGACGCGTGCGGGGCCGAGCGTCGCCCGGAGGAGGGAGCGAACGGCGGAGATGCGGCGCGAGATCGTCGTCTGGGCGAGCTTCCGCGGCCGCTCGCCCGGCCGGTCGCGCGCGAGATCTGCCGCGTAGCGGGCGAAGGCGCGCGCGTCGAAGCTCTCGAGCGAGAGGCCCTGTGCGCGCAGCCAGGCGGCGAAGTGCCGGAGATCCTGGCCGTACGCCCGTCTCGTCCCGTCGGAGAGCGACTGCGCCGCGAGGAAGCGGTCGATGGCGCGCTCGATGTCCACGGCATGCCTTTCCGCATCGCTCCTACGCTTCCTCCCGTGCTGCTCTCGCTGCGCGTCCGCGACCTCCTGCTGGCGAGCTGGGAGGCCGATGCCGAGCGCGTCGCCCGCACCCTGCCGCGGGGGCTCCGGCCCGCCGCCGTCGACGGCCGCCATCTCGTTACCATCGCCGCGCTTCGCTACACGGGCGGGCGTCTGGGCCGCCTGCCCATCGCGCCCTTCTCGCAGCTGAACGTGCGCGCGTACGTCGAGCACGAGGGCGAGCTCGCCGTCGTGTTTCTGCTCTCGCGCGTGACGCTGCCGGGGATGGCGGCGGCGCTCTTGGGCGCGCCCTACCGGCCGGCCCGGCTCCGCTTCGCCCGCGGCCGGGCCGAGGCGCCCGGACTCGGCGTCTCGATCGCCTACGAGCCGCGCGAAGCGTCCAATCCGAGCCCGCTCACCCAGCATGTGCTCGGCCTCTACGAAGCGGCGGGGCTGCGCGCCTTCCGGATCCGCCGCGGCCCCGCCGTCTGGCAGCGGGCCGACCTGGTCGGCTCCGTGCGGGCCGACCCGCTGGTTGCACTCGGCTTCGACGTCTCGGCGCCGCCGAGCCTCCTCTACGCCGAGAGAGCCGCCTTCGAGACCGAGCTGCCGCCGCGGCGCGTTCGCTGATCACACGCCGGGCGGGCGGTGCGACGGCTCCGCACCGGTCCGCGCCTGCATCCACTCGTCGACGTTCTCCCACGCGTCGACGGTGACGCCCTCGCCGCCTCTGCCCCGCTCGATCCGCACGGAATAGACGTGGCCTTCTCCGCACCGGTGCAGGCGCTCGTCGAACGAGCGTTTCCAACGGAGGATCCCTACGGTGCCGACGTAGGGGGCTCCCACGGGAGCTCGGGAGGAGGCCCCGCACAGAGGGCAGGGATGCTCGGTCATCCGAGCAGCTCCCGCATCCGCTCGGCGCGGTAGTCGAAGATCCCGGCGAGCCGGCGCCCGACGAAGGCGCCCTGTACGAGCGGGGCGACCGGACCTCCGGGAACGCGGTAGCGAACGTGATCGTGGATCTCGGTGCCCT
The DNA here is from genome assembly GCA_050697555.1 of Gaiellaceae bacterium. Taxonomy (GTDB): domain Bacteria; phylum Actinomycetota; class Thermoleophilia; order Gaiellales; family Gaiellaceae; genus DASQWP01. The sequence continues at coordinate 25,828 of JBOHAD010000009.1, read as the reverse complement.
CGGCCCTCGGGCTCAGGCGATGTGTGTGCTCCCAGAGCCGATACGGGCCCGACAGCTGCACGTCGGTGAACGAGCGCGGCGGGGCCCAGTCGGTGATCTCCGTGAGCCAGCGGAGCCGCCACCCGAAGAGACTCAGGCGGCAGCGGAGGCGCGAGCCTCGTTCCAGGCGCTCGGGCGCCTCGACGACGCGAAAGCGGAGCCAGGGCGGCGTGATCTCCTCCAGGTTCCAGGGATCGGCGAAGAAGGCGAAGGCCTCGTCGAGGCCCAGCGGCACGATCTGCGTCCTCTCCAGGGCGTAGTCCACGCGTGCTCAGGCGAAAAACCGGGAAGGAGGCATACGATACGGACCATGGCGATGACCGCGACTCCGCGAGGGCTGGAGGGGCACGGGCTCGACCCCGAGGGCCGCGTCTTCTGGCATCCGACCATGTCGATGCTCTACTCCCACGCCCTCGCCGCGGGAGACGCGCGCCTCGCCGAGGGCGGCCCGCTCGTCGTCGACACCGGCCGGCACACCGGCCGCTCGCCCAAGGACAAGTTCGTCGTGCGCGAGCCGGGCTGCGAGGAGCGGATCTGGTGGAGCGACGTCAACCAGGAGATCTCCGAGGAGAGCTTCGAGGGGCTCCGGGAGAAGCTCGTCGCCCATTTCGCCGAGGGTGACGTCTACGTCGTCGACGCCTTCGCCGGCGCCGACCCGGAGCACCGTCTCTCCGTGCGCGTCGTCACCGACTCGGCGTGGCACGCGCTCTTCGCCAAGACGCTCTTCATCGACCCGACCGACGAGGAGCTCGAAGACTTCGAGCCCGGTGCGCTCGTCCTCCATGCGCCGTCCGTCGAGGCCGATCCGGACGAGGATGGGACGCGCAGCGAGACGTTCGTGCTCCTCCACCCGACCCGCCAGGAGGTGCTGATCGGCGGCACCGAGTACGCGGGCGAGATCAAGAAGTCGATCTTCTCGTTGATGAACGACCGCCTCCCGCTCGAGGGAGTCTTCCCGATGCACTGCTCGGCCAACGTGGGGGACGACGGCCGCGTGGCGATCTTCTTCGGGCTCTCGGGGACGGGAAAGACGACGCTCTCGGCAGACCCCGAGCGCCGCCTGATCGGGGACGACGAGCACGGCTGGGGCCCGAACGGCGTCTTCAACATCGAGGGCGGCTGCTACGCCAAGGTGATTCGCCTCTCCGCGGAGGCGGAGCCGCAGATCTACGAGACTACGCGCACGTTCGGGACCGTGCTCGAGAACGTGATCGTGGACGAGCGCGGCGTACTCGATCTCGACGACGATTCCAAGACCGAGAATACGCGCGCCGCCTACAAGCTCGAGCAGATCGAGAACGCGCTCCCGATGAAGCGGGCCGGGCATCCGAGCTCCGTCGTCATGCTCACCGCGGACGCGTTCGGCATCCTCCCGCCGATCGCCCGCCTGACGCGCCACCAGGCGATGTTCTACTTCCTCTCCGGGTTCACGGCCAAGCTGGCGGGGACGGAGATCGGCGTCATGGAGCCGCAGCCGACGTTCTCGGCCTGCTTCGGTGCGCCCTTCCTGCCGCAGCCCCCGAAGGTCTACGCGCGCATGCTCGGCGAGAAGCTGGAGGAGCACGACGCGACCGTCTGGCTCGTCAACACGGGCTGGACGGGCGGCCCCTACGGCGAGGGCGAGCGGATGCCGATCGCCGCCACGCGGGCGCTCCTCGACGCCGCCCTCTCCGGCCGGCTGGACGACGTCGGGTACCGCGATGATCCTGTCTTCGGCTTCGAGGTGCCCCTCCACGTGCCGGGGGTCGACGTGAGCCTGCTCGACCCACGCTCCACCTGGCGCGACCGCGAGGCGTACGACGCGAAGGCCCGCGAGCTCGCGACCATGTTCCGGGAGAACTTCGCGAAGCTCGCCGACCCGGACGGCGAGGTCGCCCAGGCCGGGCCGCGCGTCTGACGCAGTCACTCCCGCCCATCGGGTAGCGTCTCCAAGGAGTGGAAGCCCAGCACGACGTCCTCATCGTCGGTGCCGGCTGTGCCGGCATGCGCGCCGCCATCGAGGCTCACGACGCCGGCGCGGACCTCGCCATCATCTCCAAGATCCATCCTGTCCGCAGCCACTCGGGCGCGGCCGAGGGCGGCATCAACGCGGCGCTCGGGAACGCCTCCGAGGACAACCCGGAGAAGCACGCGTTCGACACGGTCAAGGGCTCGGACTACCTCGGCGACCAGGACGCGATCGAGGTCCTCTGCGAGGAGGCGCCGGACGACGTCTACGAGCTCGAGCACTGGGGCGCGGTCTTCTCGCGCACGGAGGACGGCCGCATCGCGCAGCGACCCTTCGGCGCCGCCGGCGAGCCGCGCACGGCCTACGCCGCCGACATCACCGGCCACGTCCTCATCCACGTGCTCTACGAGCAGATGATGAAGCGCGACGTCCACGTGTACGAGGAGTGGTTCGCCTGGCAGCTCGTGGAGGAGGACGGGCGCTGCCAGGGCGTCATCTCCTGGGATCTCCTGAACGGGGGCCTGAAGACGGTGGGCGCGAAGACGGTCATCCTCGCCACGGGCGGGGCCGGGCGGCTCTACGCCGGCACGACGAACGCCTATGCGTGCACGGGCGACGGGATGGCGATGGCGCTGCGCGTCGGCGTTCCGCTGAAGGACATGGAGATGATGCAGTTCCACCCGACGACGCTCTCGCCGACCGGCGTCCTCATCACCGAGGGCTGCCGTGGCGAGGGCGCCTACCTCCTGAACGCGGAGGGCGAGCGCTTCCTGCAGCGGTACGCGCCGAACGCGATGGAGCTGGCGAGCCGCGACGTCATCTCACGGGCGGAGCAGACCGAGATCGACGAGGGGCGCGGCGTGGACGGCGACGTCCTCCTCGACCTCCGCCACCTGGGTGCCGAGCGGATCCTCGAGCGCCTGCACGGGACGCGCGAGCTCTCCATGGTCTTCGCGGGCATCGACCCGATCCACGACCCAATCCCCGTTCGGCCGGGCGCGCACTACCACATGGGCGGCGTCGACACCGACGTCTGGGGCAAGACCGCTCTCGAGGGCCTCTATGCCGCCGGCGAGGTCGCCTGCGTCTCCGTCCACGGCGCCAACCGCCTGGGCGGGAACGCGCTCATGGAGACGATCACCTTCGGCAAGCGGGCCGGCCAGGCCGCCGCCGACTGGGCCCTCTCCCACACGACGGTCGCCGTGCCCGAGAGCGCCGTCTCCGACGCCGAGCGGGAGCTGCAGAGGCTTCTCGACAGGGACGAAGGCGAGCGTCCGCACGCGATCCGGGACGAGATGGCCGAGACGATGCACGAGAACTTCGGCGTCTTTCGCCGTGAGGACCAGATGCGGCGGCAGGGCGACATCATCACGGGCCTGCTGGAGCGCTACGACCGCGTCGTGGTGGAGGACAAGGGCTCCGTCTTCAACAGCGACCTGACGCAGGCGCTCGAGCTGGGCTTCCTGCTCCAGCTCGCCTCGTGCATGGTCGAGTCCGGCCTTGCGCGGAGGGAGAGCCGGGGCGCGCACGCCCGGCCGCACGACTACCCCGAGCGCGACGACGAGAACTTCATGAGGCACACCCTGGTCAGTTGGGTCGACGGGCGTCCGCAGCTCACGTGGGAGCCCGTGCGCGTGACGAAGTGGCAGCCGCAGGAGCGCACGTATTAGCCGGCGAGAACGATGGGGAGGTCAAATGACATGCGCGAGCTGATCGGAGGTCTCGACTAGTGGACTTGGCCCTGAAGATCTGGCGCTACGACGCCGAGACGGGGGAGAAGAACCTCGAGACGTTCGAGGTGGACGCGCCCGAGTGGGCGACCCTGCTCGACGTCCTCGACCTGATCAAGGACAAGGTCGACGGCACCCTCGCCTACCGCAAGAGCTGCCGGATGATGATCTGCGGCTCCTGCGGGATGCGGATGGATGGCGCCGCCGTGCTCGCCTGCAAGATGCGGATGAAGCCGTACGCCGAGAACGGCCACGTCCCGGTGATCTCGGCCATGGGGAACATGCCTGTCCTCAAGGACCTCGTCGTCGACATGGGGCCCTTCTGGGCGAAGGTCCGGAACATGAAGCCCTGGCTCGACACCGGCTACGAGGAGCTGCCCGAGCAGGGCGAGTTTCGCCACTCCCAGGAGGAGATGAACCCGATCCACAAGGAGGCGCTCTGCATCATGTGCGGCTGCTGCGTCTCCGAGTGCAACTCCATGGAGTCCGATCCGGAGTTCTTCGGGCCGGCGGCGCTCGCCAAGGGCTTCCGCTTCGTCGGCGACCCGCGCGACCGGGCGAAGGTGGAGCGGCTCGAGGCCTACAACGACGAGCACGGGATCTGGGACTGCACCCGCTGCTACTTCTGCAACGAGCGCTGCCCGAAGGGGGTCGACCCGCGGGACTCGATCGCCAAGCTCGGGGCCGAGTCCGTCGCCCAGGGGATCGACCGCGACATGGGCGCGAAGCACGCGAAGTGGTTCGTCCACTCGGCCAAGACGACCGGCTGGCTACGGGAGACGGAGCTCGTGCCGAAGACGCAGGGCGTCGTCTCCGCCGTCAAGGAGACGAAGTTCGCGCTCTCCCTCTTCCGCAGGGGGAAGGTGCCTCTCCCGATCCCGCCCCACGTCGCCGACCGGGTGCAGGAGGCCCGCGCGCTCCATGAGGTCGTGAAGGCGCAGGGGCGCGACGGCGCCGCCGGGATCGTCCAGGGCGAGCGGGCGCTCGCCCGCATCGAACACACGGATGCGGGCGGTGCCCGCCGCGACGCGCCCGAAGTCACGCCCGGCGAGCCGACCCCGCACGCGGAGGGCTAAACCGATGCGCGTCGCCTACTACAAGGGCTGCCTCGCCTCCCTCTCGGCCAAGGAGCTCGACTCGTCGACGCAGGCGCTCTGCCCCAAGCTCGGCATCGAGCTCGACGAGCTCGACGCGGTCACCTGCTGCGGCGCCGGGGACATCCACGAGGCCGAGCCCGACTACTACCTGCACCTGAACGCCCGCATCCTGGCCTACGCCGAGGCGACGGGAAACGACATCCTCATGACGATCTGCAACGTCTGCACGCTCAACCTGCGCCAGGCGAACTTCCAGCTCGTAAACGACGAAGCCCTGCGCGTCCGCGTGAGCGAGAACCTCGAGAGGGTCGGCGCGCCGCCGTACAGAGGCACGGTCGACATCAAGCACCTGCTCTGGCTCATCGCCGAGGGCGACGGCGTCGAGCGGCTGAGGGGCGTCGCGCACAAGGGGCTGAAGGGGCTCAAGGTAGCCCCGTTCTACGGCTGCCAGATTCTGCGACCCTCGAAGCTGCTCGGCTTCGAGGATCCCGACCGGCCCTGGACGCTCGAGGCCATCATCGAGGCCTGCGGGGGCGAGGCGATCGACTACCCGGCCAAGGTCAAGTGCTGCGGCTTCCCCATCATCCAGGCGCGCGAGGAGACGGCGCTCGGCGAGCTCATCCAGCCGATCGAGCAGTCGCTCGAGGCGGGTGCGGACGCGATGGTGACGCCGTGCCCGCTCTGCCACCTTTCGCTCGACGCGTGGCAGCAGAAGCTCGAGAAGCAGACGGGCAAGAGCTACGCGCTGCCGATCCTGCACCTGTCGCAGCTGATCGGCGTGGCGGCCGGCCTCGAGGAGTCCGAGCTTCGCTTCAAGCGGCACGTCGTCCCGCTGGAGCCCGTGCTCGCGAAGCTGGAAGCGCCCTCGTAGGCCCGCGCGCAAGTTTTCTCTGCGCGCGGCGTCTTAGAGAACGGAGGGGCATTACGGGCCCGGTCTTTCCGAGGAGACCGGGCCCGCCCTTTGTTTCGAGCTCCTACAATCTCCACGGTGCCCAGGCGCTTCCTCGTGCTCGCTCTCGGCGCCGCCGTGGCGGCGCTCGTCGCCTCGCGCCGGCGTGCCGGGGTGCGCGACCCGGCTCGGAACGGCGGCCGGGAGCGGACGGACGGGCTCCGCCGGGAGATCGAGCAGGCTCGCGAGCGGCTCCGCGAGGACCTCGCCCGGGCGCGCGAGCAGGGCTAACACCATGCTCCCCGTTGCTCTCGGCGCCGCGTTGGTGGCGGGCGGTCTCGCGTGGTCGCTCTGGGAGGCTCAGTGGGTCGAGCTCGTCGAGCGAGACGTCCCCCTCGCCGGCCTGCCGCCAGAGCTGGACGGCCTTCGAATTCTCCACGTCTCCGACTTCCACCTCGGAACGCTCTCGCTCAACGCGCGCGCGCTCGCGCGCGCGACCGACTGGGCGGGGGACCACCGCGTCGATCTTGTCGCCATCACGGGCGATCTCGTCAGCCGGCGCCGGGGTGCACCCGCTCTGCGGCAGGCGCTCGCCCGGCTCGACGCGCCACACGGCGTCTTCGCGGTGCTCGGGAATCACGACGTCGCGGTCACGCGCGACCCCTTCAGCCGGCCCGCCGACCTTTCCCGCCTCGACGGCGCGGGAGCCCGGCTCCTCGAACACGAGGCCGCCGAGCTCGAGGTCGACGGACGGCTCGTGCAGGTCGTCGGCGCCGACCCGCGGTGGCGGCACCTCGGCTTACGCGAGCTCGCAAACGGCGACGCCGACCTGCGCGTCCTCCTCACGCACTTCCCCGACGACGCCGACCGCGTCCCGGCGGACGCGTATCACCTCGTCCTCGCGGGGCATCTGCACGGTGGCCAGATCTGCGTGCCCGCTCCCGGCGGGAGGATTCGCCTCTCTCAGCTCCGCGCGGCGTACTGGGAAGGGCTCTTCGAGCGGGCCGGCGGGGCTCTCCACGTCTCGCGCGGACTCGGGACGACCTTCGTCCCCTTCCGCTTTCTCGCGCGGCCGGAGGCGACGATCCTCACCCTGAGGGCGCGGGAGTAGACTCGCGGGCCGATGGCCTATCGGCTTCAGCCCGTCACGGCCGTGACCGTCATGGACGCTCCGGCCGTCTGCGCCAGCTGCGTCTTCTGGCAGTCGCGGGGCCAGCGGTCGGTGCCGAAGGGGCGGTGGGCGGAGCGGATCGAGGAGGGGTGGGGGCCCTGGGGCATGCTCTACCACGGCGACGGCGATCGCCTGCTCGGCTTCGTCCAGTACGGCCCGGCCGGCCACTTCCCCCGCGCCTGGGAGCTCCCGGCCGGCCCGCCCTCCGACGACGCGGTTCTCGTCACCTGCGCGTACCTCGTCGACCTGCGGGCGCCCTGGGTGCTCCAGAGCCTCTTCCTCTCCGTCATCGGCGAGGCCCGCGACCGCGGCGTCAAGGCCATCGAGACGTTCGGCTACCGCTACCCGGAGGGCGAGAACGCGTACGAGCGCTTCGTCGTCCACCGGACGATCTTCCCCTCGGACTTCCTCGCCGATTTCGGCTTCTCCGCCGTCCGCTGGGACGGTGACGTCGCGCTCGCCCGCCTCGAGCTGGGAGGCCTCCAACCGGCCGAGGAGGGGTTGCGGGCAAGGGCTTGGCGCAAGGTGAAGGAGGCCTTCGAGCCGGCGCCGGTGCCGCAACGGCCGTAGTCCCCTTCGGCCATCTTGCCGCAGGTCCGTGTATTTACGACCATGCTGCTCGTGGCGATGCCGCCCCTCGAACCAGATGAGCTCGGCGCCATCATGGTCGCGCTCATGCGAATCGAGAGTAAAGTGAACTACCTCATCACCCTGCTCGAAGAGCGTGGCGAAGAAGACTATTGATCCGCAGACTCGTGCCCGCTGGGCGGAGGAGGAGCGCCAGTTCCGGGGCTACGTCGAGCGCCGACTCGAGCGCGAGCGCGAGCGGCGCGAGACGCGCGAGCGACGGCGGCGTTTGCTCCGAAGCCTGTCGCTCGGCCTGCTAGGCCGCGAGTAGCCGCCGCGCGAGCAAGAGCTCGGCGATCTGGACTGCGTTCAGGGCCGCGCCCTTACGAAGATTGTCGTTCACGACCCACAGGGCGATGCCGTTGTCCCCCTGCGCCGAGTCCCGACGGATTCGGCCCACGAGGACCTTGTCGCCGCCGGCCGCATCTTTCGGCGTCGGGCGATCCGCCAGCACGATGTGAGCTGAGGCGGCGAGCACCTCCCTTGCTTCGTCCGGCGAGAGCGGCTCCTCCGTCTCCACCCAGACCGCCTGTGCGTGGCCGACGAGCACCGGCACGCGAACGCACGTCGCGTGGAGCGGAAGGTCGGGGAGCCCCAGGATCTTGCGCGTCTCCTCGCGAAGCTTCCATTCCTCGCTGAACTCCTCCCCGTCGAGGTCCCAGTCCATGGAGAGGTCGCCCTCGGCGGGATCGAGCGCGCGCAGGCGCTCGATGCCGGCGTCGCCGGCTCCCGAAGCCGACTGGTACGTGGCCAGCCGCACCCGCTCGAGCCCGGCCGCCTCGTGGAGCGGCTTCAGGGCGCACGTCAGCTGCATGGCCGAGCAGTTCGGGTTCGCGACGATTGCGTCGCCGTCCAGGGCGTCGTCGTTGACGCCGGCCACGACGAGGGGAACGCCGTCCGTCAGCCGGAAGGCGTCCGACTTGTCGATGCAGACGGCGCCGCCCTCGACGCCGTGCGGGACGAGCTCGCGGCTCGCCTCCGTGCCGACGGAGAAGAAGAGGAGATCGAGATCGCCGGCGGTGAGCGCAGCCGGCGTCGCCTCCTCGACCTCGAGCTCGTTGTCTCCATAGGCGACGATTCGACCTGCGGAGCGCGTCGAGGCGAGCGCACGCACGTCGGCGAAGCCTCGCTCGGCGAGGAGCTGAAGCGTGACCGTTCCCACGGCGCCCGTCGCGCCGACGACGCCGATCCTAGGCATGCTGGCGCTCCGCGTCCGGAGAGGAGAGCTCGAAGGCCTCGTGCAGCCCGGTGACGGCGCGCTCGACGTCGTCGTGCGCGCAGAAGAAGGCGATCTTGATGGGCGACGTCGCCACGTATTTGGGCTCGATGCCGAGCTCGCGCAGCGTGGCGAAGGTCCGCGCTGCGACGCCCGGGTGGCTCTTCATGCCGGCTCCGACCACGCTCACCTTGCCGAGTCCCTCCTGCTCGCCGAACCGGGCGCCGAGCCGCTCGAGCGCGGCGGCGATCTCGGCGCGGTCGTCAAGGGGGGCGGAGAAGACGATGCCGGGGCCCGCCTGGATGATCGTGTCGACGTTGACGGACGCGTCCGCGAGCGCCTCGAAGAGGTCTGCGTGATGGACTCCTGCGACCTCGTAGACCGCTTCCTCGAGCGTGTGCGTGACGCCCGAGATCAACGCTTTCTCCAGCATGCGCTCGTCCTCCTCCCGGATCCACGTGCCGGCCTCGTCGGTGAACGTCGAGCGCACGTGCAGCTTGACCGCGTGGTTGCGGGCGAACTCGACCGAGCGTAGCTGAAGCACGGTCGCCCCCGAGGCGGCCATCTCGAGCATCTCCTCGTAGCTGACCGCGTGGAGCATCCGCGCCGACGGCACGACGCGCGGATCGGCAGTGAAGACCCCGTCGACGTCCGTGTAGATCTCGCAGGCGTCCGCGCCGAGCGCGGCCGCGAGGGCGACGGCCGTCGTATCGGAGCCGCCGCGCCCGAGCGTGGTGATGTCGTAGGCGGTCGAGACCCCTTGGAAGCCGGCGACGAGCACGATCCGGTCCTCGTCGAGGGCGTGGTGGATGCGGTGCGCCTTCACCTCGACGATCTTCGCCTTGCCGTGCACCGTGTCGGTGACGATGCCGGCCTGCGAGCCGGTCAGGGAGATCGCATCGCGGCCGAGGTCGGAGATGGCCATGGCGACGAGGGCGCACGAGATGCGCTCGCCGACCGAGATGAGCATGTCGAGCTCGCGCGGCTTCGGGCGCGGCGAGACCTCGTGCGCGAGCGCGACGAGCTCGTCGGTGTGATGGCCCATCGCCGAGACGACTCCGACGACGCGCCCGCCGGCGCGCCTCGCTTCGACGAGCCGCGCGGCGACGCGGCGGATCTTCTCCGGGTCGGCGACGGAGGTGCCGCCGAACTTCATCACGAGAGTGCCGGCGGCGGCCTGCGGCTCGGCCGGCTCGACGGCGGGAAGCGTCTCGAACGCGGTCTCCGTCACTCCGCCGATTGTAGGGACCGCCGCCGCCGTTCCCCGGGGCCGCCGCGGGCCTCCCTCCGCTTCGAGCGTACCGTGCGGGAACGCGCGAGTGGCGCTCACACTGCGCCGAGACCGCCTCGCAGGAGCCGCTTAAAACACTGAACCGGCCGACCCGAAGGCCGCCCGGTTCAGCACCGCCACTCTTTCATGCGCGCGCTCGAATGTCAAGCCATCTCACGGCGACCCGCCAGAGCCCGGCCCAGCGTGACCTCGTCGGCGTACTCGAGATCGCCCCCGACCGGCAGCCCGCTGGCCAGCCGGGTCACGCGCGTCCGCTCCCGCAGGCGGTCGGCGATGAAGGCGGCGGTCGCCTCCCCGGTCATGTTCGGGTTCGTGGCGAGCACGACTTCCTCGACACCGTTTCGCTCGACCCGGCGTACGAGCTCGTCGATGCGCAGGTGTTGCGGCTCGACGCCGTCGAGCGGCGAAAGCGCCCCGCCGAGGACGTGATAGAGGCCGCGGAACTCGTGCGTGCGCTCCATCGAGAGCACGTCGGCCGGCTGCTCGACGACGCAGATGACGGCGCGGTCCCGCCGCGCGTCCGTGCAGATGACGCAGAGCTCCTCCTCGGTGAGGTTGCCGCACTCGCGGCAGAAGTCGATCCGCTCCTTCACCTCGCGGATGGCGTCCGCGAGCGCGTCAGCCTCCTCGCGCGAGACCCGGAGGATGTGGAAGGCGAGCCGCTGCGCCGTCCGGTTGCCGATCCCGGGCAGGCGCGAGAGCTGCGCGATCAGGTTGTCGACGAGCGGAGAGAACACCGCCCGCGCATTGTGCCTGGTCTAGAGGCCGGGAAGGCCCAGTCCCTTGAGGCCTCCCACGGCGCCTCCCAGCTTCGACTGGGCGAGCTCTTGAGCGTTGCGGAGCGCCTCGTTCACCCCCGCGAGCACGAGGTCCTCGAGCGTCTCGGGATCGTCCGGGTCGATTGCCTCGGGTGCGATCTTGATCCCGACGATGTCGCCGGCGCCGCTGGCCGTCACGGTCACCATGCCGCCGCCCACGGACGCCTCCACGCGCTCGTTGGCGAGCTCCTCCTGCGCCTTCGCCATCTCGGCCTGCATCTGCTGCACCTGCTGCATCATCTTGTTCACGTCCATGGCTACTCGGGCTCCTCTCGGATCTCGCGTGCGTCGAAGGTCGTCTTCATGAGGGAGATGATCTCCTCCTCGGTGGCGGGCGCCTCCTCCTCGACGTCCTCGTGCGCCGCCTCGCCGACCTCGAACGCCAGAGTGAGCCGGCGACCGGTCACCTCGTAGAGCACCTCCGCCAGCAGGGCCGCGTTCTTCGGCTCCTCTGCGAGGTTCCGGTGAAAGGAAGCCGCGGGCGGGAACTCGAGCACGAGGCGGTCTCCCTCGAGAGTGACGGGGCGTGCCTCGGCGAGGACGGAGGAGGTGGGGATCGAGCGCTCGGAGACCGCCGGCATGATCGTCGGCTGCCAGGCCTGCTTGACCTGGTCGAGATCGAGGTCCTGCTCGGGGGGCGGAGGCTTCGGCTCGGCTGCCGCCGGCTGTGGGGCCGGCCGCGTCTCGCCGCGGAGACGGGACTCGAGCTGCTCGAGCCGGAAGGCGAGCGACTGCTGCGCGAGGTCGCCGCCCGGGCGCGTCACCTTGACGAGCGCGAGTTCGAGCGGGAGGCGAGGGTCACCACCCTGGCGGACGTCCTCGACCGCCACCGCGAGGAGATCGATCAGGCGCAGGACCTCGGGCTCGGAGAGCTGGTTGGCCTGCGAGCGCAGGCGCTCGCGCGTCTCGGGCGTCACCGGGAGCGACGCGGGCACCTCGCCCATGTGCTGCACGAGGAGCAGGTGACGCAGGTGCTCGAGCAGGTCGGTGACGAGCCGCGCCAGGTCCTGACCCTGGTCGGCCAGTTCCTCGACGAAGGCGAGAAGGCCGGCTGTATCCCGGTCGACCACGAGGTCGCAGAGGCGGAAGAGCGCCTCCTCCTCGACGGCGCCCAGGAGCTGGAGCACCGACTGGACGGTGATCTGCCCATCTGCGGCGGCCGCGAGCTGATCCAGCGTGGAGACGGCGTCCCGGAAGCTTCCGCGCGCGCTCCGGGCGATCAGCGAGAGCGCCGCATCGGGCGCGTCGATCGTCTCCCCGTCCGCGACTCGGCGGAGCAGCTTCGTCAGCTCGGCCAGGCGGGGGCGCGCGAAGAGGAAGGTCTGGCAGCGCGAGCGGACGGTCGGGAGCATCTTCCCGAGATCGGTCGTGCAGAACACGAAGACGAGGTGCGGCGGCGGCTCCTCGATCAGCTTCAGGAGGGCGTTGAAGGCGGCGTCCGTGAGCTGGTGCGCCTCGTCGAGGATGTAGACCTTGAAGCGGCCCTCGACGGGCTGGAGGACGACGTGGTCGCGGATCTCCCGCACGTCGTCGATGCCCCGCTGGCTCGCGGCGTCCATCTCGATCACGTCGAGCGACGTGCCCGCCGCGATCGTCCGGCACGAGTTGCAGGTGCCGTCCGGCTTCGCCGTCGGGCCCTGCTCGCAGTTGAGCGCCTTGGCCAGGATGCGGGCGAGCGACGTCTTGCCGGTGCCGCGCGGGCCGGCGAACAGGTAGGCCTGGCGCACCTGTTCGCGCTCGATCGCGTTCCGAAGCGTGCGGACGACGGTCTCCTGCCCGACCACCTCGTCGAAGTCCTGCGGCCGGTACTTGCGATAGAGAGCCGTCACGAGCCGCCCATGGTATTAGCCCGGTCGCGCACCTGCCGTCGAGGACGCTCTCGAGTAGGTGCCCGGGACGCTCACTCGGGCCAGGCTACCCCGCGGCACCTGGGAGAAACTGCTTAGCGCTGCTTCCTCCCGGACCTGACGCGGTTCACAGGCTCCCAGTGCGCGGAACCTGGCCGTCAACGCTTGCGTCCGCAAGCCCTTCCCTCGATTGCCACCCCCTCGGGACAGGAGTTCGGCCCCGCTGGAGCGGATTGCGGGTTCAGGGAACCGCTAGCTCCCCGCTTAGCGCGACCGGGCCCGACAAGGGTAGCAGCCGCATACCGCTAGCCTGCGCGGCGATGGAGCTTCGGGAGATACGGCCGGGCCTCGTGCGCTGGACCGCCCGACACCCGGAGGCGGAGGCCGAGCCCGAGCCCGAGAGTCCCGCCGACTCGCCGCCCGACGTCGGCAGCGTCGCGTACGAGGCTCCCGACGCCTTCGTCTTCGTCGACCCGCTCGTCCCCTCCGAGACCGAGGCGTTCTGGGCCTCGATGGACGAGCGCGTGCGCCGGCACGGGCAACGGGTCGTCGTCCTCACGACGATCGCGTTCCACCGCCGCAGCCGCGACGAGGTCGTGGAGCGCTACGGCGCCTCAACGTCGCGCGCCCGGCGGACGCTTCCCGCGGGCGTGGAGACGTTCCCGGTTCGCCGGGCCGGGGAGGTCATGGTCTGGCTCGAGGAGCACCGTGCGCTCGTTCCGGGCGACCGGATCCTCGGAGACGGACGAGGCGGCGTGCGGCTCTGCCCGGAGTCGTGGCTCCGCTACCTGCCAAGCGGGATGAAGTTTCCGGAGCTCCGCGATGCGCTCCGCCCGCTACTCGAGCTTCCGGTCGAAATGGTGCTCGTCTCCCACGGCGAGCCCGTGCTCGCGGAGGGCCGCGCGGCGCTCGCCCGCGCGCTGGATTCCGGCTAGACGGCGGTTGCTATCCTCGCCACGCTGGGGCGCATAGCTCAGCGGGAGAGCGCCCGCTTCACACGCGGGAGGTCCCTGGTTCGATCCCAGGTGCGCCCATTTCGGGCGTCGTGCGAACGCGGGCGGCCGTGGGCCGAGCCGTGGCGTGGCGTTCGCCTAGAGTGAAGGATGGGCGAGGACGCGGTGGCGGTCTTGCACCGGTACCAGCGTGCTATGAACGAGCACGACCTGGAGCGTTTGCTCGATTGCTTCGATCCTGACTATCGAAGCGAGCAGCCGGTGAACCCGACCGCAGCTTCCGAGGAGTGGAAACCGTCCGGGAGCGCTGGTCGACGATCTTCGAGAGCGTCCCCGACTTTCGGGCCGAGCTCCTTCGAACGGCAGCGGGGGATGACGCGGTCTGGAGCGAGTGGCGATGGACAGGAACCCGTGTGGGCGGCATCGCCCTCGATGTGCGCGGCGTAACCATCACCGGGATCCGCGACGATCGGATCGCCTGGGGTCGGTTCTACCTCGAGCAGGTCGGCGCCGGCGGTGGCGGCGTCCACGCCGAGCCGGCCGCATGAGCTGTCGGGTGGCCGCTGAGCGTGCCCGTCCGGCGGGTGTACGATCGACCTTCTGAGCGCCTTCGACGACATCCCTGCGCTCGTCCCTCAGCAGATCTGGGAGGGGGTCGTCGGCCGTTCCGTCCACGGAGAGCGGATCACGATGGGCGTGATCGAACTCGAGCCCGACAGCGTCGTCCCGGAGCACAGCCACGAGAACGAGCAGCTCGGGCTCGTGCTGCGTGGATCCCTCGTCTTCAGCGTCGCCGGCGAGAGCAGAGCGCTCGGTCCGGGCGGAAGCTGGTGCATTCCAGCCAACACGCCCCACGCGGTCGAGACGGGTCCCGACGGGGCGGTCGTGATCGACGTCTTCTCACCGGTACGCGAGGACTGGACGGGGCTCGAGACCGTCGAGCGGCCAGCGCGCTGGCCGGAGTAGCCGAGCGTGGCCGTCGAACAAGAGCTCCGGCGCTGGGACGCTCTCTTCGCCGAGCGAACGCGTGCGGGGGGCGGGGAGGGTCTGATCGCGATCCTCGCCCTCGCGGCCGCCGAGGACGTGATCTCGTTCGCAGGCGGCCTCCCCGATCCGGCGACGTTTCCAGGTCCGGTCGTCGGCGAGATCCTCGGCGAGCTGATCGAGCGAGGCGACGCCTCGCCGTTCCAGTACTCGCCGACGGAGGGGCTCCCCGGCCCGCGCGACTTCGTCGCCGGCCGCCTGGAGCGGCTCGAAGGCCGGCGTCCCTCCGAGGCGGAGCTCCTGCTGACGAGTGGGGCGATCGAGGCGCTCGAGCTCGTCGGGAAGGCGTTCGTCGACCGAGGCGACCGCGTCCTCGTCGAAGCGCCCACGTACCTGGGCGCCGTGATGGCCTTCCAGAGCTTCGAGGCGGACGTCCTCGGCGTCCCGATGGACGGCGAAGGGCTCCGTGTCGACGAGCTCGAGCGGATCCTGGCCACCGGGCCGGCGCCGAAGCTCCTCTACACGATCCCCGACCATCAGAATCCGGCGGGCGTCAGCCTCTCGCCGGAGAGGCGAACCGCGCTCGTCGAGCTTGCCCGCCGCCACGGGCTTCTCGTCGTCGAGGACGTGGCCTACCGGGAGATCTCGTTCAGCGACGAGTTTCCGCCGAGCCTCTGGACGCTCGCGCCCGACCTCGTCGTCCAGGCGGGCACGTTCTCGAAGACGTTCTTTCCGGGAGTCCGGCTCGGCTGGGCCGCCGGCCCGCCGGGCGTCGTGGCGAAGCTCGTCTGGGCGAAGCAGAACACCGACCAGTGCGCCGGCGCTCTCGGCCAGCGTCTCCTCGAGGAGTACGGGCGGCGCGGCCTCCTCGACGAGCAGGTTGCTCGCTCGCGGGAGCTCTACAGCGGGCGCCGCGACGCCCTGCTCGCCGCGCTCGACCGTCATCTCTCCGGCAGCGCTTCGTGGACGCGGCCGGACGGCGGCTTCTTCGCGTGGATGGAGCTTCCGCCTTCGGTCGACGCGTCCGCGCTGGCCGAGCGGGCGCTCGAGGCCGGCGTCGCCGTCGTCCCCGGCATGCCCTTCTACCCGGACGGCGGAGGCGAGCACCACCTCCGGCTCTCGTACAGCCGGGTGACCGAGGAGGAGATCGAGGAAGGAATCGGGCGGCTCGCCGGGCTCCTCGCGACACCTCGCTGAGCGGTGAGGCGCGGCCGTCCGCGTCTTCCGCGCAGGCGACGGAGCCCCGCTAGATGCCGCGGACGGCGGCCCTCTCGGGCAGCGGCGAGCGGCGGAAGCGCGTCCGTGACGCCGCGCTCGCGCGCGCGTAGCTCCAGGTGGCTCGCTCGTCGACGGCGAGCGCGACCGGGCCGTGGACGATGAGCCCGTCGGCCGCGCGCTGCCGGAGCAGGTCCGTGAAGAAGCTCTCGGCGAGCCACTCCCGCCCCGGCGCGACGGTGGCGTGCACACGAATGCGCGTGAGGTTGTGGGCGAGCTCGTCCACACGGTCGATCTCCGGGCGCCGCGCGAAGGTCGTGGGGCCCTCGGGAAGGATCTCCGCCACGTCGTTGACCAGCTTCTCGCCCGCGTCGCGCTTGGTGACGAAGAGTTCGATGGCGAGCTCCTTGACCCCCCGCGGGAGCACGCGGACGGCCGTGATCTGCGAGTTGTGCACCTGGATGACCTCACCGTTCAGCGCCCTCAGGCGCGTGCGGCGCAGCGAGACGTCCTCGACGACGCCCTGGAGCTCGAAGCCGGCAAGGATGACGACGGTGTCGCCTACCGAGAACCAGCGCTCGACGAACATCATCAGGCCCGCCAGCATGTCGACGAGGACACGCTGGGCCGCGAAGCCGGCGACGATGACGGCGAACGACGCCCCCGCGATGGCGGTCAGGCGGTCGACGCCGCCCGTCAGCTGCCCGATCGAGAGGACCGCCGCGGCGCCGAAGGCCGTGTACGCGATGCCGGTGCGGATGACGCCGACGAGCGTCTCCTGGCGCTTGATGTTCGCCATCTTGCCGGTCGCCTCGAGGTCGCTTTCGCTATGGCGCCGGTCATGCCAGGCGAGGACGTGGCGGGCGAGAAAGGCGCTCGAGCGCGCGATCAGCCAGGCCAGCGCGAAAAGGCCGACGATGACGGCAACGCGACCCCACGGCGCAACGAGGGGCGTCTGCGAGTTGAGGAGATCGATGATGGGATCGAACATGGGCACAGCGCTGTCACGAAGTTCTTGCACTCAAGGTATCGGAGCCGTTTCGCGTGTCACAAGGTCGGCCTGCTGCCCTAATCGGAGCTTAATGCCGCCGGCGCCCGGCGCAGGGCGGTTCCCGGCTCAGGAGGCGTCGCAGCGATCGGTGCGCGGGCAGCGGTCGAGGACGTCGATCGTCGGGATCTCGCCCGCCGGGCGGCGCAGCTCCAGGAGGACCGAGGCGGCGTTGTTCGTGTAGTCGCTCTCCTCGAGCGTCCGTTCGGGATTCGCGCGGTGGACGAGCACGTAGCGGCCCGCGGGCACGCCCGTGACGTCCACGTACTGCCCTTCGAGCTCAGGGACGTAGTCGTCGCCGTAGCCGGGTGAGATTCCCTCGCGGACCTCGAGCAGGTTCGGCTCGCCCCGCCCGCACTCCTCCGTCCAGACCGGCTCCTCAGGCTCGCCCTCGATGCGCACGCTCGAGCGGGTGTCGTAGCGGTCGCCGAGGCAGAACCCGGTCTTGCGGTCCGGGCTGACGAGCCCGCCGCCGCCGGCGCGCCGGAGCTCGTAGCGCTCGAAGCCGAGCAGGTGCCAGTGCGCGTGGGTCTCGGAGCGCACGTAGCGCATGCGGTCACGCGTCATCCGGGCCCGTGTCGAGCCGTCTTCCCGGCGGATGGTCTGGCGCACCGTCATCGTGGGGGTGGAGCGGTCGGGCCGGCTCCCTTCGACGAGGAGCGGTCCCCGCCCGACGTTGTCGACCGCGGAGGCGAACGTGAGCCGGTAGGTGTCGCCGACCCGGACGATGGAGATCTCCGACGGCGCCGCCTGGTCGAGGTCCGGACGGAGCTCCGCGGGGTCGCTCTCCTCGAGCAGCGCGAGCCCCACGGCGGCGAGACCGAGGCCGAGGCCCGTGGCGGCAAGGAGGAGTAGCCAGCGCATGGCCTGACTGCATGATGTCTACACCGGCGGGGAGCCGTTCCCTAGTGGTGCTTCCCGTGGCCCTTCTTCTTCCCGTTGCCGCTCTCGTGGGCCCGGGTGTGGTCCTTCTCGTGCTTCGACTTGTCGTTCGTCTTGTCGCCGGACGAGCTGTCGTGCTTCGACTTGTCACCGGACGAGCTGTCGTGCTTCGACTGGTCGCGGTCGTCTGAGTCGGCGCGTGTCGAATGGTCCCCGTCGCGGGCGCGGGCGGACGCGTCCCGGCTGCGATCCGAGGTGTCGTCGTCTTCGTCGTCGTCGTCCTCGTCGTCGTCGAGGTTGTCGCAGTCCACGTCGTCCTCACACTTCCCCGGAGTGTCCGGCGGAGACGGGGCAGGCGGCTTCGGCGGCTCCGGCGATTGGGGATCGCTCCCGCCGCCGCCCCCGCCTCCTCCACCTGCGGGGCCGTCGCCGCCGCCACCCGTCGGCGACGGGGAGCGCGGAGAGGGATTCGAGACGAGAACAGGCGCGGGTCCCGTCGAGGGCGTCGCCTCAGCGTCGCCCTCCGCCGGAGCCGTACCGGAGCCGCCTGCGGGACCGGCGTTTCGACCCTGTGCGCCGGAGTCTGGTCGACCCAGGTCGATTTGGGACGGCACCGTGGCCCTCTCCCACGCGGGCGTCCCGCTCTCCGCCGGAAGTGAAAGCGACGAGGAGGGATCGGCGCCGAAGACGCGGAGCCAGAGGTAGACCGTGACGGCGGTTCCGGCAGCGAGCAGCGCGACGTTCGCGCCGAGGAGGAAGGGCCGGCGGTCGAGGACCGCGGCGACCGGAGCCGCCGCTGCGCCGAGGGCCGGCGCGGGGAAGGGCTTCACCACCGCGGGGAGCGGCGCCGCCGGCGGGGCCGCGGGCGCGACGCCGCGGGCGAGGGCGATCTCCGCGCATTCGACCCGGTCGAACCCCTGCCCGAGGCCGGGAACCACCACCTGGAAGCCGCTCGGGTCGAAAGCTCGTCCGCAGACCCGACACAGCGTCATGCGGGCTCTTATATCAACCTCCTCGGCCGGGACTCCGGTACGGCGCAGGCCACCCTGTTCTTGCCCTCCGCCTTGGCGCGGTAGAGGGCTTGGTCGGCGGCGGTGAGGAGCCCATCGGCGCTCCCCGCCTCGGGAAACGAGGCGACGCCGAAGCTCGCCGTCACAGGCGCGCGGTTGCCGCCGATCTCGGGAATCCGCAGGCGGGCGAGCGCCGTGGCGAGGCGGAGAGCGAGCTGCCGCCCGCCCTCCAGGCCCGTCTCCGGAAGGAGGACCGCGAACTCCTCGCCGCCGAAGCGGACCGGGAGGTCGAAGTCGCGCATGTTCTCGCGCATGACGTCGGCGAAGCGCCGCAGCACGTGATCTCCCGTGCCGTGGCCGTAGCGGTCGTTGATGCTCTTGAAGTCGTCGAGGTCGGCGAGGACGAGCGCGAGCGGGTCGCCGAATCGCTCGGCGCGGCGAACTTCGAGCGCGAGCGTCTCGGTGAAGCGGCGGCGGTTGGCCAGCTGGGTCAGCTCGTCCGTGATCGCCTGTCGCTTCACCGTGCGGTGGAGACGCTCGTTCTCGAGCGCGATCGACGCCTGGGCGGCCAGCCACTGGGCGAGCTGCTCAGCCTCGTGGTCGAATGAGCCGCCGGCCGGCGCATACAGGAGGAGGCGGCCCATACCGTCCTCGTCCGCGCCCAGCGGAAGCGACAGCGGGCGGCTGCCGGCCCCGGGATCGCCGGCTCGTGCGATCTCCCTGCCGCCGCTCACGACGCGGGCCCCAGCCGCGCCGGTCGCGTCGATGGCGCTCTCGAGGATGACGGGCAGGAGCGCTTCTGGATCGTGTGTGGCGGCGAGCGCTTCGCCCACGAGCGCCACTGCGTCCCGCACCCGCTTTGCCGACTGGCGACCGCCGCCCGCGTCGGCGGCTCGACGCCCGAAGTCCTCAGGCTCCACCACCTCGACCGGCCGCGGGCGCCGCTGCCGCAGGATCCACCCGATCGTCCAGGCGAGGAGGGCGAGCACCGCCATCGTGGTCAGGGCGGCGAAGAAGGCGCGGCGGCGGGTCTCCCCTTCGGCGCTCCGGACCGGATCGTCGGAGGCGAGGGCGGCCAGACGGACGTCGGTGCCGTCGAGGAGCGGCGCCGAGGCGAAGCGAACCCCTTCGTCCCCCAGCTCGGTGGCCCCCGCGGGCTCCGCCGGCAGCTCCCCCTCGAGCCCTTCCGAGGCGGCCACGATCCGCTCGCCCTCGGCGACGGCGACAGCGTCCCCCTCGACGAGCCCCGCAGCCGCGGAGAGCCGGCCCGCGAGCGCATCGTCCAGAGGCACGCCCACGACGACGCTCCCCAGCATGCGACCGTTCTCGCCGGTGACGCCGACCTCGCGCCGGACGAGGGGGTCGACCTGGCCGGCGAGGGTGACCCCTTCTGCGAGCAGGGCGAGATCGGCGCCGGCGGCGACGATTCGTTCGGCCGCCGCTCGGTCCCTCTCGGCGAGGGCGCGTTGCACGGGCTCCGAGCGGGCGAGCTGCTCCGCACGGAGCTCGGCCTCCGCGAGGACGTCGGCGAACTCCTCGCGACCGACGCGCAGGCTCGCGGCCAGGCGCGTGTCGAGGCTCTCGCGCTCCTGGCGGGCAGCGATCTCTCCGGCGACCCACGCCACCAGCACGATGGCGATCGCAGCGAGGACGAGCAGCCAGAGCGCAGCCGCGACCCGACCGCGGGCCGCACGCGGGGAGAGTCTCGCCATGGTCGCCGTCGGGCCCCCTCCTTTGGACGTAGTGTAGTAATGCCCTAGAAGCTCGCGTCTCGCACGTCGCCCGCGATCAGGAGCGCGATGACGAGCGCCGCCACGAGCCGGTAGAGGACGAAGACCGTGTAGTCGTGGCGCCGCACGTAGCCGAGGAGCGCCCAGATGGCTGCCAACCCGCTCACGGCCGCGGCGATCATGCCGACGAGGAAGGGGCCGGCCGAGCCGGGAGGCAGGTCGCCGAGCACGACCTCCGTAATGCCCTTCCAGACGCTCGCGCCGAAGACGACCGGGACGAGGAGGAGGAACGAGAAGCGCGCGGCCGAGTCCCGGTCGAGGCCGAGGAAGCGTCCGGCGGAGATCGTGATCCCCGAGCGCGAGACGCCGGGTGCCAGCGCGAGGGTCTGCGCGAGGCCGACTGCGAGCGCCGTGCCCAGCCCGAGGTCGCTCATCCGCCGCGTCGGCTCTCGCCGGTCGGCGAGCCAGAGGACGACCCCGAACACGGCGAGGAAGAGCGCGATCTGCCACGGCTCGCCCAGATGCTCGGCGATGAGCTCCTCGGCGAGAGCGCCGACGACTGCCGCCGGGATCGTGGCGACGACGACGAACCAGGCGATCCGCTCGTCCGGAGCGACGATCCGCCGCCGGCGCACGCTCGTGAGCCAGGCGCTCGCCAGGCGCACCAGGTCGCGCCGGAAGTAGGCGACCACGGCCACCAGGGTTCCCACGTGGAGGGCGACGTCGAAGGTCTGATTGAAGTCCTCGTGCGCCTCCAGGTACTCCCACTCGGCGAGCCAGGGCACGAGGATCAGGTGGCCGGAGGAGGAGATGGGGAGGAGCTCCGTCAGCCCCTGGACGATTCCCAGCGCGAGCGCCTGCCAGTTCGAGAGCGCCCCCGGCTCCTCCCCGACGCGCAGGGCCGCGAGCAGCACGGCGACGAGGAGCGCCGCGCCGGCGGCGGCCACGATCACGACGCGACGCATCGAGTGAGTATCGTACGGCCGCGTGAGGGTCGCTCGCCTTCGCCTCGCTTTCCTTCCCCGTGCTGAAAGGCCAGAGGCCTGCCTATGAGCGTCGCTCGCCTTTGGTTCGCTCCCGTGGGGGAAACCATGTTTCCCCCACGAACCCCCTTCTTCGATGCGGTGGTGGAACCTCCCGGTTCCCCCACACCCCCTCCACACGCTCATAGGCCAGGGGCTGGCCTATGAGCGGGAACGACGTCGTCCTCGGGCTCGTCGCCCTCGTCCTCGTCGTCTTCAGCCTTGTCGTCTCGCTTCTGATCCCGAGGCGCGATCCCGGCTTTCCAGGACTGAACCTGCGGGTCTTCGTGGTTGTCGCCGTGCTCCTTGTGATCGCCATGTTGGCGGCTGTCGAGCTCGCCGGGGAGACGCACACGGGGGAAGGCCGTGGAACCGAAGCGACCGAGACGCCTGGCGGCGAAGACGGTGGCGGCGGCGCCGCGGAAGGCGATCCCGCCGCGGGGAACGAGGTCTTCGGCCAGGCCGGCTGCGACACGTGCCACGCGCTCGCGGACGCGGGCTCGACGGCCGAGGTCGGGCCGAACCTCGACGAGTCTCTCCAGGGCCAGGACGCTGCCTTCGTCCGCGAGTCGATCGTGAATCCGGACGCCGTCGTGGCCGAGGGCTTCTCGCCCGACCTCATGCCGGACAACTACGGCGAGCAGCTGAGCGAGCAGGAGCTCTCCGACCTCGTCGCCTACCTCGTGCAGGCGACCGGCGGCGGCTAGAAACCGAAGGCGGAGAGGGCGGGATTCGAACCCGCGACCCAGCTTTCACCGGGTACGCGATTTCCAGTCGCGCTCCTTAGGCCAGCTCGGACACCTCTCCGCGCGCACCCCATCGTAGCCGGTCGGGTTTCGCCCTTCCCATGCGAGGTATGAGCGAGGGAAAGGGCCTATCGAAGGGAGTTCTCATGCCGCCACGCGGAGTGAAGAAG
The DNA here is from genome assembly GCA_050697555.1 of Gaiellaceae bacterium. GTDB lineage: Bacteria > Actinomycetota > Thermoleophilia > Gaiellales > Gaiellaceae > DASQWP01. The sequence goes on along the minus strand of JBOHAD010000009.1, from coordinate 3,395 downwards.
GGCACGAAGCGCGCCCGCCAGTACGAGCACATCAAGGACAGCGCCAAGGATCAGGGCGCGTCGACCGGCCGCGCCGAGGAGATCGCGGCCCGTACCGTCAACAAGGAACGCGCCCGCGCGGGGGAGTCGAGGACGCGCTCGCGGACGTCGACCCGCGACATGTCGCCGAGCCGTCGCGGCGGACAGCGCTCGGGCACGAGCCGGCCCAAGGGTCGCACAAAGGAGCAGCTCTACAACGAGGCCAGGAAGATGGACATCGAGGGCCGCTTGAAGATGAACAAGGCGCAGCTCCAACGCGCCGTCGACCGTAGGAAGTAGAGGCTCAGCCGAGCGGAGTCTCGTCGAGGCGCTCGCGCAGCTCCGCGATCGACTCGAAGACCGCGGCGGCTCCGGCCTCCTCGAGCTCCCGCGCGGAGAAGCCTCCCGTGCGGACGGCGAGCGTCGCCACGCCCGCCCGCCCGGCCGCCTCGCAGTCCCACGTCGTGTCGCCGACCATGACGGCCTCGCCGCTGCCGGCCTTCTCGATCGCGGCCAGCACGAGGTCCGGCTCCGGCTTCGTCGCCTCGACGTCGGCCGACGTCGTCCAGCCGTCGACGAGGTCGCGGGCCCCGAGCAGATCGAGGTAGTGGTCGACTTCGTCCTCCTTCGCGGAGGAGGCGAGGACGACGGCGTGGCCGCGCTCCTTCACGTCGGCCATGAGCTCGCGCGCCCCCTCGAAGGGCTCCACCTCCTCGATCAGCGCGAGGTAGAGCGTCTTCTCGGCCGCGCGGACATCGTCGCCCTGCTCCACCTCCACCTCCTGGCCGGCGAGCGCGGCCACCACCTGGTCGCCTCCCATGCCGATGTGCCGGTGGATCCGCCAGAGGGGGAGCACGATCCCGTGCCGGCGGAAGGCCCGGTACCAGGCGACCGTATGGTGGTAGTTCGTGTCGACGAGCGTTCCGTCGACGTCGAGGATCGCGCCCGGGCCCACGGGCCTACCCTATCCGCGTGACTCGCCGCCGCACCCGCTATCGCTCGCTCGTCTCGCTTCAGCGCGACAACGCTGTCTGCCGCGCCTGCGCAGAGGCGGGCTTCCCGCTCGAGTCGCTCCCGGTCTTCGAGGGCCGGCGGGGCCAGCGGGCGATGATCGTGGGGCAGGCGCCCGGCGTCGTCGAGGGCGAGGAGCGGCGGCCGTGGCGCGGCCGCGCGGGCCGGACGCTCCGGCGGTGGCTTGCCATGGAGGAGGACGAGTTCTACGCCAGCTTCTATTGCGTCTCGGTCACGCGCTGCTATCCGGGCCGGACCGTCGGAGGCCGCGGGGATCGCACCGCGACGCCGCGCGAGATCGAGCTCTGCCGCTTCTGGCTCGAATGGGATCTCCGCCTCCTCCGCCCGGCGGTGATCGTCCCCGTCGGCGGGCTCGCGCTGCGGCGCGTCCTGGGGCGTGTCGGCCTGACGGAGGGCGTCGGCTCTCGCTTCGAGCTCGGCGAGGCCGCCGTCGTACCGCTTCCGCACCCCTCGGGAGCCAGCGGCTGGCTGAATGCGCCCGCGAACCGCGAGCGCCTCGCAGTCGGGCTCGAGCTGCTCAGGAGCGAGCTCAGTCGCGCGCGCGCCTGACGAGCGGGAGCACGTACCAGAATCCCGCGAACGCGGTCGCGAGCACGGCGGTCACGGCCACCGTGACAGAAGCACCGAAGAGGAAGTCCGTGATGAGGTAGACGGCCGCGGTCATGGACGCCGCGATGAAGACCGTCGCGGCGATGGCGGTCCGCGTGGCGAGGTGGAGGAGGGCCTCCTTGTCCTGCTGCCGCCACCGAATCCGGTGCACCGCCGTCGGGCTGATCAGGAGCACGATGGCGATTGCCGCACACACGAGCGCCGAGAAGTAGACGTACTCCTGGTTCTGCGTCAGCTCCTCGAAGCGGTTCTGGAACGGAAGGATGAGGAGGAAGGCGAAGAGCACCTGGATGCCCGGCATCGCCAGGCGGTGCTCCTCGACGAGCTCGCCCCATTCCTGGTCGAGGTCGTGCCCGGGGGCATCCTCCGAACGCGGGCGGTCGTCCGCCACGCGCGGAGACTACCCGAGGGCCCTCAGTCCGAATCCGGCGCTTGCGGCTCGTCGTCGGCCACGGCGCCGGCCGTGCGCACGAGGTCCGGCTCCGCCGTCGGGAGCTCGAAGTAGAACGACGACCCCTTGCCCGCGGCCGATTCCACCCAGATGCGGCCGCCCATGCGGCTGACGAGCTCGCTGCAGATGTAGAGCCCGAGCCCGGTGCCGCCCACGCCCCGGGTCATGTCGGGGTCGAGCCGGTAGAACTTCTCGAAGATCCGCTCGTGGTGGTCTGCGGGGATGCCCAGGCCCTCGTCCCGGACCGAGAAGGAGACCACGCCCTCGCGGGAGTCGAGCCCGACCTCGATGCGGCCTCCGTCAGGCGAGTACTTGATCGCGTTCTCGAGCAGGTTGACGAGGACCTGCCTCGCGCGGTCGCGATCGGCGCCGACGAGGGGGACGACCGGCGAGCTCACGACGTCGACGGAGACCCCCGGCGGCGTATGCGTCCGGACGGAGTCGACGACGCGCTCCACGAGGTCGGTGGCGTCGAACGGCTCGCGGGAGACGTCGAGCCGGTCCGCGTCCAGCTGGTTCGCCAGCAGGATCTCGTTGACGATTCGGCTCAGGCGCTCGGACTCGTCCACGATGAGCGAGAGGAAACGGTCGCGTCCCGCCTCGTCGAGGACGAAATCGTGCCGGCGCAGCGTCTGGGCGGCACCGTAGACGGCCGCCAAGGGCGTTCGCAGCTCGTGGGAGGCGGTGGCGACGAACTCCGCCTTGAGCTCGTCGAGACGCCGCTCCTCGGTGACGTCACGGAACGCGTAGACGGTTCCGCCGAAGAACTCGACGCCGGAGATCGAGATCCAGCGCTCGCCCTTGCCGGTCTCGAGGGGCACGGTCTCCGCGCGCCCGGGCTCCCGCGACGAGACGACCGGGATGCGCTCGGCGAGCCCCTGCCAGCCGGGCATCGTCTCGGCCGCGGCGTGGCCCACCACCGCGGAGGCGGGGAAGCCGGTGATCACCTCGGCCGCCGGGTTCCAGAGCCGGATGACGCCGCCCCGATCGAGGAGGAAGACACCGTCGCCGACGTACGTGAGCACGCGGGCCGCGTCGGCCCGCTCCTCGACCTCGCGGTAGAGGCGGGCGTTGTCGACCGCGAGGGCGGCCCGCCGCGCCAGGTCCTGCGCGAGAGCCAGCTCGTCCGCGCCGTAGAACCTCCCCGATTCGCTCGCAACGAGCGTGACGGCGCCGAGCGCGCGCCCGCGGGCGAGGAGCGGGACGCAGAGCCACGACTCGGCTTCGAGCTCGCCGAGCGCCGACGGCTCGGCCCCGTCGCCGCCGGAGGTGAGCCGGGCCCTCC
>JBOHAD010000008.1:0-54315 GCA_050697555.1 Gaiellaceae bacterium | reverse complement strand
TGGCCGTTCCGAAACGAAAGACCTCCAAGTCGCGGCGCGACAAGCGGCGGGCGACGCACAAGCTGAGCCTGCCGGCACTCGTCGAGTGCCCGCAGTGCCACCAGCCGAAGCGCCCGCATCACGTCTGCCCGACCTGCGGCACCTATCGCGGCCGCGAGGTCGAGCCGCTCGAGACGCCCGCTCCGTAGACCATGCCGCCTGTCCGGGTCGCCGTCGACGCCATGGGCGGCGATCGAGCGCCGGAGGAGATCGTCGCGGGAGCCGTCGAGGCGGCCTCGGACGAGGTCAGGCCGGTCCTCTACGGGCGCCGCGAGCGAGTCGAGCCGCTCGCCGGCGGTCTCCCGATCGTCCACGCGGAGGAGGTCGTGGCGATGGACGAGAAGCCCTCCGACGCCGTTCGCGAGAAGCGCGAGAGCTCCCTCTTCCTCGCCTGCCGCGCCGTCGGCGCGGGAGAGGCCGAAGCCGTCGTCTCAGCCGGTAACACAGGTGCGGCCCTCGCGGCCGGCCTGGTCGAGATCCGGCGCCTCCCCGCGGTGCACCGGCCCGCCATCGCCGTGCCGCTGCCGGCCATCGGGGGCCCTTCGGTGCTGCTCGACGCGGGGGCGAACGCCGATGCGAGGCCGGAGCACCTCGTGCAGTTCGCGCAGATGGGAGCGGTCTTCGCGCGCGAGATCCTGAGCATCGAGGAGCCCGAGGTCGCCCTTCTCTCGATCGGCGAAGAGGCCGAAAAGGGGAACCGCCTCGTCCGGGAGGCGCACAGCGAGCTCCAGGCGAGCGGCCTCCGCTTCATCGGCAACGTCGAGGGACGCGACCTGCTGGCCAGGGCCGCCGACGTCGTCGTCTGCGACGGCTTCACGGGGAACATGGCGCTCAAGCTGCTCGAGGGGACGATCAAGACCACGCTCGACACATTCCGCGCCGAGGTGACCGCGTCCCTGCGCGGGAAGCTGGGCGGACTGCTCATCCGGCCGGCCGCGAGGGCCCTGCGCGAGCGGCTCGACCCGGAGACGTACGGCGGCGCCTACCTCCTCGGCCTGCGCGGGCTCGTCGTCATCGCGCATGGGAACTCCTCGCGGACGGCGATCGCAAACGCGATCCGGTACGCGGCGCGCGGCGTCCGGAGCGGCGTCGTCGAGCATCTGGGCGAACGCGTCGGCGGGGATCGCGCCACCTGAACCGCCGCGCGCGGCGTGGTAGCATCCTCCGCCGTCCGCTGGGCGCCCCACGACCGGAAAGGCAGGTAGAGAGAGGAAATGGCTTCGCGCGAGGAGATCTCTGAGCGGGTGAAGGAAGTGCTGGTCGAGCAACTCGGGATCGAGGAAGGCGAGATCACCGAGGAGGCCTCGTTCCAGGAGGATCTCGACGCCGACTCGCTCGACCTCGTCGAGCTCATCATGGAGCTCGAGGATCAGTTCGGGATCAAGATCTCGGACGAGGATGCCCAGCAGATCCAGACCGTGGGTCAGGCCGTCGACTACATCTCGTCACACCAGTAGCCCGTCCCAGGACGCGAGCGCGGCGCTCCTCGCCCTCATCGAGGCGCTCCCGCGAGAACGCCTCCGCCACGCCTTCACGCACGCCTCCTGGGCGGCGAGCCGCGCCGACTCCTACGAGCGGCTGGAGTTCCTGGGGGACAGCGTGCTCGGCCTGGCCATCGCGCAGGAGCTCTACGAGCGTTTCCCGGAGGAGTCCGAGGGACAGCTCGCCAAGATCCGCGCCCACGTGGTCTCCCGCCAGAGCTGCGCCGTCGTCGGGAAGAGGCTCGAGCTCGGAGGGCTCTTCGCCACGCAGGCGGGGGACGTCGACGCGGACGAGCTCGGGCGGCTCGCCGACAACCGCAACGTGCTCTCGGCGCTCGTGGAGGCGTGCCTCGGCGCTCTCTACCTGGAGCACGGCTTCGAGCCCCTCCGCGAGCCGATCATCGCCGCCTTCCGCGACCGGATCGAGTATGCGATCGAGGGACACGTCGACTTCAAGACGGAGCTCCAGGAGGAGCTCGCCCGCCGCGGCCTCTCCGTCTCCTACACGGTCCTCGAGGTCGAAGGGCCCCCGCACGAACGCCGATTCACCTGCGCCGCGAACATCGGCGGGGAGGAGGTCGGGGTCGGCACCGGCGCATCCAAGAAGGCGGCCGAGCAGTCCGCGGCCCGGGAAGCGCTGGAGAAGCTGGCCGCCGGCCTGTAGGCCGTCGTCCGCGCTCCCCGTCAGACTTCGCGCGGCGTGTACCTGCGTTCTCTCAAGCTGCGCGGCTTCAAGTCGTTCCCGGACCCGATCGAGGTCAGGCTCGAACCGGGGGTGGCGATCGTCGTCGGGCCCAACGGCTCCGGGAAGTCGAACGTCGCCGACGCGATCGTCTGGGCGGCCGGAAGCCTGAGCCCGACCGAGCTCCGGGCCGAGAAGCCCGAGGACGTGCTCTACGCCGGCTCGAAGGAGCGCCCGCCCGCCGACTGGTGCGAGGTCGAGCTCCTCTTCGACAACGAGGAGGGCGAGGGCCCCGTCGAGTACTCCGAGCTTTCGATCATGCGACGCCTGCACCGGGGCGGAGAGGGCGAGTACCTCGTCAACCGCGCGCACGTGCGCCGCGCGGACGTCGTCGAGCTGCTCGCCGACCTCGGCTTGGGCGGGGAGATGCACTCCGTCGTCGGCCAGGGCCGCGTCGAGCAGATCCTCGCCTCGAAGCCACGCGAGCGGCGCGCGCTCGTCGAGGAGGCGGCCGGCCTCGGCAAGTTCAAGCGCCGCCGCCACCGAGCGGAGCTGAAGCTCGCGCGCGTCGAGACGCAGGTCGAGCGGGCGCGGGACCTCGAGGACGACGTGCGCAAGCGGCTGCGGCCGCTCGCGCTTCAGGCGACGGCTGCGGAGCGAGCCGAGAAGCTCGGGCACGAGATCGAGCGGCTGAAGACGCGTCTGGCTGCGGCCGAGCTCGACCGGATCGAGCGTCGCCTCGCGGAGGTGGAGGAGCGGCACACGGCCGCAGCGCAGGAGCGCCGCCGGCACGACGAGCGCCTCGAAGGCCTCCTCGCCGAGCGGCGCCAGGCGGAGGACGGTCTCGCCGAGGCTGCGACGCGCCACGAGCAGGCGACGGCCGCCCTCTACCGGCTGCGGAGCGCGCTCGAGCGGCTCGATCTGCGGCGCGAGCGGGCCGAGGAGACGGCGGCGAGCCTGCGGGCGGAGTCGGACCGGCCCGCGCGGGCGCGGGAGCCCCGTCGGGCGAGCTACGAGCGTGCGCTCCGCGAGGCCGGCTCCTGGCGACCCGAGCCGGTGGAGCTCGGGCCGGCGCTCGGTCGGCTCGAGGAGGCGCGGGCGCGAAAACTCGACGCGCTCCTCGTCCTCTCCGGCGGCGAAGCCTGGTTCGCGGCCGAGACGGCCAAAGAGGAGGAGCCGCGCCGCCGGACGGACCTCCTCGAGGCCCTCGCCGGCGCGGTCGAGCGCGCGGCCGGGACGCTGGCAGCCTCGGGAGAGGCGGCAGCGCGCTTCGAGGCGCCGTTGCGCGCCCGCGTGGACGCGGGCGGCAGTCGGGCGGGCGAGCTCGGCGAGGAGCTGCGGCGGCTCGGCGCCTGGGAGTCCGAGCTTCGGCGGGCCGCTGCGGAGGCCGGGGAGCGGCTCTCTCTCGTGAGCGTCGAGCGCGCCCGTCTGGAGGCGGAGCGCGAGGAGGTGCTGCGGCGGCTTCCTGAGGCAGCCGAGGCCGAGGCGCTCTCGGAGGAGGAGGCGGAGGAGCTCCGCGGCCAGGTGGAGCGGCTCGAGAGGCGGCGCGAGGGGCTCGGGCAGGTGAACCCGCTCGCCGCCGAGGAGCACGCGCGCGAGAAGGCGCGGCTCGGGGAGCTGACGGCGCAGCGCGAGGACCTGGAGCGCTCGCTCGGGGAGCTGGCCGGCCTGCGCGACGATCTCACGCAGACGGTCGAGCGGCGCTTCGAGGAGACGCTGGCCGAGGTCGAGCGGCACTTCGAGGAGGTGGCCGCGACGCTCTTCCCCGGGGGCAAAGGGCGCCTGATTCGCGTCGAGGAGGAGGACGAGGAGCCGGGCATCGAGATCGAGCTCCAGCCTGCAGGGAAGCGGATCACGCGTCTCTCGCTCCTCTCGGGCGGCGAGAAGGCGCTCGGCGCGATCTCGTTTCTCTTCGCGCTCTTTCTCGCCCGCCCGTGCCCGTTCTATCTCCTGGACGAGGTCGAGGCGGCCCTCGACGACGCGAACATCGGCCGCTTCACCGATCTGCTGCGCCGCTTCGCAGGGCGGGCTCAGTTCATCGTCGTGACCCACCAGAAACGGACGATCGAGGCCGCGGATATCCTCTACGGCGTCACGATGGGCGCCGACGGCATCTCCGAGATCGTCTCCAAGCGGCTCGAAACTGAGGCTCCGGCGCGCGCCCTCTCCGCGTGACGCGGAGCTGGGCCGAGTTCCTCGGCGACGACGACGGGGCGCCCGAGGACGGCGAGCGGCAGCGAGGCTGGTTCGGTCGGCTGCGCGAGTCGCTGAGCGCGAGCCGGCAAGCGCTGACGCGCGAGCTGCTCTTCGACCCGAGCGACGAGGAGGCGTGGGAACGGATCGAGGAGGCACTCATTGCCGCCGACTGCGGCGTGCCGGCGACGGTCGAGATCGTGCAACGCCTGGAGGCGCGCGAGCCCCGGAGCCAGGCGGAGCTCGTCGAGGGGCTCGAGGAGGTCGTCGCGGACCTCGTCTCGGCGGACGGGCAGGAGCAGCTCGGGCTCGACGGCCCGCCGAGCGTCGTCCTCGTAGTCGGCGTCAACGGCACCGGGAAGACGACCACGATCGGCAAGCTCGCGCACCGCCTGCGCGAGTCCGGCCGCTCGGTCGTGCTCGCTGCGGCGGACACCTTCCGTGCGGCCGCCGAGGAGCAGCTCGAGATCTGGGCTGAGCGCGCGGGCGCGGACTTCGTGGGCGCGCAGCGCGGCGCGGATCCGGCGGCGGTCGCGTTCGACGCCATCGCCGCGGCGGAGGCGCGCCGGCGCGACGTCGTCATCGTCGACACGGCTGGGCGCCTGCACACGCAGACGAACCTGATGGAGGAGCTGGCGAAGATCAGGCGCGTGATCTCGGGTCGGCTCGAGGGGGCACCCCACGAAACGCTGCTCGTCCTGGACGCGACGACGGGACAGAACGGCCTGCGGCAGGCGCAGCTCTTCGACGAGGCGGTCGACGTGAGCGGCGTCGCGCTGACGAAGCTCGACGGAACCGCGAAGGGGGGAGTAGCCGTGGCCGTGACCCACGAGCTGGGCCTCCCGGTCAAGCTGATCGGGCTAGGGGAGTCGCTCGATGACCTGCAGCCGTTCGACCCACAGGACTTCGCGCGGGCGCTGATCGCCCCCCAGGACTGATCCGGCCGACCTTCGGCACGCTCGCGGCGCACTCTGCGCGTCCCGCGCGCGCTCGCCACCGATACGCTGGAACCGGAGGGAGGCCCGCGGCGGCCCCGGCGCGCGGCAACACGGAAGGAGCCTCAAACTGCCCGATCCCGTCTTCCTGATCACCGGCGCCTCGAGCGGCATCGGCGCCGCCACCGCCCGGAGGGCGGCCGAGGCCGGCTACCGACTCGTCCTCGCCGCCCGGCGGGTCGAGCGGCTCGACGAGCTCGCGGCGGAGCTCGGGGGCGACGAGCGCGCCCTCGCCGTCCGCTGCGACGTCACCGAATGGCCGGACCAGGAAGCGATGGTGCGGAGGGCGCTCGACGCGTTCGGCCGCCTCGACGTCGCGTTCGCGAACGCCGGCTTCGGCGCAGGGCGCAGCTTCCTGGCGTCCACCCCCGCGCACTGGCGCTCGATGATCCTCACGAACGTCTACGGCGCCGCCCTGACGATCCGCGCGACTCTCCCCGCCCTGAAGGAGTCGCGGGGCCACCTGCTCCTCACGTCCTCGGTCGCCGGGCGGCGCGTGCTTCCCGGCTCGCTCTACTCGGCGACGAAGTGGGCGGTGACGGCGATGGGCGAGGCCGCCGCGCCGTCCTCTACGCGGTGAGCCAGCCGCCGCACGTCGACGTCAACGAGATCCTGGTGCGGCCGACGGCGCAGTCGAACTAGCTAGAAGCCGTCAGCGCTCGATCGCGAAGGCGATGTTCACCGTCGTGCGGTACATGCTGATTCGCTCGCCCTCGACCTCGCAGCTCATCGAGATGACGTCCGCGCCCGAGATCCCGCGCACGGTCTTGGCCGCCTCCTGAACGGCCACCTCGGCCGCCTTGGCGAAGCTCTCCGGATGGTTGCCGATGATGGTGATCACCTTGGCGATGTCGGCCATGCCTGCCTCCTCCTGTCGGATTTGCGAAAAGGGGCCGCAGCTAGACTTTCCGGCCGCGCCATGTTTGACACGCTCGCCGACAAGCTGCAAGCGACGCTGGGCGACCTGCGCTCGCACGGCCGCCTCTCCGAGGAGGATCTCTCCCGTGCGGCGCGCGAGATTCGCCTGGCCCTCCTCGAGGCCGACGTCAACTTCAAGGTCGTCAAGGAGTTCGTCGCCACCGTCAAGGAGCGGGCCGCCGGGGGCGAGGTGATGAAGAGTCTCACGCCGGGGCAGCAGGTCGTGAAGATCGTCCACGAGGAGCTGACCGCGCTGATGGGGTCGGGAGGCTCGAGACTGGCCTTCGCCGGCCGGCCGCCGACCGTGATCCTGCTCGCGGGCCTCCAGGGGTCGGGGAAGACGACGGCCGCGGCGAAGCTGGCGCTTCTCCTCCGGCGCGAAGGAAAGTCGCCGGCGCTCGTGGCCGCCGACCTCCAGCGCCCTGCCGCGGTCGATCAGCTGGAGCAGCTCGGCAAGCAGATTCAGATCCCGGTCTACCTCGAGCGCGGCACGAAGGACGCCGTCGCCGTGACCGAGCTGGGAATCGAGCAGGCCAAGGCCCAAGGCCGAGACGTCGTGATCCTGGACACGGCAGGCCGTCTGCACGTGGACGAGGACCTGATGGACGAGCTGTCGCGGATTCGCCGCAAGGCGAACCCGACGAACGTGCTCCTGGTGCTGGACGCGATGACCGGCCAGGAGGCCGTCGCGGTCGCCGAGGCCTTTGCCGAGCGCGTCGCCTTCGACGGCGTCGTCTTGACGAAGCTCGACGGCGACGCCCGCGGCGGCGCAGCCCTCTCCGTCAAGGCGGTCACCGGGAAGCCGGTCAAGCTCGCCTCGACGGGCGAGAAGCTCGACCAGCTCGAGTACTTCCACCCCGACAGGATGGCCTCGCGCATCCTCGGCATGGGCGACGTCCTGACGCTGATCGAGCGCGCCGAGGCCGCGGCCGAGGTCGACGAGCAGGAGGAGATGGAGAAGCGCCTGCGCACGGGCCAGTTCACCTTCGACGACTTCCTCCAGAGCTACCGGATGATGCGGCGCATGGGCCCGGTGAAGTCGATCGTCGGCATGATCCCCGGGCTCGGAAAGCAGCTCCAAGGCGTGAACGTGGACGAGAACGAGCTCGGCCGCGTGGAGGCGATCGTGCTCTCGATGACCGCGGACGAGCGCCGCCGCCCGGAGATCATCAACGGCTCGCGGCGTGCCAGGATCGCGCGCGGAAGCGGGACGACAGTGCAGCAGGTCAACCAGCTCATGCAGGCGCGCAAGCAGATGCAGAAGGTCGTCAAGCAGCTCGGCCGCGGCAAGATGCCGAACCTCCAGTCGCTCGCGGCCTCCCAGAGACGCCGATGACGAACCGGTCGGCGGAAATGAAAGGAGGGGGCTCGTGGGGGAACCACGGGTTCCCCCACGTTGAGCGAAGACGCTAGAGAAAGGACGGAATGGCAGCACGGATCAGACTGGCCCGCGTGGGCTCGAAGAAGAACCCCATCTACCGCGTCGTCGTGGCCGACTCGCGCTCCCCCCGCGACGGCCGCTTCATCGAGATCGTCGGACGCTACAACCCGCAGACGCAGCCCTCGACCATCGATCTCGACGCCGAGAAGATCAAGGACTGGGTCTCGAAAGGGGCGCAGCCGACAGACTCGGTGCGGCGCCTGATGAAGTCTCAGGGCATCTAGATGATTGATCGAGAATTGACCGGCAACCGTGGCACCGCCGGATGACGCCCGTGACGCGTCGCCTGTCACCACGCTCGTTCCTCGCCCGTACTTTCCAGGTACGGGCTGCGGATGATCGCGGCGTCAGGCTCGGTCACGGACGCCCCCGCCGGCACCACACTTCCCGATCAACCATCTAGTGGAGGAGCTGCTCGAGTACCTGGCCAAGAGCCTCGTCGACAAGCCAGACGAGGTGCGCGTCGTCCGGAGCGAGCGCGAGGGGACGGTAGTCCTCGAGCTGCACGTCGCCCCCGACGACGTCGGCAAGGTGATCGGGCGGCAGGGTCGAATCGCGCGCGCCCTCCGCACGCTCGTCCGCGCGAGCGGCGGACGCCGGCACGAGCGCGCCGTGCTCGAGATCGTTGACTGAATGGATCGCCGTCGGTCGTGTCGGGCGGCCGCACGGGCTCGACGGCAGCTTCGTCGTCGAGGCGGCGAGTGACGACGCAGAGCGCTTCGCACCGGGGGCCCGCGTCTACCTGGAGCGCGAGCCGGCCAGCGTCGTCCACTCGAAGCGTGCCGGCAACCGGCTCGTCGTCCGGCTCGATCGGCCACCCGAGCGCGGCGCCCTTCTCGAGCTCCCCGTCGCCGACCTCCCGGCGGCCGGAGATGACCGCTACTACGTCTTCGAGCTGATCGGGCTCTCCGTCGAGGAAGAGGGCGGCCGCGCGCTCGGTCGCGTGCAGGACGTTGGCCCCGGCGTGGCGAACGACGTGCTCGAGCTCGACAGCGGAAGGGCGCTCCCGATGGTCGAGGAGTGCGTCCTCGCGGTGGATCTCGCCGGCGGGCGCATCGTGGTGGCACCCGGCTTCACGGACGCAAGCTAAGTTTCGGGCCGTTGCAGATCGACGTCTTCACCCTGCTGCCGCACGCCTTCTCCTGGCTCACCGAGCAACGGCCCCTGGCCGCCGTGCTCGGCTCCGAGCTCGAGCTGCGCTTCCTGAGCTACCGGGACTACACGCCGCTCTCGGGCGGCCAGGTGGACGACGAGCCCTACGGCGGCGGTGCCGGCATGGTGCTGCGGGTGGACGTTGTCCACGCGGCGCTCGAGGCGGTCTACGAAGACGGCTTGGGCGGAAGACGCGTGGTCGCGTTCACCCCGCAGGGTCGCCAGCTCGAGCAGAGCTTCGTGGAGGAGCTTGCCGCCGAGGAGGAGCTGACGCTCCTCTCCGCCCGCTTCGAGGGCCTGGACGAGCGGATCCTCGAGCACGTCGCCACCGACGCGGTCTCGATCGGGCCGTACGTGCTCTCCGGCGGAGAGCTGCCCGCCATGGTCGTCCTCGACGCGGTCGCCCGGCGGCTCCCGGGGGCGATTCGCGAGGAGAGTGCCACGCTGGAGAGCTTCTCCGAAGCGCTCGCGGGGGGCTTCGAGTTCCCGCAGTACACGCGGCCGGCCGAGTTTCGCGGCTGGCGCGTCCCGGAGGTGCTGCTCTCCGGCGATCACGGCCGCATCGAGTCGTGGCGCATCGAGCGAAGCCGCGAGAGGTCCGCGACGTGAGAGGCCCGGTCGACCGCCTGACCGCGTCGCTCCCGGCGCGGTGGGCGACGGCTGTCGACTGGATCGTGACGATCGCCGTCGCGGTTGCGGCCGTCCTTGCGATCAAGCAGTGGGTGGTGAACCCGTACCGGATTCCCACCTCGTCGATGGAGCCGACGCTCCACTGCGCGCAGCCTCAGCCCGGCTGCCAGTCGAGCTTCTCCGACCGCGTACTCGCCAACCGCTTCATCTACCACTTCAAGGACCCGGAGCGGGGCGACATCGTCGTCTTCGAGACCCCGCCCCGTGTCGAGCGGGTGTGCAGCGGCGGCGGCGACGTCTTCGTCAAACGCCTCGTCGGGCTTCCCGGGGAGGTCGTCGAGTGGCGGAACGGGGCCGTCTTCGTCGACGGCGAGCGCCTCGGCGAGCCCTACGTGTCGGACGGGAACCGCGATACGGACGCCGGCCGGGAGGAGCTCGGCCGCGACCAGTTCTTCTTCATGGGCGACAACCGGATCGACTCCTGCGACAGTCGTGAGTGGGGCGCAGTGCCGCGCGAGAACCTGATCGGTCCGGTCTTCGCCGTCTACTGGCCGCCCCAACGGATCGGCTTTCGGTAGCATTCGCGGCCGGCCGTCCCGGCTTCCTCGCTATGAGCACCCCGATCGACATCCTCGAGCGCCGTCAGCTGCGCGAGGACATCCCGCAGTTCAAGGCAGGCGACACCGTGCGAGTCCACTTCCAGGTGATCGAGGGTCAGCGCCGCCGCGTCCAGGTCTTCGAGGGGATCGTCATCAAGCGGCAAGGCCCCGGTGTGAGAGAGACGTTCACAGTGCGCAAGAGCTCCTTCGGCGTGGGCGTGGAGCGGACGTTCCCGGTGCACTCTCCGAAGATCGACAGGATCGAGGTCGCGGCGGTCGGGGACGTGTCGCGCGCAAAGCTCTACTACCTCCGCCAGAAGGTGGGGAAGAAGGCGCGCGTCCGCGAGAAGCAGCGCACCGACGCCCGCCCGCAGGTGACGGTGGCCGCCGGCGAGAGCGACCAGCCGGACGAGAGCGCCGAACCCGAGTCGTAGGCGCCTTCGAGGACGCGGGCGCCGGTTCCGTTCGTGCCGGATCTCCGGAGGAGGAGAGCCGGAACACGCCTTCGGATCCTGGACGTCTTCGACGTTGACTATCCTCGGCTCGTGCGCCGCACGGGCCGCAAGCTTCTCGCCTTCGACCGGCGCCTCGGCGTCCGCTACCTGGCGGGGGCGGACGAGGCGGGACGCGGGAGCCTCGCCGGGCCGCTCGTGACCGCCGGTGTCCTCTTCGACTACGAGCGCCTGCGCGACCATCGAGTGCGGCCGCTCGGAATCCTGAACGACTCGAAGCAGGTCGACCCGGCGGAGCGCGAGGCGCTCTTCCGGGCCGTGACGCGCTGCGCCGCCCGCATCTCGGTGCGAGTCATCCCGCCGGGGACGATCGACCGGGACGGCCTCCATCGGTCCAATCTGCGCGGCCTGCGTGAGGCGCTCGCCGCCCTCTGCCCGCCCGCGGAGGCTTGTCTCGTGGACGGCTTCCGGCTAGGGCCGCTCGCGCCGGAGCACGAGGCGGTCGTCGACGGGGACGAGAAGAGCGCCGTCATCGCCGCGGCGTCGATCGTTGCGAAGGTCGTGCGCGACCGTTCGATGCGCAGGCTGGACGCGCTCTACCCGCACTACGGCTTCGTCTCGCACGTCGGCTACATCACCCCCGGGCACTCAGCCGTCGTCCGCCGCCGCGGTCCGACCCAGATCCACCGCCGCTCGTTCGAGGCGCGCTGCTATGCGGAGCTCGAGGAAGCCGCAGCCGAGGCGGCTCGGGCCTGAGGCCGAGCGGCGCGTGCGCCTCCACTACAGGCTGCGCGGGTATCGCATCCTCGACGCGAACGCGTGGGCGGGCGGGAACGAGCTCGACGTCGTGGTCCGTCGTGGCCGCCGGCTGCTCTTCTGCGAGGTGAAGGCCCGCTCCGGGACGAGCTTCGGCGATGCGCTTGAGGCCGTCGGCCCGGAGAAGGTACGCCGCCTCGAGCGGGCGGCACGAGGTTGGCTCGCACGCCGGCCGGAGCTCGCAGACCTCGACGTCGGATTCGAGGCGGTGGCGGTCCGGGGCACGCGCATCGAGCGCGTGCCTCTGCACTGACTCGGCGCATTCGGCTGCGCACACGGGCGTGTTCGCTCCCTACCGTCGAGGTGTGCTCGCGCGCGCGGTCACTCATGCTCTCGTCGGCCTCGAGGCCCGCCCCGTCGAGGTGGAAGCTCGCATCGAGCGGGGCATTCCGGGCTTCGCCCTCGTGGGCCTGCCGGACAAGGCCTGCCAGGAGGCGAAGCACAGGGTGCGAAGCGGCATCGCGAGCGCGGAGCTCGAGTGGCCGGGCCGCCGGATCACCGTCAATCTCGCGCCGGCGGGCCTGCGTAAGGAGGGATCGGGGTACGACCTGCCGATCGCCCTCGCCGTGCTAGCAGCCTCCCGTCAGATCCCGCCGGAGCTGCTCGCCCAGCACGCCGCCGTCGGCGAGCTGGCGCTCGACGGACGCCTGCGCCCCGTGGCCGGCGCGATCGTCGCCGCCGAAGCGGCCAGATGTGGCGGGCTGCGCCGGCTCCTCTGTCCGCTCGAGTCGGCCCCCGAGGCGGCGCTGGCCGGCATCGAGCCCGTTCCGCTGCGCCACCTCGCCGAGGCCGGCGCGTACCTGCGGGGGCGCCTCGAGCCCGAGCATGTCGAAGCCCCGAGCTTCGGCTCGACCAACGGTGCCGGGCCGGATCTCGCCGAGGTGCGGGGCCAGGAGCGAGCGCGCCGCGCCCTCGAGATCGTGGCCGCGGGCCGGCACCACCTTCTCCTCGCGGGCCCGCCCGGCACGGGCAAGACGATGCTCGCGCGCCGGCTCCCGGGCATCCTCCCACCGCTCACGTTGGAACAGGCGCTGGAGGCGACCCGCATCCACTCGGTCGCGGGCGTCCTTCCTCCCGGGCGTCCGCTCGTCGACCGAGCTCCCTTCCGCGCTCCCCACCATACGGCCTCGGCCCCCGCCGTCGTGGGAGGCGGCTCCGGCCCGCGCCCCGGCGAGGCGAGCCTCGCGCACCACGGCGTCCTCCTGCTCGACGAGCTGGGAGAGTTTCCGCGTCCAGTGCTCGAGGCGCTGCGCCAGCCGCTCGAGGACGGCGCCGTTGCCATCGCCCGCGTGGGCGGGCAGGCGATCTTCCCGGCGCGGTTCCTCCTCGTCGGGACGATGAACCTCTGTCCTTGCGGCGCGCGGGGAGATCCGGCCGCCGAGTGCGTCTGCCCGCCGCAGCGGCTTGCCGCCTACCAGGCCAAGCTGTCGCGGGCCCTGCTCGACCGGTTCGATCTCGTGCTGCACCTCCCGCGGCCGCGCTCGCGCGAGCTCGATGCCGCTCCGGGCGAGCCCTCGACCGCGGTGCGGGAACGCGTCGAGGCCGGGGCGGCCCGGCTGCGGGAGGGTGTTCCGCGACTCGGGAGCGACGGACGCACACTCCTCGCGCGAGCGGTGGACACCCTTCCGCTCTCCGCGCGCGGCCGCGCGCGTGTCCTCCGCGTCGCGGGGACGATTGCGGCTCTCGCCGAGGCGGGGGAGGTGCGGGCCGAGCACGTCGCCGAGGCTCTCTCCTACCGTGCGCCGCCCGAGGTTGCGTCGTGACCTGGCCCTCGGTCACACGCGGACGGCAGGGATATCCGCCGCTCTTGGCAGAGCTCCACGACCCGCCGGCGCGGCTCTTCCTCCGCGGCGGCTCGGCAGAGCTCTTGACGCGGCCCACCGTGGCGATCGTGGGCGCGCGGAGCTGCTCTGCGTACGGGGCCCAGGTCGCGCGGGAGCTCGCCCGCGAGCTCGCGGGCGCCGGAGTGGCCGTCGTAAGCGGGCTCGCCCGGGGAATCGACAGCGAGGGGCACCGGGGCGCCCTCGCCGGCGGCGGAATCACGGTCGCCGTGCTCGGCTGCGGCATCGACCGCGACTATCCGCGGAGTCACGCCGAGCTGGCGCGACGGATCGCAGAGGACGGCCTCGTCGTCTCCGAGTACCCGGCCGGCGTGGAGCCGGCGCCGTGGCGCTTCCCCGCCCGCAATCGCATCGTCGCGGGCCTCTCGCTCGCCACGGTCGTGGTCGAGGCGCGCGAGCGCTCGGGAGCGCTCATCACCGCCGACTTCGCGCTCGAGCTCGGCCGGGACGTGTTCGCCGTGCCTGGCGAGATCACGTCTGCGCTCTCGGCGGGCACGAACGACCTCCTGCGCCAGGGGGCGGCGCCGCTCCTCTCCGCGGGCGACATCTTGGGAACGATCGGGCTCGAGCGGGGGCCACCCGCTCGAACGGCAGCTCTCTCGCCGGCCGCCGAGGCGGTCCGTGCGAGCCTCCGGGACGGAGCCCGCGCGGCCGACGAGCTGGCTCGAGCGGTCGGCCTGGGAAGCGCCGAGGTGGCGGCCGCGCTCGTCGAGCTGGAGCTCGCCGGCCTGGCGACGTCCGCGGACGGCGTCTACCGCTGCTCGTCGGGCCGCTAGTCCGGGAAGCTCTTCGGGTGCTCGCGCGCCCGCGCGAAGAGCTCGTCGTCGATGTTCCGGCCCGTGACGACGAGGACGAGCGTGCCGTCGACGTCCTCGAGCCGGGGCAGGGCGGCGAGCGCGGCGGCGGCCGCTCCTTCGGCGCGTATTCCCGCCTCGGCGTAGGCGGCGAGAGCGCGTGCTATTCCGCGCTCGGAGACGACGAGCATGCGGCTTGCCACCTCGCCGAGCACGTCGACCGCGAGGGGGATCGCGACGCGTACGGCGAGCCCGTCGGCGAAGGTGGAGGAGCGCGTACTCTCGACGACGTGCCCGGCTTCCCAGCACTCGGCCATGACCGGTGCGTCCTTCGCGGCCACGCCGATCCGCAGAGCGTCGGGCGACCGGTCGCAAACTCTGAGCCCGATGCCGCCGAGAAGCGCGCCGTTTCCGACCGGCACGACGACCGCTGCCGGTGGCTCGTCCAGCTGGTCGAGGATCTCGTCGGCGATCGCGCCGTACCCGTAATACTGCTCCGGCTCGGCTCCGTCCTCGAAGAACGGCAGCCCCTGCTCGCCCGCCCAGCGGCGGGCCTCGACCTTCGCCTCGTCGAGATCGGCGCCGGCGAGGCGCAGCTCGGCGCCGAGCCCGTCGACGACCTCCAGCTTCGCGCGCGAGGCCGCTTCCGGTGCGTATACGACTGCCTCGAGGCCGACGCGCTGGGCGGCCCAGGCGGTCGCGGCGCCGTGGTTGCCGGTCGAGGCAGTCACGACCCCGGTCGCGCCGCGGTCCCGGTACGCCTCGACCACGGGCAGCGCGCCCCGCCACTTGAACGCGCCGAGCTCGTGCACGTCCTCGCGCTTGAGGAAGACCGTGCGACCGGCCGCGATGCCCGCGGGCGCCGGCTCGAGAGGCGTGGGACTCGTGGTCACGCGAAGAGGCGGGTCGGATTCTCGCTCAGGACGGCGTGCTGCACGGCCCCTCCCAGCTCTGACAGCGCCTGCAAGGTCGGCCGCGAATCGATCACGGGCGCGTCGCTGCCGTAGAGAAGCTGCGCGACTCCGTGTGCCTTCAGGCAGAGCTCGAGAGCGCGTCGTCCGTAGGAGGAGGTCTCGAGATGGACGTTTGGATGCAGCACCGTCCGCGGCACGACGCCGCGCGAGCGCAGCCGCTCGAGCTGGATCGGAGCGCCGCCCGCGAGGATGGCGAAGACGACGCTCGGGTCCGCATGGCGCTCGCCGACGTCCGCGACCCAGGCGAGGTAGGCGGCCTGCATCTGCGCCGTGTAGGGCACCAGCGCCGTCCACCACGAAGGTGCCTCCTCGGGGGCAGGCCCGGGCGGGCCGGGGTGGACGAAGAGCACCTGCCCGGCACGCTCCACTTCGTCCGGGAGAGCGCCGAGGCGCCCCAGGAAGGCGGCGGCCGACACGCATGCTCCCGCAAACCCCTCGAGGCATGTCCCGCAGGCGAGCGGACGCAGACGCCCGCCCGACGCGGCGGCGAGCTCGCGGATGCCGGCGTGGTAGGCGTCGGCGAGCTCCGGATGGTGCTCCCAGCCAAGCGTCGGCGGGAGCGAGACGACCGCGACGTCGATCCCGTCCCGGTCGAGGAGCGCCAGGCGCGCGTCGAGCTCGTGCTCGCGCAGGTCGACCGGGAACGAGCCCTCGTCGAGCTCGAGCACGTTGCGCTGGAGGCGCGGCGGCCGGCGGCGGCCCCGCAGCACCTCGACGACCTGCTCGGGCCAGAGGTGCTGGTGCACGTCGTAGGTCGGCATCTCAGTCCTCGGCGTAGCGGCGGAGTGCGTCCTCGTCCAGCTCGACCCCGAGGCCGGGACGGTCGGGAACCGCCACGAAGCCCTCGCCGTCCGGACGCAGCGGCGCCGCGAGCATGAAGTCGCGGCGCTCCGGCGTCCACGCGGGTGGGTCGGAAGGGAGCTCGAGATACGGCCCGCCTCCGACGCCTGCCGTCAGGTGCAGGTTGGCCAAGAGCCCGATCCCGTTCGTCCAGGTGTGCGGCGTGAAGCGGCGGCCGCGGGCGAGCACGCGCTCAGCGAGCTCCCGCGCACGGAGGAGCCCCACGGCCAGGACGGCATCGGGCTGGTAGACGTCGAGCGCGTCGGCCTCGAGGAACGCCTCCAGGTCGGCCGGCTCGCGCGCCATCTCGCCCCCGGAGACGGCGATGCCGGTCTGCCGAAGCGCCGCGTGACCGCGCACGTCGTGCCGTGGAAGCGGTTCCTCGAGCCAGAGGACGTCCAGATCTCGCAGCTCGTCGGCGAGGCGGCGCACGTCCTCGAAGCCGAGGGGCTCGGAAACGTCGCCGGGCATGCGCCAGCCCTGGTTGAGGTCGACGATCAGGTCCATCTCCGAGCCCAGCGCCGCGCGCACGGCCCGGACGACCGCGAGCCCCTCGTCGAGACGGCCGCGCTCGATGCGGATCTTGAGTGCCCGAAAGCCCTGCTCCCGGAGTCCCAGGGCGCTCTCCGCCCGCTCCGCGGGCGGCTTGAGCTCGCCCCAGGAGGCGTACGCGGGCAGACGCGCGAGAGCGCCCCCCAGCAGGAGCGCGGCCGGCACGCCCTCGGCCTTGCCGGCCAGGTCCCAGAGAGCAGCCTCGAGCGGCCAGAAGCGGCCGGCGTGGAAGCTGACCGTCTCCAGCACGCGAACGTGCCGTTCGATGTCGAGTGGATCCTCACCGACGAAGAGGTGCTCCCACCGCTCGAAGCCGTCCATCGTGTGGCCCGAGCCGACGCCGACGAGGCCGTCGTCGGTCTCGACGAGCACGAGCGTCGCCTCGAAAGAACGGCGTGGCTGGGGATCCCAGGCGGCCAGGAAGGGCGGATCGAGCGGGAGCCGCAGGCGGCGGAAGCGGATCCCGGTGATCCTCACCCGCGCCGGAAGAACGGGTTGGCGGGCTCGTCCTTCACGGCGAGGAGCTCCTCGAGTCGGGGCCGCCCCTCCGCGCCGGCCATGAGGGCCCCACGCGTCGCGCTGACGTTGTTCGCATAGACCTCCTCCTCGTCTTCAGCGGCCCAGTCCACCCAGACGGCGGCGACGAGGACGAGATCGTCGACCTCGCCCGCCGGGACGACGCCGTCCGCGACCGCCTCGAGAACGCCCCGGGCGACCCCGGCCTGCGCCGCGCCCCAGGTGAGCCCCGCGTGGCGGTCACCCCGGATGTCCGCCTTGTTGACGAAGAGCGTCGCCGGCTTCACCGGCATGTTCGGGCGGTGGACGACGACGAACGGGATGTGTCCTTGCCGCGGCGTGGCGAGCGCCGTCGCCCAAGCCGTCTCCACGGGCCCACCCTTGAGCCCGAGCACGGTGTTCACGTGCGCCGCGTTCGGTCCGCTCCCTGCGAACCCCTCGCCGATCTGGGTTCGCGTGGCAATGGTCAAAAATTGACCACCGCCCGGGCGACCTCGCCGGCGTTCATCGCGGCGAAGGCGTCGTTGACGTCCTCGAGCCGGTACGTGCGGCTGACGAGCCGGTCGAGCGGCAGCCGGCCCTCCATGAAGAGATCGAGCACGAGAGGCATGTCCACCTGCGGGCGGCAAGAGCCGTAGAAGCTGCCCGTGACGACCTTCTCCTCGCGCGGCAGACTGGGCCCGGGCAGGTCCGCCGTCGAGCCGACCGGCGGGATCCCGACGGCGACGACGGTGCCGCCTCGCCGGACCGCGTCGTAGGCCTGTGCGACGATGCCGGGCGCGCCGGCCCCGTCGACGGCGACGTCGGCGCCGCGCCCGTCCGTCAGCTCGAGCAGGAGCTCCCGAGCGGCGGCGGGCTGCACGGCGTGGGTCGCCCCGAGCTCGAGCGCCGTCTCCCGCTTGAAGGCGACCGGGTCGGCCGCGACGATCGTCCGCGCGCCGGCGAAGCGGGCGCCCATGATCGCAGAGAGCCCGACGCCTCCGGCCCCGAAGACGACGACGGCGCTCCCCGGCTCGACGCGGGCCCGGTTGACGACGGCACCGAAGCCCGTCATCACCGCGCAACCGACGAGGGCCGCCACGTCGAGCGGGGCATCGTCGCGGATCCGCACGCAGCAGCCCTCGGGGACGACGCACCGCTCGGCGAAGGCCGACAGATACGAGTAGTGGTAGAGCGGCTCGTCGTCCTGCGAGAGCCGGAGCGCGCCCCCGGGCAACGTCCCCCGGAACATGTCCGCCATGGCCACGTCGCAGAGGACAGGTCGCCCCTGCAGGCAGTAGAAGCAGCGCCCGCAGGCGGGCAGCCAGGAGAGAACGACGTGGTTGCCTTCGGCGACTGTCTCCACGCCCTCGCCGACCTCCTCCACGACGCCGGCGCCCTCGTGCCCGAGCACGGCGGGGAGCGGGTTGGGCGTCGCGCCCGAGATCACGTTCCAGTCGCTGTGGCAGACCCCGCTCGCCGCGAGGCGCACCAGGGCCTCCCCGGGACCGGGCGGCGCGATCTCCACCTCCTCGATCGCGAGGGGCTCCCCGATCGCTCTCAATACCGCCGCGCGCACGGCGCGATTCTAGGGAGCGGCGACCGCTAGGCTCGCTGCATGCGCGTGAAAGCCGCCGTCCTCTGGGAGCCGCGCACGCCCGTTGAGATCCTCGACGTCGAGCTCGCACCCCCGAAGGAGGGCGAGGTGCTCGTCCGGATCGCGGCCTGCGGCGTCTGCGCGAGCGACCTTCACGTCGTCGACGGCGACTTGCCGGAGCCGTTGCCGCTCGTCCTCGGGCACGAGGCCTCCGGGATCGTCGTCGAGCCGGGTCCCGGCGTCGAGCGGCTCACGGAGGGCGATCACGTCGTCCTCGCGCTCGTCCCCTCCTGCGGCGAGTGCGCGCCCTGCCGATCCGGGCGGCGAACCTTCTGCGAGCTCTTCGGGCGGCGCGGCTCGGACGGCGTCCTCGCGGACGGGACGAGCCGCCTGAGCGTTGACGACACGACGCTTCACCATTTCAACTCTGTCTCGTCCTTCGCGGAGTACGCCGTCGTGCCGGAGTCGGCCGCTATCGCGGTGCGCCGCGACGTTCCGCTCGACGCCGCGGCGCTCGTCAGCTGCGCGGTCCTCACCGGCTTCGGCGCGGTCGTCAACACGGCGGGCGTGGAGGAGGGGGCCACTGTGGCGGTCTGGGGCTGCGGAGGCGTTGGGCTGAACGTCGTGCAGGCGGCGCGGCTCGCGGGCGCGGGGCGCACCGTCGCCGTGGACACGCGCCCGGAGAAGCTCGAGCTCGCCCGGCGGCTCGGTGCCACCGACGTCGTCCGAGCAGGGGCGCAGACCGACGCCGCGGGCGCCGTCCAGGATCTCGTCCGGGGAGGGGTCGACTACGCCTTCGAGGCGATCGGCAGCGAGGAGACGATCAACGAGGCATGGGCAGCCGTCCGCTCCGGCGGCACCGTCGTCGTGCTCGGGCTCATGCCCAGGGGCGCCCGGCTGACGATCGACCCGTGGGGCTTCATCAACGAGAAGACGCTCAAGGGCTGCTTCCTCGGCACGCCGCAGATCGAGCGGGACATCCCGCGCCTCGTCGAGCTCGTTCAAGAAGGCGAGCTCGAGCTCGAAGGGCTGGTCAGCCGCCGGATCCGCCTGGAGGAGCTCCCGCAGGCGTTTGACCGCCTGCGCGCAGGCGACTCCGTCCGTCAGCTCGTCGTCTTCGACGGCTAGGCCCTCCTTCCCGCGTCACCCGCCGGAGCGGACCGCCGCGAAGAAGTTCCGAAGGATGCGCTCTCCCGCCGGTCGCGCGTCGTCCCACGCCTCGGGATGGAACTGCACCCCCCAGACGGGCTGCCCCGTGTGCCGGAGCGCCTCGACGGGGCAGCGGCTCCCGGTCGCGAGCACCTCGAAGCCCGAAGGGAGGCGGGAGACGTGGTGCGTGTGCTCCTGGAAGACCTCCGGCTCCCGCTCGAGGTCGCGGAAGAGAGGATCGTCCGGCGCGACGACCTCGATCGGCTGGAAGCCGACCTCCGCCTCGGACGGTCCCCCGAGCGGCTCCACCTCTCCGCCCGCGAACCAGGTGAGGAGCTGCATGCCGGCGCAGATCCCGAGCACGGGGACGGCCGCCTCCGCCAGAGCCTGCTCGAGCGGCTCGAACGCTCTGGGAGCGTGCGCCGACCACGGTGCGTTCGAGGCGCTCAGGACGACGGCGGAGGCGTCACCCAAGCCGCCGGGGCTGGCGTAGTGGCGGAGCTCACACCCCTCCTCGGCGAGGCCTTCGAGACGCTCCCGCAGGCCCTCGTAGTCGCCCTGCCGACCGGCGTCCAGGTGCGAACTCGCCTCGGTGCAGACGAGGAGGATCAGCGGCTCGCTCGCTCCAGGCGAGCCGGAGGGCGCGTCATCGGCCGCCGAGCGCCGCGGAGAGATCGTCGGCAGCGGCGAGCACGTCCGGGCCGGCCGAGCGAAAGCGCTCGCCGAAGCGAAACTTCGGGCCCGACACGTTGAGAGCGGCGACGATCCGTCCCGCAAAGTCGCGCACGGGCGCCGCGACGGCGACTAGACCGGCCTCGAACTCCTCGTCCACCGCGGCATAGCCGAGCGCGCGCGCCTCGGCTATCCGCTCGGCCAGCTCGGAAACGCTTGTGGGCGAGGCCGGCCCGAGCCGGCGGAGCTCGACGCCGGCGAAGAGGGTCTCGAGCTCGTCGCGGCCACGGTCGAAGAGGAGCGCCCGCCCGGCCGAGGTGCAGTACGCGGGGCCCCTGCGACCGACCCAGCCGGCCGCCTGCACCGCGAGCGGAGGGCCCTCGGAGAGCAACGTCAGCACCTGAACGCCCTCCAGGACGGACAGGTGTGCCCGCTCGCCGACCCTCCCGACCAGACGCTCGATCGCCGGCCTCGCGGCCGCCAGGAGTCGCGGCTCGCCCGCTCTCGCGGCGAGCGCGTAGACGCGCCACCCGAGGCGGTAGCCTCGCGTAACCGCGTCGCGCTCGACCATGCCGAACTCGGCCAGCGTCTGAAGCGTGCGGGAGACCTGGCTCTTCTCCCGGCCGACGAGCCCGGCGATTTGGACGACGCCGAGCGTCTCGTTGCCGTTCGCCTCCTCCTCACCGAGTGCGAGCACGATCGCGAGGCCGCGCCGGAGACTCGTTGCTCCAGAAGCAACCATCGTTGCTCAGAAGCTACTCGCGTTGCCCGGGAAGTTCAACGGACGCGAGGAGCCCAACCTCGAAGCGCGGTCGACGTCATAGAAGCAGGGTCCCTAACGGGTTGGTGTGCCGACAGCAACTTTGCGTGCCTTGACAGCAACGAAGCCCCGTGCGATAACCGTGCGAATGGTCGCCGGCCAGGCTCAGCAGCCGCTGAGGAGGCTCTCCCGCGGTGGGCCCAGGGCGGTTTGGGGGCGGTCCGTAGTCGTCGTGCGACGTCTGCAAGCCGCCGAGGAGCCGATTTCGACAAAGGAGCCTGAGACATGGACGAGACTCAGCGCCGTGTAGACGCCGTCCGCGGGCGTAGCGGCGAGATCGACAACCATCTGATCGACACTTACGCGGCCGGCAGGATCAGCCGGCGCGAGTTCGTCCGCCGCGGCACCGTCCTCGGGATGTCGCTTCCCGCCCTCAGCTTTCTCGCAGCGGCCTGCGGCGGAGACGACGAGGCGAGCACGGACACGGGCGCCACGGGCACGCAGGGAGCGGCGCAGGCCGGCGGAGTGCTCCGTTCTGCGTCCCTGCCTCCCGCGACCGAGCTCAACCCGCTGCTCGTCCAGGACGAGGGCGGGCTCTGCGTCCTCGGCCAATCCGGCGAGTACCTCTGCTTCTCGGACCGGGATCTCCAGCTGCGGCCCGTTCTGGCCGAGGGCTGGGAGCCGAATGAGGACGCCTCGGTGTGGACGTTCACGATCCGGCAGGGCGTCGCGTACCACGACGGCCGCGCGATGACGACGGACGACATCGTCGCGACGTTCGACCGGCTCTCGCACCCCGAGACGGGCGGGAACGCGCTCTCGGCGCTCGGAGGGGTCATCGAGCCCGGAAGCACGAGGGCGGTCGACGAGGCCACTGTCGAGTTCACGCTCCTGGGGCCGAACGGAAACTTCCCGTACCTCGTCAGCTCGGACAACTACAACGCGATCATCCTGCCAGCGGACTTCGACCCCGCCGAGTGGGAGAGCAGCTTCCTCGGAACCGGCCCGTGGGTGCTCGAGCGCTACACGCCTGAGGTGGAGGCCACCTACACGAAGAACCCGGATTACTGGGACGCCGCCCGGCAGCCGCTCGCCGATCGGAACGTGCTGCAGTTCTTCGCCGACGAGCAGGCGGCCGTGCTCGCGATCCAGGGCGACCAGGTCGACATCATCAGCCACTTCTCCGTCTCGGGCGGCCAGGCGCTGATCGACAACCCGGACGTCCTCGTGATCGAGACGCGGGCGGCCACCCACCGCCAGGTGCACATGCGCACGGACATGGAGCCGTTCAGGGACAAGCGGGTGCGCCAGGCGATGGGGCTCCTGCTCGATCGCCAGGCGATGGTCGACGGCCTCTTCAACGGCCTCGCGGACATCGGCAACGACCATCCGTTCGCGCCCGTCTTCCCTTCGGCCGACACGACCGTCGAGCAGCGCGCGCAAGACGTCGAGGCGGCGAGGCAGCTTCTCGCGGACGCGGGCAAGGGCGACGGGTTCTCGGTCAAGCTTTCGACCTGGCGCGGCTTCGAGATCCCCGACCTGGCGGTTCTGATCCAGAACGCCGCCAGGGAGGTTGGGATCAACATCGAGCTCTCGATCACCGACTCGAGCGCCTACTACGGAGACGGCGTCTACGGCTCGTCGGTCTGGCTCGACTCGGTCATGGGGATCACCGAGTACGGCCACCGCGGTGTCCCGAACGTCTACCTGGGTGCGCCCCTCACGAGCAAGGGCACCTGGAACTCCCCTCACTTCAGGAACTCGACCTACGACCAGCTCGTGGTCGACTACGTCTCGGCGGTGGACATCGACTCGCAGAAGGAAGTCGCGGGCGAGATCGAGCGGCTCCTGCTCGACGAGACGCCGATCCTCTTCCCCTACTTCTACTACTACCTGACGGCCACGAAGCCGGCCGTCACCGGCGTCGAGCCGAGCGCCATGGGCCATCTCGACCTGAACCAGGCGGCCTTCACGGCGTGAGCTCTGAGGCTCACGCTCGAGCAGGAACGCGCGAGACCGCGGCCCTCCGGGGCCGCGGTCTGCACGGAGACGGAGTAGCGCGCCGCCAAGCGGCGCGCTAGGACCCGTCATCGGACGCTTCCTCCTCAAGCGCCTCGGGCTCGCTCTCCTCACGCTCTGGCTGCTGAGCCTCATCGTCTTCTTCGGCGCCCAGGTGCTACCGGGAAACGTCGGCCGCAGCATCCTCGGCCCGCTCGCCGCCCAGTCCGCCGTCGAGGCGCTCAACGAGGAGCTCGGCGTCGACAGGCCGCTCTTCGTCCAGTACGGCGACTGGATCTCGAGCTTCTTCCGCGGCGACCTCGGCGAGTCGCTCGTCTTCGGGCGGCCGGTCGGGGACCTCGTCTGGAACGCCCTCCAGAACTCGCTCAAGCTCGCGGCCGTCGCGTTCGTGATCGTCGTGCCGCTCGCGGTCGCGGGCGGCGTTGTCGCGGCACTCAACGAGGGAGGCTTCCGCGACCGCTTCATCACCGTGGCCGGCCTCTCCGCGACGGTGGTGCCTGAGTTCGTGTCGGGCATCCTCGTCATCCTCGCCTTCGGGCTCTGGCTCGACCTCCTCCCGATCAGCGCGCAGGCGCCTCCCGGCAGCGGCCCGCTCATCCAGATCAAGTATCTGATCCTTCCTTCCCTCCCGCTCGTGTTCGTCCTCTTCGGCTACATCGCGCGCATGGCCCGCGCCGGGACGATCGAGGCGCTGGACGCCGACTACACACGTACGGCCATGCTCAAAGGCCTGCCGCGGCGGACGGTCATCCGGCGGCATGTGCTCCGGAACGCGCTCCTGCCCACGATCGCCGTCGTCGCGACACAGACCAGCTACCTGATCGGCGGCCTCGTCGTCATCGAGACGCTCTTCAACTACCAGGGCATCGGACGGCTGCTCTTCCAGGCCGCCCGGCAGAAGGACTTCCCGCTCCTCGAGGGCGGCGTGCTCGTGATCGGCATCATCGTCCTCGGGGCGACGCTCCTCGCCGACCTCGCGTACTCGCTCCTCAACCCGCGCATTCGCCACGCGGCGACCGAATGACCACAGCGCCCGATCCGCTCATACTCGTCCCCGAGCAGCTCACGAAGGCGTCCGACGACGCGCGAGTCGCGCGCCGAGAGCGGCTCCGGCTTGTCCTGCGCTCGAAGACGTTCCTCGTCGGGAGCGTCCTCTTCCTCTTCTGGGTCTTCTGCGCGCTCTTCGGCGAGATGGTCGCGCCGAAAAGCCCGTTCGCAAGCGATCCGCTCAACCGGCTCGCCTCCCCGTCGGGCGAGTTCTGGTTCGGCACCGACCGGCTCGGGCGCGACGTCTTCTCCCGCGTGCTCGCCGGCGCGCGGGAGATCCTGACCGTCGCGCCGCTCGCGACGCTCCTCGGGACGGGGCTCGGGACGGTCCTCGGACTCGTCACGGGCTACTTTCGCGGTCTCGTCGACGACGCGATCATGCGGCTCATGGACGCACTCCTGGCCGTGCCCCTCGTCATCCTCGCGCTGCTCGCGCTCGTCGCGCTCGGCCCCTCGAACACGACCGTGATCGTCGTCATCGGCATCGTCTTCACGCCGCTCGTCGCCCGGACGGTGCGCGCGGCCGTGCTCTCCGAGGGCCAGCTCGAGTACGTGCAGGCGGCCAAGCTTCGGAACGAGCGCTCTCCCTACATCATGTTCGCCGAGATCCTTCCGAACGTCCTCCCACCCGTGATCGTCGAGTTCACAGTCCGCCTCGGCTATGCGGTCTTCACGATCGCAGCACTCTCCTTCCTCGGCTTCGGCATCCAGCCGCCGGCTCCGGACTGGGGCCTCCAGGTCTTCGAGAACTACGGGTTCCTGAGCGCCAACATCTGGTGGCCGGTGCTCTTTCCCGCGCTCGCCATCGCGTCCCTCGTCGTCGCCGTCAACCTGATCGCGGACGGCATCACCCAGGCCTTCGAGCGATGACCGCCGCCGCCGCCGACCTCCCTGCTGCGACGCCGGCTCTCGGGCTCCGGGACCTCGAGGTCGCGTACCGCGTACGAGGCATCGAGCGGCGGGTGCTGCGAGGCGTGTCGCTCGAGATCGCGCAGGGCGAGGCCTACGGGCTCGTGGGCGAGTCCGGCTGCGGAAAGTCGACGGCGGCCTTCGCCGTCATGCGCTACCTGCCACGCAACGGCCTCGTCAC
This sequence comes from Gaiellaceae bacterium, assembly GCA_050697555.1. Taxonomy (GTDB): domain Bacteria; phylum Actinomycetota; class Thermoleophilia; order Gaiellales; family Gaiellaceae; genus DASQWP01. The sequence continues at coordinate 29,087 of JBOHAD010000008.1, read as the reverse complement.
GGCTGGCTCGATCCACGTCGGCGGCGACGATCTCCTCGCCATGAGCGAGGCCCAGGTCCGGCACTTGCGCGCGAAGACCGTCTCGATGGTCTACCAGAACCCCGGCACCGCCCTGAACCCGTCCATCCGGGTGGGGGAGCAGGTGGCCGAGGTCTTCCGGATCGCCGGGCGGCCGAAGGAGGAGTCCCGCGAGCGCGCCCGGGCGATGCTGGCGAAGGTGCAGATCTCCGACCCGGCGCGGGTGCTGAAGCGGTACCCGCACCAGCTCTCGGGCGGGATGCAGCAGCGCGTCGTGATCGCGATGGCGCTTGCCTCCGACCCGACCCTGCTCATCCTCGACGAGCCGACGACCGGGCTCGACGCCACGGTCGAGGCCGAGGTGCTCGACGTCGTCACGGCGCTCAGGGCCGAGTTCGGGACGAGCGTTCTCTTCATCAGCCACAACCTGGCGGTGATCGCGAAGATGTGCGAGCGCGTCGGCATCCTCTACGCCGGCCGCCTCGTCGAAGAGGGTCCCGCGGGCCAGGTCTTCGAGAACCCGCGCCACCCGTACACCGTCGGCCTTCTCCGCTGTATTCCGCGAAGAGGCGTGCGGAAGGATCAGGCCCGCCTCGACACGATTCCCGGCTTCCTCCCGTCGCTCGGCGCGGAGCTCCCCGGTTGCGTCTTCACCGACCGCTGCGGGTTGGCCCAGGAGATCTGCCGCGTCGAGGAGCCGCCGCTGATCGACCTCGGGGGGAACCGCGCGAGCCGCTGCCACTTCCACGAGCAGGCGCACCTGCTGCCGCGCGCGACGCCGCCGCGCACGCTTGGCGCGAGCACGAACGGAGGCGAGGGCGAGCCGATCGTGCGGGTCGAGAGCGTGAGCAAGACGTTCAAGCAGGAAGGCCACGAGATCCGCGCGCTCGCGGACGTCTCTTTCGCCATCCGCCCGGGCGAGACGCTCGGGCTCGTGGGCGAGTCCGGGAGCGGTAAGACGACGCTCGCGCGGGTCCTCCTCGGGCTCAGCGAGCCCGACGCCGACTCGCGGCTCGAGCTGGACGGGAGGCCGCTCGCCTCCCGCGTCGGGAAGCGAGACACGGAGCAGGTGCGCGCGATCCAGATCGTCTTCCAGAACCCGGACGCCGCTCTCAACCGGCGCTTCTCCGTCCGGCGCATCATCGGGCGGGCTCTGAAGAAGCTCCTCGGCGTCCGCGGCAGCCAGCGCGACGAGCGGCTCCAGGCGCTCGCGCAGTCTGTCCGCTTCGACAACCGCCTGCTCGGCGCGCGGCCGAGCCAGCTCTCGGGCGGGCTCAAGCAGCGCGTCGCGATCGCCCGCGCCTTCGCGGGCGACCCGCGCGCCGTGGTCTGCGACGAGCCCACCTCCGCTCTCGACGTCTCCGTGCAGGCCGCCATCCTGAACCTGCTCGCCGACCTCCAGCACGACAAAGGGGTCACCTACCTCTTCATCTCGCACGATCTCGGGGTCGTTCGCTATCTCTCGGACAGAATCGCGGTTCTCTACCTGGGCCGGCTGATGGAGCTCGGCAAGGCCGAGGTCGTCTTCAACGCGCCGCACCACCCGTACACCGAGGCGCTCCTGTCGGCGGTACCGATGCTCGGCGGCGAGGAGCGGCCGCGGATCAAGCTCGAGGGCGAGATGCCGAGCGCGGCCGACCCGCCCTCAGGGTGCGTCTTCCACACCCGCTGCCCGCGCAAGCTCGGCGAGATCTGCGAGACGGAAGAGCCCCCGCTCGTCGAGGCTGAGCCCGGCCACCTGATGCGCTGCCACATCCCGATCGAGGAGCTGCGGCGAGTTCAAGCGACTGCGCCGGACGCCGGGAAGGCAAAGCCGGAGCCCGTCGGCTAGCAGCGGGGCCTAGAGCCGCCCCGAGTACTTGACGTTGTGCTGCTTCAGGGTCTCGTCCGTCCCGAAGTAGGCGTGCTTCGACATGTCCGGCGAGTAGCGGCTGGCCGGCGGGGTGCGCCCGAGCGCCTCCGCGAGCGAGCGGATGAGGTGCGGGGCGTTGCCGCAGCAGACGCCCAGGTAACGGACGCCCAGGCGGTCGGCCTCGCGCGCGAACTCGGCGATGTCGTAGCGATTGCACTGGAAGGGATCGAGCGCGGTCGGGAACGGCATGCCGTCGAAGTGGGGGTCGCGCAGAGACTGGAACGTCGGCTCGGCCTCGGTCGTGCGGTAGGGAACCGGAAGCGCCGCCAAGTGCCCGGAGACCTGCTCCCGGATGGACGCCAGGAAGGGGAGCATCGTGCGCGGGCCGCGAATGCAGTTGAGCCCCACGACGTCTGCGCCGGCCTGCTCGAGCAGGGCGCACGCGTCGGCGGGCGCGAGACCCTCGCGGGTGAGCGGCTCCTGGTGGATACAAATGGTCACGACGGCGGGGATGTCCGCCGCTTTGATCGCCTCGAGCGCCATCCGCGCTTCCTCCGCGTAGGAGAAGGTCTCGGCGATGACGAGGTCGACGCCCGCCTCGGCCGCCCAGCCGACCTGCTCCTCGAACATCGCCCGGACGGCGTGCCTGGACGCCTCGTCCTCAGGGTCGAAGACGTTCGTGTTGCAGATGTCGCCGGCGAAGAGGGTGCCCGTCTCGTCCGCGACCTCCTTGGCGAGCGAGAGCGCCTGGCGGTTCAGCTCCTCGAGCAGGTGCTCCTTGCCGACGATGCGCATCTTCTCGCGGTGCCCGTAGTACGTGAACGCCTCGACCACGTCGGAGCCCGCGTGCACGAACTCACGGTGGAGCTCGGTCACCTTCTCCGGATGGTCCAGCACGACCTCGGGCACGAAGGCGCCTGCCTGCACGTAGCCGCGACGCTCGAGCTCGAAGAGGTAGCCCTCAGCGCAGACGACGTGCCCGCGCTCGAGCCGCTCGAGGAGACCGTCGCCCGCCATGGAGGCGAGTCTACCGTCCCCCGGAGCCACGTCCGGGGTCAGACCCCGGACGTGGCTTCTCGGGCCGTGTCCGGGGCCAGACCAGGCGCGTCCGCAAGGGCCCTGCCGGGGTCAGACCCCGGCGTGTCTGCGGCGGCCGTGGCTTGCGGCCGCATTCGTTCGCCTCGCGGAAGGAGACCGACGTCGCCGAGGCGGTGCCCATCGTCCACCGCGGCCCTGTCCGGGGTCAGACCCCGTCATGTCCGCAAGGGCCATGTCGAGGGTCAGGCCCCGGCCGTGTCCGAAAGGGCCCCCGAGCGGATGAGGTCGCGCACCGGCTCGACGTCGGCCGGAAGGGTATCGCCCTCGCCCATGAAGGGGACGCGCTTGCGGACCAGGTCGCGCGCGCGGCCGGTGCCGCTCCCGAACGAGGCCGGCTTCCGGAGATCCGCGGCCTGCGCGGCGACGACGAGCTCGATCGCCACCACGCGCTCGGCGAGCTCCACCATCTCGGAGAGGCGGCGCGCGGCGAGCGGCGCCATCGTCATCCGGTCCTCGATCCCCTCCGCGTGCGTCGTCGTCACGAGCTCGAACGAGACCGGCTGGGCGAGCAGGCGCGCCTCCGCCGCGAGCGCTTGCGCGGCCACGCCGAGCTCGCCGAGGGAGTTCTCCGCGAGGCCCTGTCGCGGCGCGAGCCCGTCTGGAAGGCCGGTGAGCGGGCCCTGGAGGAGCTTCTCGAGGCGCTCGCAAGCGCCCGTCACGGCAGGAGCGAAGGCGATGCGCACGAAGTCGAGGGCCGCCGCCAGCGGGAGCACGTCGAAGTTCGCCACGGAGACGATGCGCTCCTCGCCCGGGATCACGAGCGGGTTCTCCTGCGAAGCATTCAGCTCGATCTCGAGCTGGCTGCGGGCGAAGACGAAGGCGTCGCGCACGGCTCCGTGCACCTGCGGCAGACAGCGAAAGGTGAGCGGATCCTGCAGGTTCCGGGCGGCCTCCGGCTCCCAGAGGGAGCTTCCCTCGAGCAGCGCCCGGAAGCGGGCGAGCGTGAAGACGATCCCGGGGTAGGGCCGGACCTCCCCGATCGCGGGGTGGAGGAGCGTGAGGTTGGCGGCGAACGCCTCCAGGTCGAGCGCACCGGCCACGTCCATGGCCGCCAGCAGACGCTCGAGGTCGGCGAGGGCGAGCGCCGCGAGCGCGGTGGAGAACGCGTTCGAATTGAGGAGCGCGAGCCCCTCCTTGGCGCCGAGCTCGACGTCGCCGAAGAGCTCGTGGGCGAGGTCGGCGAGCGGTGGGAGATCGGCCTGCCCGAGCGAGCCGAGGAGACGGACGCGGGGGCGCTCTGTCTCGTTGAGCGCGCGCGCGAGCCTGAGCACGATCTCGGGCCTGACGCCTGCTGTCCCCTTGGCGAGCGCGTTCGCGACGCGCAGCATGGTCGCCCGCACGACGTCCTCCGGGGCATCCGGCCCTTGCGCGACCCTGTGGTTGGCGATCAGCGCCCGGTTGAACGCGGGGATGTCCCCCGGCGGCACGCGCACCTTCTTGCGGGCGCCCACACCGGTCGTGAGCCCGTAGACCTCGTCGCCGCGCGCCACGGCCCGCTCGACGAGCGCGCGGGTCTCGCGCATGCGCGCGAGCACCTCCTCCGGAATCTCGATCTCCTCGCCGCCCCGGGCCACCCGCACAACCTCCTCGAGCGTCAGGGCGTTGCCGTTGAGGACGACGGTCATCCCCAGACGCGGGCCGCAGTCTCGGCGATCGTCTGGAGCTTCGCCCTCTGGTCTTCGGGCGAGAGCGCGTTCCCGAGCACCGACGTGGCGAAGCCGCACTGCGGCGAGAGGGCGAGCCGCTCCAGCGGGAGGTAGCGAGAGGCCTCGCGCACGCGCGCCTCGAGCTCCTCCGGCGTCTCCCGCCGGCCGGTCTTCGTCGTCACGAGGCCGAGCACGGCGACCTTGCCCTCGGGAACCTGGGCCAGCGGCTCGAAGCCGCCCGAGCGCGCGTCGTCGTACTCGAGCAGGAGCCGGTGCGCGCGCACTCGCGGGAAGAGCCGCTCGGCGAGCCAGTCGTAGCCCCCCTCGACCAGCCAGCGGCTCGCCTGGTTGCCGCGGCAGAGATGGAACCCCCACGTAATGCCGGGGTGCTCTTCCATGACCATGTTGTCGAGCTCGAGACCGAGGTCGAGCCAGCGCTCGGCCGGCCAGCCTCGGCTCGCGTAGAAGTCCCGGTAGCCCGGATCGAGAAGGAGCGGGTAGTGGGGAGCGTCGAGCTGGAGGTAGACGGCTCCGAGCCGTACGAGCTCGTCGACCTCCTCGCGCAGGATCTCAGCCACGTCACCGAGGAACTCCTCCAGCGTCGGATATGCGTCCCGGGAGCGCTCGGGATCGTAGAAATTGGCGAAGAGGCTCGGGCTCGGCAGCGTGATCTTGACGACCCGCTCCGTGCGCCCGCGGGCGTAGGTCAGCTCCTCGGCCGAGAGGAAGCGCCGCCGCCGCAACTTGCCGACGACGGCGATGGGCGGCCGCTCGACGGTACTGTCCCCGACCTCGTCACCGTGCCATTCGCCCCAGAGGAACGCGTCGAGATCCCACTCGCCGAAGCCTTCGACCGCCTCCGTGAGCTGGCTCTGAAAGGAGAGCCGGCGCATCTCGCCGTCGGTGACGACCTCGAGGCCGGCCTCCTCCTGAAGGCGGATCGCCTCGTCGACGGCGCGATCCTCGATCCCCTTGAACTCCGGCGCCAGCATCTCCCCCCGCGCCAAGCGCTCTCGCGCCTCGAGGAGCTCGGGCGGCCGGAGCAGGCTGCCGACGACGTCGGTGCGGGCGGCGATCACGCGCGTAGCGTATTCCGGCGGCTAGCATTCGTGGCTCGCGCAGACGCGCGGGTCCCGCTATGAGAGACATTCTGGTGCTCTGCCCGCAGGAGCGGGACCTGAAGGCGATTCACGCAGCCGGGCTGGAGGAGCGCTACCGCGTTCGCTTCGCAGGCACGGACCTCGACCAGCTCGAGGACTTCGACCCCGAGGGTTTCCTCGCCGAGTGCGAGCGCCTCCCCGCCGACGGCGTCATCGGCACCAAGGACCAGTCGGCTCTGCTCGCGGCTCTTCTGGCCGAGCGGAAGGGGCTTCCGGGGTCGACTCCCAGGGCACTCCTTGCCTGCCAGCACAAGCCGACCTCCCGCACGCTCCAGCAGCTGGTCGCGCCGCAGGCGACCCCCTCTTTCGCGGTCCTCGACGGCCATGTCCCCTTCGGCGTCCCCTTCTTCGTCAAGCCGGTAGTCGGGCGGCTCTCCCAGAACGTCTATCGCATCGACGACCCGCGGGACCTGCTCGGCCTGCACGAGATCGACCGCTACACCGCCCGCTACGCCGAGATCGCCACGCTTGCCGGAGCCAACCCGGCGGACGTCCATGGCTTCCTGGCCGAGGAGCTCCTCACGGGAGCGGAGGTGACCCTGGAAGGCTACGTGCACGCCGGGCGCGTGACGACGATCGGCGTGACGGACTCGATCAAGTACCCGGGCACGCTCTCGTTCGAGCGCTTCGAGTACCCGTCGGCGTTGCCCGACGCACGGCTGGCCGAGCTCTCCGAGGTCGCCGGGCGAGTCGTTCCGGCTCTCGGGCTCGAGGGCGCGTTCTTCAACGTCGAGTTCTTCGTCTCCGAGGAGGGGCCCGCGCAGATCATCGAGGTGAACGCGCGCATCGCCTCGCAGTTCGCGCCGCTCGTCCTCGGGCTCCATGGGCGCTCGACGTACGACGCGCTTTTCGAGCTCGCCGCCGGCGACGATCCGGCCTGGGAGACCCGAGCGCCCGAAGGCGTGGGCGTGAGCTACTGCCTGCGGGTCTTCCGCGACGCGCTCGTCGAGGCCGTCCCCGACCCGGAGCCTGATGTCGAGCTGCTCGTCCGTCCTGGGCTGCACCTCTCCGAGCAGGGCGTGAACGACGCGCAGAGCTTCAGGCTGGCGATCCTGTACGGCTTCGGCGAGACGCGCGAGGAGGCCGTGGAGCGCTGCCGCGAGCGCGCCCGCTCGCTCACCTTCCAGCTGGCGCCGCTGCCTGTTCGCTGATGGAGGGCTCCTCGCCCCGCGCCTCGCGGTTCGAGATGCCGGCGGCGGCAACGCCGGCGCCGAGGAAGGCCAGAGCGGCCGCGAGCAGCATCCCGGCGCGGAAGCCGTCGACGGACGCATCCCGGAGCTCCCCGGCCACCTGATCCTTGGCCAGGGGCACGGCGCCGTCCCGGTCGACCTGCGCGTGGAAGACGAGCGAGATGACGAGCCCGATGACGGCGACCGCGATCAGGCTCCCCAGGCGGGAGACCGTCGAGTTCACCCCCGAGGCGATCCCCGCGTAGCGCTCGGGGGCGGACTTCAGCGCCGTGGAGGTGATCGGAGCGACGAGCATGGCGAGACCGAGCGAGAAGACGACGAGGCTGGCGATGCCGGCCGTCCAGAAGTCGGAGCGCTCGTCCACGAGGAGGAAGAGGAGCGCGCCGACCCCGAGGAGCGCAGGGCCGAGCGTCAGGTAGAGCCGCGGCCCCTGCCGGTCCGCGAGCGCTCCGAAGCGCGCTGCGAGGAGGATCATGATGGCGCTCGAGGGGATGTTGATGAGGCCCGCCTCGAAGGGCGTGAAGCCGAGGAACTGAAGGTAGATCGTGAAGAAGACGAAGAAGCCGTAGAGCGCCGCATAGACCAGGAACGTCTCCAGGTTGGCGACGGCGAAGTTCCGCCGCCGGAAGAGGTCGAAGGGAAGCATGGGCTCGGCCACGCGGCGCTCGACCGCCACGAACAGGGCGAGGGCGACCGCGGCGGCGGCGAACGCCCACCAGTAGCGTCCGAAGCCGCGCTCCGCGCCTTCCACGAGCCCGTACGTGAGCGAGCCGAAGCCTACGGCTGCGAGGGCCGCGCCCGGAAGGTCGAGGCGCCCGACGCGCATCTCCACAGGCTCGTGGCAGCGTCCGAGACGGGCGAGGACGACCGTGAGGGCGGCGAGGGGGAGGTTGATGAGGAAGATCCAGCGCCAGGAGACCCATTCGACGAGAGCGCCCCCGACTGGAGGGCCCGCGATGGTGGCGACGCTCGTGAACGACGTCCAGAGGCCGACCGCGCGCCCCGCCTGGTCCCCGTAGACGCCGCGGAGGAGCGCGAGCGAGTTCGTCGTCAGGAACGCCCCCGCGACGCCCTGGAGCGTGCGGGCCAGGATCAGCGTCTCGGCGTTCGGCGCGGCGCCGGCCAGGAGAGAGGCGAGCGCGAAGCCGGCTGCGCCCGCGATGAAGGTCGAGCGCCGTCCGTAGCGGTCGCCGACGGCGCCCCCCACGAGGTAGAGGGCGGCCAGGGCGAGCGAGTACGAGAGGAAGATCCACTGCTGGCCCGAGAGGCCGAGATCGAGGTCCTGCTCGATCGTCGGCATGGCCACGATGACGACCGTGGCGTCGATGAAGGCGAGAGAAGAGCCGAGGACCGTCGCGGCCAGGGTCAGCTTGCGCCGGGCCTCCAGGCTTAGCGTCTCCACACGGTGAGCATAAGGCCCGCAAGATGCTGAGAGGAGCCCTCGCCGGGATGGCCGCGGCAGCCGCCTGGGCAGCCGCCGAGCCGCTCGCGAGCCGGCTTCTGCGCCCCCCGCCCGGCTATTCGGACGTCCGCCTCCTCGGGGCCGTCCTCACGCAGCGGCCCGCCTGGCGCCCGGTCGGCATCGGGCTCCACCTCGGGAACGGCGCGCTCTTCGGCGCCGCGTTCGAGCGCTTCGGCGGAGGCGGCGTGGGGCAGGGGGTGCTCGCGGCGCAGGCGGAGAACCTCGCGCTCTGGCCGGGCATGGCGGTCGTCGACCGCCTGCACCCCGACCGGAAGAGCGGCGCCTGGCCACCGTTGCTGCGAAGCCGGAGAGTCTTCGCCTACGAGGCCGCAGTGCACGCGCTTTTCGGCGCGGTCCTCGGGCTTCTCCTTCGCCGGTAGCGCCCAAAACGGCCACGGCCGGTGCCAGGCACCAGACGTGTCGCCTACGGACAGGGTTCACGCAGGGACGGCTAAACAGGCCTGGAAGCGGGTACGGGAACAGCATGGTGGAGGAAGCTCCCGAGGTCGATCCCGAGGACGAGCTGTGGGGCGTCGAGGAGGGCGAGGAGACCTCCGTCTCGATCGACGAGTTCGCCGACCTGGACGAGGACAGCGAGCTCCCATAGATGTTCGATCGTTGACCATCTAGTGGACGCCTTCCTCGCAGTCGCCAGCAAGCGCGAGGTGCGGGAGTATTCGGACAAACCCGTGCCGGACGACGTGCGGCGGCGGATCCTCGAGGCCGGCCGCATCGCCGGGAGCGCTGCGAATCGCCAGCCCTGGCGGTTCCTCGTCCTCGAGGACGAGGGTCTCCGCGAGCGGGTGGCCGAGACCGTCTTCGAGCCTCGGAACGTCCTGGGGGCCCGCTTCACGGTGGCGATCGTCGTGAGCGGCAAGGGGCCGCTCGCCTTCGACGCGGGCCGCGCGGCTCAGAACATGATGCTGACAGCCTGGAACGAGGGCGTCGGCTCCTCGCCGAACGGGATGCGGGATCCGGACGCGACGGCCGAGCTCGTCGGCGTTCGAGATGGGGAGCGCCCCGTGATGATCCTCACGTTCGGCTATCCGGCCCGTCCCCGCGACCCGGAAGCCCGCTCGCTCGAGGACTGGCTCGGGAAGGCGAAGCGCAAGCCGCTCGAGGACCTCGTCGAGACTCGCTAGCGACCGCTCGGGGACGCAGTCGCCCGTCTTCAGCTACTGACCGGTCCCAGGAGGTCGCCCGCCGCGTTCGCGATGCACGGCGACCGCCGCGACCACGAGTCCGACGCCCAGGATCTCGGTTGCCGAGGGAATCTGCGCGAGCACGACGATGCCCACTACGATCGCCGTCGCGGGCAGGAGCGAGACCATCAGCGAGTAGGTGGCGCGGCTGAGCCTGGCCATCGCGAGCTGGTCGCAGACGTAGGGGACGACCGAGGATGAGATCCCCACGCCGATGCCGGCGGCGAGCGCGATCGGGTCGAGAAGCGCCGGCGCAGCGCTCCAGCCGCCGATCGGGGTGATGGCGAGAGTGGCGACCAGCATCGCCGCGCCGAGGCCGTCGATCCCGCTCATTCGCCCGCTCTGCGCGATGCGGTGAGCGAGGACGATGTAGAGGGCGAAGAGAGCGGCGTTGGCGAAGGCGAAGGCGACCCCGAGCGGCTCGCCTTCGATGCGGACGTCAGTGAGCAGGTAGACCCCGCCGACCGCCGAGACCAGGGCGAGCGCGTTCCTCGCCGTGCGCGTTCCGACCGCGGCCAGGGCGATCACAGGAAGGAATTCGATCGCCGCGACCGTGCCGAGCGGCAGGCGATCGATGGAGATGTAGAAGCAGCCGTTCATGAGGGCCAGGACGGCGCCCATGGCGACCACCGTGCGCCGTCCGCTTCCGTCGAGCCCGGCGAAAGCATGCCACGGTCGCCGCCAGAGGGCGAAGACGGCGGCGGCGGTGACGATCCGCAGCCAGGCCACGCCGAGAGGCTCGACGAGGGCGAAGAGCAGCACCGCGAAGGCCGGCCCGAGATAGTGGAAGAGCGCGCTGCCGACGAAGAAGCTCTCGGGCGGCGCGCCGGCCGCGACACGCGCGAAACCGGCGTTCAGCCGGGTGCGACGGCTCGCGGCGGGGAGAGTGGCGGCGTGAGCACCTGTCGGCGTCGGCATCCCGAAAGTGTCGCCCCGGCACCCGGCGTGTGCCATACTCGTCCGAAACCATTTCGGAGCAACTGCCTACGAAGAAAAGGATCACCGCCTACTTGGCAAACGAAAGTCAGCTCCTCGACCCGATCAACCGACGACTCCTGGAGGAGTTGCAGGCGGATGCCCGCGTCACGATGGCCGAGCTCGGTCGGCGGATCAACCTCTCTCCGCCTGCCGTGGCCGAGCGCGTCCAGCGGCTCGAGCGGGCCGGAGTCATCACCGGCTACCGCGCGGAGGTCGACCCGACGGCGCTCGGCTTCCCGATCGCGGCGGTCGTGCGGGTTCGGCCGACGACGCGCCTGCTTCAGAAGATCCCGGAGCTTGCGCGAGAGATTCCCGAAGTCGTCGAGTGTCACCGCATTACGGGAGAGGACTGCTTCTTCGTGAAGCTGCACCTCCGGTCGATGGACGATCTGGAGGAGATCCTCGACCGCTTCATCGTCCTCGGCCAGACGACGACGTCGATCATCCACTCGTCCCCGGTGGCGGGACGCGCGCTGCCGCTCGGCGATTGAGTTCCGCGGGCCTCGCGACGGACGCCGCGATAGAGCCGAGCCGCGTCAGCCTTCGAGGGGCGCGAAGAGGTCGACGACGTTGCCGTCGGGGTCCTTCACCTCTGCGTAGCGCTGGCCCCAGAAAGCGTCCCAGGGCTCCTTGTGGCTCTCCGCGCCGGACTCGATCAACGCAGCGTAGACGCGGTCGACGTCCTCCGGCGAGTCGCAGAGAAAGGCCAGCGCCATCCGGTGTCCGCCCGAGGGCGGCGACCAGTCCGGATCGAACGAGCGGATCGTCTCCTGCGTGTCGAGGGCGAGGCGGAGCCCGCCCGGGAGCGTCGTCTCGACGTGGCCGTGCCCCTCGGGATCCGGATCGTCGGGGAACTCCAGTCCGACCCGCCGGTAGAAGTCGATCGCCCGATTCATGTCGGACACGATCACGCCAATGACGTCGAGCCGCGGCATGGAGCAATCATGTCACCTTGCCGCCGTGGCCGAGGCGGTCGCGTCGCCGGGGACGGGACCTCCCCGCACCGGTTCGCGGGCCATCACGGCTGTTCGTTGTCGCGCACGGGGCCGAATCAGTGCTCCTTGCTCTCCACCATCTCGACGATCCGCGCCTTGGGGTCGCGGATCACATCGACGCGCCCCCACAGGTCGCGCAGCGCGGCGAGGAAGGCGTTCGCCTCGCTCGAGCTGTCGAACTCGAGGTCGATCATCACGTAGTTCGGATCGTCGACCTGTCGCAGGATCCGGTAGCGGCGCACGCCGCCTTGCTCGCGTCCGACGGGATCACCGTCGAAGGCCTGCTTCCAGGCGTCGAAGTCGGGGACGGGGTGTTCGATCCGCAGGATGTGCATTTCGCTCCTTTGCTTGCGGACGCAGGTATGCGCCACGCCGCGCCCTATGTTGCCTTCGCGCCCGGCAGTGGAGAGATACCACCTTTCTGGAAGAGGCGGGCTCCTTGCCGCGAGCTACGTTCGTGTCTCCAGGAGACCGGGAGCGCGTACGCCGGCGACGAGCGAGGGTGCGCCGAGCTCAAACCATGGCAAGCGACCACCGAAGCTGCAAGCCGGCTCCTCAATCGGGAAGGAGCGGCATCGTCAGGCCCTGGTCGCGGCCGAGCAGCACGGCCCGGGTCACGGCGGCCGGTCCGAACCGGGTACGAACCTCGTCGAGTGCGGCGTCGAGTGCGCCGCCGCTGTGACGATCGAACGGCAGAGTGAGCTGGACGGCGCTGTTGTCGCCGAGGTTGCCGACCGCCACTCCGACGAGCGTCAGCCCCTGACGTTCGATCATCGGCATGGCCGTCGTCAGCAAGCCTCTCACCGTCGCGAGGATCGTCTGGGTTTCTGCGGTCGCCTGAGGCAGCGTGTGCGACCGAGTCGCCCGTGAGAAGTCGTCGAAGCGCAGCCGGAGCACTACGGTGCGGCCGACCCGCCCGCCGGCCCGCATCCGGCGGGCGACCCGGTCGACCAGGGCAACGACGACGGCGTCGAGGGCGTCGGGCGATCTCGGCGAACGCCCGAGCGCGCGCTGCGCCCCAATCGAGCGCCGACGGCGGCCCACGTGCACCCGCCGGGGATCGCGGTTGTGGGCGAGGGCGTGAAGGTGCCGCCCCGACGCCCGACCGAGCATGGACAACAGCGCCGCCTCGGGGACCTGCGCCACCTCACCGACGGTCGTGATCCCCCGGCCGCGGAGCTTGCCGGCGGTCACCGGGCCGACGCCCCAGAGCCGTTCCACCGGGAGCGGGTGGAGAAACGCGAGCTCGCCGTCGGGCGGCACCACGAGCAGACCGTCGGGCTTGGCGACGCCGCTTGCCACCTTGGCGAGGAACTTCGTTCTGGCCACCCCGATCGTGATGGGCAGACCGACCCGCTCGAGGACGTCGCGCCGCAACCGCACGGCGATCTCTGCGGGCGTGCCCGACAGCCGCCTCAGCCCGCGAACGTCGAGGAACGCCTCGTCAATCGACAGCCCCTCGACCAGCGGCGTCGTGTCTTCGAACACCCGGAACACCGCCCTGCTCGCCTCGGCGTAGGCCGACATCCGGGGCTCGACCACCACCGCCCGCGGGCACAGCCGGCGGGCCTGGGCTCCGCCCATCGCGGTGCGGACGCCGTGGGCCTTGGCCTCGTAGCTGGCCGCGAGCACGACACCCGCCCCGACGATCACAGGGCGACCGCGCAGACGAGGATCATCCCGCTGCTCGACCGACGCAAAGAACGCGTCGAGGTCGGCGTGCAGGATCGTCGCCTCGCTCATGACGAACATATGTTCTCATCCCGGCACCGTTTACGCGACCCCCGGGCGGCGGGCCGAGGGCGCTGCTTCTTCTCGCGAGGGTGAAACGGCAGGCCATCTCCGTCGGCAGCGATGAGTTGTGGGACTTCGCTCGGTCTACATCAATGGGAGGAGCACTGTGAGCGTCACGTTTCCAGGAGAGTCAGCGGAGTACCGGGCGGCGCGCGACCGCCTGCTCGTGCAGGAGATCGAGCTGCGCCGCGCCATGGAGGCGGTGGCGGCCGCCAGGCGTGAGCTGCCGCCGGGCGGCGTCGTCCCCGAGGACTACGCCTTCCAGGGGGCGGGAGCGGACGGCACACCGACCGACGTGAGGCTGTCGGAGCTGTTCGCGCCCGGCAAGGACTCGCTCGTGATCTACGGCTTCATGTTCCCGCGCGATCCCGGCGACGAGCGGCCGGGGCCCGCTGGCGGTCAGACGGCGCTTCTTCCGCTCGAGGAGGGCCCGTGCCCGTCGTGCGTCACGCTCCTCGACCAGCTCGACGGCGCCGCGGAGCACGCGAGCCAGCGCATCAACCTCGCCGTCGTCGCGAAGGCCCCGCTCCCGCGCATCCTCACCTTCGCCGAGGAGCGCGGCTGGCGGCGGCTGCGGCTCTTGTCCTCCGCCGGCAACACCTACAACCGCGACTATGTCGGCGAGACCGCGGCGGGAGCCCAGAGGCCGATGCTGAACGTGTTTCACCGCGTTGGCAGCGTGATCCGTCACTCCTGGGGCTCGGAGCTCCTCTACGCGCCGACCGACCCCGGACAGGATCCCCGCCACGTCGGCACCCTCGAGCCGGTCTGGAACCTGTTCGACCTCACGCGCGAGGGGCGTCCGACCGACTGGGACGAGCAGCTGAGCTACGCATGACGGAGCCAGACGCGATGACTGACCACGAAGTCGGAACGCGCGAGGAGTGGCTTCGCGCCCGCAAGGAGCTTCTCGAGCGCGAGAAGGAGCTCACCCGCCGCGGCGACGAGCTCGCGCGGCAGCGCCGGGAGCTGCCGTGGGTGCGGGTCGAGAAGGAGTACACGTTCGAGACCGACGAAGGGAAGAAGACGCTGGCGGAGCTGTTCGACGGGCGCTCGCAGCTGCTCGTCTACCACTTCATGTTCGGCCCGAAGTACACGGCGGGCTGCCCTACCTGCTCGGCCGCGGCGGACACCTTCGACGGCGCGGTCGTCCACCTCGAGGCGCGCGATGTGACGTTCCTCTGCGCCTCGCGCGCGCCGTTGGAGGAGCTCCAGAGCTACAGGCGGCGGATGGGGTGGCGGTTCCCCTGGGTCTCGTCGCAGGGAAGCGAGTTCAACTTCGACTTCGGCGCCTCGTTCACCGACGAGCAGCTGCGAGAGGACATCGAGTACAACTACCGCTTGATCGATCCGACGCCCATCCTCGAGGCGGGCAGCGATACATCGTTCGGAGAGCTGGCGGCCGCCACCGGGACCGACCCGGCGGGATACATGACGGAGGCACCGGGCCTGAGCGCCTTCGCGCTGTCCGACGGCGTCGTCTACCACACCTACTCGTGCTACGCGCGCGGCGGCGAGTTCCTGCTGGGCTTCTATCCGCTGCTCGACCGAGCGCCGAAGGGACGAGACGAGGGCGACCCGCCGGAGTTCTGGATCCGCCGCCACGACGAGTACGAGAAACCCGCAAGGGCAAAGGAGGAAACGCAATGACTCAGCACAAGGTCGGAACGCGCGAGGAGTGGCTTGCCGCACGCAACGAGCTCCTCGAGCGTGAGAACGAGCACGCCCAGCGGAGCGAAGAGCTCGCGCAACAGCGCAAGGAGCTGCCCTGGGTGCCAGTCGAGAAGGAGTACACGTTCGACACCGACGAAGGAACGAGGACGCTGGCGGAGCTCTTCGAGGGGCGCTCGCAGCTGCTCGCCTACAACATCATGTTCGGCCCGGAGTACACGGGGGCCTGCCCGGGTTGCTCCAACCTGGTGGACCACCTCGACGGCGGCGTCGTCCACCTCAACCACCGCGACGTGACCTTGCTCTGCATCTCGCGCGCACCGCTCGAGAAGATCCAGGCGTACAGGCGGCGCATGGGCTGGAAGGTCCCCTGGGTGTCGTCGTACGGAAGCGACTTCCCATTCGACTACGGCTTCGCGTTCACCGAGGAGCAGATGGCCGGCATCGAGGAGATCCAGCAGATGATCAAGCAGCCGCCCGACTGGCTCGAGGACTGGTCGGACGCGGTCGGGACGGACCTGGAGTCGGGGCTCGCGGAGGGACCGGGCTGGATGGCCTTCGCCCTCGAGGACGGGGTCGTCCACCACACCTATTCGCGCCTCGCGCCCGACCGGGACTTCGTGGTGCCTTACTACAGCCAGCTGCTCGACCGGACGCCGAAGGGACGGGTCGAAGAGTTCCGGGCGTGGCGCCACGACGAGTACGAAGACGCTGCCGCTCGCTCCTGAGCATGCTTGCGTCTCGAAGCCAAGAGGCTGACCAGGGCTCGCCGCTGCGGTCGGTGGCCCCGGCTCGGACGGCGGTCCTGCTCTTCGGGGCCGCCGCGGTCGCCTGGGCCGTCACGGTCGAGCGAATGCGCGGCATGGATGCGGGCCCCGGCACCGACCTGGGCGGACTCGGCTGGTATCTCGGAGTCTGGGTGACGATGACCGCCGCAATGATGCTGCCGTCGGCGGCGCCGACGGCCCTGGGCATCGCACGGTTCTCCCGCGGGACCCCCACCGTGATCTTCACCGCCGGGTACCTTGCAGTCTGGACCGCCTACGGCCTCGGCGCCTACGGCCTCTTCCGGCTGGTGACCTCGTTCGACACCGGTTGGCTCGACTGGGACGGGAGTGGCCCGTTTGTAGCGGGCGGCGCGATCGCGGCGGCGGGGATCTACGAGCTGACGCCGGCGAAGGAGCGCTGCCTCCGCCGCTGCCGTGGCCCGCTCGACGACGTCGGTGCGAACGGGGGACGGCTCGGACCGCTCAGGATTGGTCTCGCGCACGGCCTCTATTGCGTCGGCTGCTGTTTCGGCCTGATGGTCGTTCTGTTTGCGCTCGGCGTGATGAGCGTGTTGTGGATGGCCGTAGTCGCCGGAGTGATCTTCGCCGAGAAGGTTTTGCCGCACGGGCTCCGGCTCTCCCGCGCGGTCGCGCCGGCGTTGGTCCTCCTCGGGATCTGGGTGGCGGTGTCGCCGTCCAGCGTTCCGGGCTTGACGGAGCCCGATCGGTCGCCATCGATGCAGATGGAGATGTGAGGGCCGGTCTTCACATGAAAGGAGAAAACCGCGATGAGTGAGCACAAGGTGGGAACGCGCGAGGAGTGGCTGGCGGCGCGGAAGGGGCTGCTGGAGCGCGAGAAGGAGCTCACCCGCCGCAGCGACGAGCTCGCCCGGGAGCGGCGGGAGCTGCCGTGGGTGCCCGTCGAGAAGGAATACACGTTCGAGTCGAACGAAGGGACGAAGACGCTGGCGGAGCTCTTCGGCGGGCGCTCGCAGCTGCTCGTCTACCACTTCATGTTCGGCCCGACGGTCGAGGGCTGGCCGAAGGCCGGCTGTCCGGGCTGTTCGTACACGGCTGACTCCCTCGACGGCGCCGTCGTCCACCTCCCCCACCGCGACGTGATGTTCGTCGCAGTGTCCCGGGCGCCGCTCGAGCGGCTGAACGCGTACAAGGGCCGCATGGGCTGGAGCTTTCCCTGGGTCTCTTACGGGGAGAGCGAGTTCAATCTCGACTTCGCCGTGTTCACCGAGGAGGGGCGCCGAACCGGCAAGGGCTTCAACTTCGGCACGCCGAAGAACGCGGACATCGACCTCCGCGAGGAGGAGCTGCACGGTCTGAGCGCTTTCGCCCTCGAGGAGGGGGTCGTCTACCACACGTACTCGACGTACGACCGCGGTACCGATGCGTTGAACGCGACATGGCAGCTGCTCGACAGGGCGCCGAAGGGACGCGGCAACGACTTCGAGGGGTGGCCGCGACTCCACGACGAGTACCAGGGCGGCGCCGCCGCAACGACACAGTCGTGAGCGAGCGGCCGGAGTACGGTCGCCCCCACTGTCCGAGAGTGCGCGTATGGGCAGTCAACGAGCTCGAGTGCGAGTATGGGCGCAATGAGGCAAGGAACTTTCGCTCGCTGGACGACGGGGGCGAGGGCCGGCCCTGGTTCATGATGCTCTTGTCACGACGGTCGTCGGGAGCTACCCCCAGCCCAACTGGCTGATCGACCGGGAGCGGCTCGCAGAGCGGCTGCCGCCGCGCGTGCGAGCGCGTGAGCTCTGGCGGGTACCGGAGCCGTTCCTCGAGGAGGCCCAGGACGACGCGACACGCCTCGCTGTCCAGGACCTGGAGCGGGCAGGCGTCGACGTGGTCACGGACGGGGAAATGCGGAGAGAGAGCTACTCCAACCGATTCGCCACCGCGCTCGACGGCGTCGACCTGGACGATCCGGGCGTCGCCCTCGATCGTACGGGTCACGAGAACCCCGTCCCGAGGGTCGTAGGCCCGATCCGCCGCACGCGGCCGGTCGAGGTCGGCGATGTCGAGTTTCTCCGCTCGATCACCGCCCGCAGGATCAAGATCACCGTTCCGGGGCCGTTCACGATGACGCAGCAGGCCCAGAACGACTACTACGCCGACGATCGAAGCCTGGCACTCGCGTACGCGGAAGCCGTCAACGGGGAGCTCCGGGACCTCAAGGCAGCCGGAGCCGATGTTGTCCAGATCGACGAGCCATATCTCCAGGCGCGCCCTGAGCCGGCGCGGGAGTATGCGATCGAGGCGATCAACCGTGCGCTGGACGGCGTCGAAGGCGAGACCGTCCTCCATACCTGCTTCGGCTACGCGCACCTCGTCAAGAACCGACTCGCCGGCTACCCGTTCCTCCGCGAGCTCGGCGACTGCATCGCGACTCACCTCTCGCTCGAGGCAGCACAGCCGAATCTCGATCCTGACGTGCTGCGCGACGTCCGCGACAAGACGATCATCCTGGGAGTCCTCGACCTGGGCTCGAGCGAGGTCGAGACGCCGGACGTCGTCGCAGGCCGGATCCGGAGAGCCCTCGCGGTAGTGGCGCCGGAGAGGCTCGTCGTCGCGCCGGACTGCGGGATGAAGTACCTCCCGCGCGAGCGGGCGTTCGGAAAGCTCGAAGCGATGGTTGCCGGTGCGCGCCTCGTCGGAGAGGGGCCGTGATGCAGATCGGTAAGGCCGGGGACCCCGTCAGCCACATCAGCCAGGCCTATCCCGACAGGGTGGAAGTGCGGGGACGTGATCTCTCCGGCGACCTCATGGGCCGGTTGAGCTTCACCGAGTACTTCCACCTGCTTCTGACCGGCCGCGAGCCGACAGAGAACCAGCGCTACTTCCTCGACGTGCTGCTCGTCGCGATCGCCGAGCACGGGATGATGCCCACCAACGTCGCCGCGCGCATGACGCTCGCCGCCGACCCCGGATCGCTGCAGGGGGCCGTCGCGGCGGGAATCCTCGGCTGCGGCTCGGTCGTCCTCGGCACGTCCGAGTCGTGCGCGCGGCTGCTCGAAGAGGCACAGGAGAAGGTGGCGTCCGGTGCCGCGCCCGACGCGGTCGCCCAGGAGACCGCGCGCGCGATCCGCGCTTCCGGCGGCAAGGTGCCCGGGTTCGGCCATCCGGTTCACCGCCCGCTCGACCCGCGCGCAGAGCGGATCCTCGCGCTCGCGGACGGCCGCGGGGTGAGCGGGCACCACGTCCTGCTCGCGCGCTGTCTCCGAGACAGCGTGGCGGAGGCCTGGGGCAAGCCGCTCACGATGAACGTCGCCATGCCCATCGCGGCCGTGATGCTCGATCTCGGCTTTCCCTCCGCCGCTGTGAAGGCCGTTCCGATTCTCGCGCGGACGGCGGGCCTGCTCGCCCACCTGGCCGAGGAGCAAGAGCATCCCCTCGGCTTCCTCCTGGCTGGGAGAGCCGAGGAGGCGATCGAGTACGAGCGCAAGCCGGAAGGCGGATGATGCTCGCGTCCGAGGTCGAGACGCGCCCGCGGACGGAGCAGCTCGCCGTCGACGACGAGAGCTATCGCGCCCAGCTCGCCTACCTCTTCGACCGCTCGGCGTTCTACCGCGAGAAGCTGGCAGCTGCAGGATTCGCCTCCGACCGGGCGGCGGGCGGGCTCGCCGACGTCGCACAGCTGCCCCTCACCGAGAAGGGCGAGATCAGGGCGACCTGCACGCCCGAGAACGCGATCGGCACGCATCTCTGCGCGGCGCCGTCCGAGATCGTCCGGATCTACTCGACGAGCGGTACCACCGGCACGCCCAGCTACGTCCCGCTGACGGCGGGCGATCTCGACAACTGGGTGACCGCCTCGGCGCGCAGCTACGCCGCCTCCGGCATCGCCGCCGGCCAGCGCATCGTCTCCACGTACAATGCCGGGCCGTTCGTCGCAGGGGCGGCGCTCGCCGCCTTCGACCGCATCGGCCTCTGCCACATTCCCGTCGGCACAGGGAACACCGAGCGTCTGATGCTGGCGGTCGAGCGCCTACGACCCGAGGCCGTGGTGCTCACGCCCTCGTATGCGGCCCATCTCGTCGAATGGGCGGCGGAGAGGAACGTCGATCTCCGGGAGTCGAGCGTCGAGCGCGTCCTCGTGGCGGGCGAGCCCGGGGGCGGCGAGCCGGCCTTCCGTGCGAAGCTCGAAGAGGGCTGGGGCGCGAGGGTCACCGAGGCGATGGGCATCGGGGACATCGGCGTATCGCTCTGGGGTGAGTGCGAAGAGCAGGGCGGCATGCACCTGGGCGCGCGCGGCTTCGTCTACGCCGAGCTGATCGACCCCGAGACGGGCGAGGCGCTCGAGATGGACGACGGCGCAACCGGCGAGCTGGTGCTGACGCATCTTCAGCATCGCGCGGCGCCGCTCCTGCGCTTCCGCACGCGCGATCACGTCCAGGTCCGAACCAGCCCGTGCAAATGTGGCCGCACGAGCCCGCGCGTGCGGTGCATCGGGCGAACCGACGACATGCTCATCGTCCGCGGCGTGAACGTGTTCCCCTCGGCCGTCCGCGAGGTGGTGAGCGCGTTCGCTCCCGACGTGAGCGGCCACATCCTCGTCAAGCCGCAGACCTCAGGCGTGATGCAGGAGCCGCCGCTTCCCGTGAGCGTCGAGCTTGCGCGAGGCGCGACGGCCGATGCCGGGCTCGCGGAAGCGATCCGTGAGAGACTGCGCAACGTGCTCGTGGTGCAGACGCGCGTGGACCTCGTACCGTGGGGAAGCCTGCGGCGGAGCGAGTACAAGTCGAAGCTCGTCGAGCACTAGGTCGAGGGTCGAGGGCCGGTGCGGAAGCTCCAGAGCCAGGGTGTCCACCACATCACGATCGTCGGGGCCGACCGGCAGACGTCGATCGACTTCTGGGAAGGCGTGCTCGGCATGCCGTTCGTCTTCGAGCAGCCCAACCTCGACAACGCGTCCGAGAGCCATCTCTACTTCGATCCCGGCGACGGGCGCCTCATCACCGTCTTCACCGACGAGGAGCGCGAGCCCGATCCGCGCCGCACGTCGACGGACATCGGCTGCGTGCACCACATCGCGTTCTCGCTCTCGCAGGCCAGCTTCAAGCAGGCGGTGGAGCGACTCGACGAGCGCGAGATCCGGCACAGCGGCGCCAAGGACCGCGGCTTCATGGACTCGATCTACTTCGAGGATCCGCTCGGCCTCCTGATCGAGCTCGCGTCCTATCGCTTCGAGCCGCCGTTCGGCTCGACGCACGCCGACGTACTGCTCGAGGCGCACAGGCTCCGCGTCGCGCGCGGCGACTACAACATCGCTCAGGATCACCTTGCGGATGCGATCGAGACGCTCGTCAGTCGGTCACGGGCGTCGCTCTCGGACGACCGATCGCCGAAGGACCCCTACCACTAGGAGCGGGAGGCTCACATGGCTGTACACACGCTGAACATCCTGAAGCCGAGCGTCAACAACCTGACTGTTCGGATCTTCGTGCGAGCCGCCGGGCTCGATTTCGAAGAGCTGGACGTGTGGGGGAAGACGACCACCCCGGAGTTCTTGCGGAAGTACCCGGCTCACCTCACGCCGATGCTCGAAGAGGAGGGGCTGCCGAGGGGTTCGCTCGGGGAGAGTTGCGCCATCATGCAGTACCTCTGTAACAAGCACGACCTCGACCAGTTCTATCCGAAGGACCCCGGCGAGCGGGCGATGGTCGACAACGCGATGTTCTACCTGATCGGCACGTTCTATCCGCTCGTCACGCGCGCCACCTACCCGGCGCTCGGCTTCGCGCAGTATCCGGGCGAAGTCGCGACGTCAGACGCCGACGTCGACATGAAGGCGAAGGCGCAGAAGGACGCCGAGGCCGCGCTCGCCGAGCCGCTCGAGGTGTACCGCGCGTTCTTCCTGGACGGGAAGCAGTTCATCGGCGGCGACACCCCCTCGATCGCCGACATGCGCCTGGCCGCGACGCTCGAGTTCCTGCGCGCGATCGACTACCAGTTCCCCGCGTGGGCCGAGGAGTACATGACCGCGATGGAGACGACCCTCGGCGAGGCCTACTCGGAGCCGGCGGCGGACGTGCGGGGCTACATCGCCAGCGTGAAGCCGCAGAATGCGTAATCCCGGCGACGCGGCGACGCGGAGATCCATGAGCGGGCGTTAGCGCGTCGCGCCCACGAGCGTGCTGCCCGCGACGACGAGCAGCGCGACCACGACCAGGCGCCGGTCGACCAGCTCGCTGCGCCCGAGGAAGATCGCGGCGAACACCCCGTCCAGAGCACGCCCGTGCCCACGAGCGGCGCGACCACGGTCACGCGCGCCCGGTCGAACGCCTCGAACAGCGTCGCCTGCGAGGCGACGGTGAGTTGCGGTGGTCGCCGTATTTCACTCCGCCATCGCGCGGGAGCCTCAGGGAGAAGGGAGACGGGTCATGGGAGCCACCCGGGTGGAGCTTTTAGGGAGCCCCGCGGGGGCAACCGGGCGCAACGAGCGGCAAATCGGCTAAGCCCAGAAACCAGACCCGCAAATCGAAACGCGAAGCGATGCCTTATTCGCGCAGAGGGATCGCCCCGACCGGCGTCAGGCGGGTGGGCGGACGACGGAGAACTTGGCGCAGGCGAGGTCGCCGTTCCGTCCCAGCTCGTCCAGACGCAGCTCGATCCGGCGCGGCAGCAGAGGCGCGCCCCCACCCAGCGTGACCGGCGCGATCGACACGATGACCTCGTCCAGCAGCCCCACGTCGGCGAACTGACCGGCCAGGTCTCCCCCGCCGACGATCCAGACGTTCCGGTCACCAGCGGCACCGACCATCTCCTTGTGCACGGTTGCAATGTCCGCGCTCGTGAACTCGACTCCCGAGTCGGGGACGACCGGCAGCTGCCGGTGCGTGAAGACCCAGCACGGGATGTCGTACGGCCACCTCCACTCCCCCGGATCCTTGTCCGCGAACTCGTGGGCGAGGATCCATTCGTACGTCGTCGACCCCATCGCCATCGCACCGACGTCGGCGATGAACTCGCCGTAGTTCAACGGCCCGTCATCCTCGCGCTTACGGGTGAAAAGCCAGTCCAGCGAGTTGTCGGGGTCGGCGATGAAGCCATCGAGAGTGGTCGCCGTGTAGTACTGAGTGAGACTCACGATGCGCTCCCCTTCCTTGGGCGGACTGCTGGCTTGCGCAACCGCCCGCTTCGCTCTCGTAACCATCTTCTGAGGGGCCTATATATGACAAAGGTTCTGTACCAGATCACGCCGGCGGGCGAGCGTGCGCTCGCGGACGGACTCCTGCACGACTATCCGTACGTGTTCAAGGATCCGCTCATGCTGAAGGTGTTCTTCGGCGCGCACCTGCCCGAAGCGTCATCGTCGAGGCGGTCGAAGAGCGCCGCCAGGCGGTTCAGGAGCGAGACGTCGGCCCGGTACTTGCGGCGCGGCGTCGAGCCGGAGGGCATGGAACGCGTCCGTGTCTCCGGCTGCGACGCCACGCTCGTCGTGTGGTCGCCCGACTACGACGGCAAGGGCAAGGCGTGAGTTCGCTTCGACGACGGCACGGATGCCATCGTCGGCGGCTCACGCGTCGAGCGGTAGCCGCTGCAGCAGCGCGTCCACGCGCGCGAAGCCGCCCTTCGCTCCTTCCTCGACGCCGTACTGCATCGTCGTGTCGCGCTCCTCGGTCGTAGCGAAGCGCATCGTCTGCGTCAGCTTCGTCCGGTCGCCCAGATCCTCGAACTCGAGCGTCTGCAGGTGGTTCTGGAACGTCTGCACGAGCCGCTCGGGCGCGTCGACCTCGCGGAACTCGCCCTCGACGACGCCGAAGGCGGTGCGGAACCGGTAGGTGCCGCCGGGACGGACGTCCATCTCCTCGACGACCGTGCCGTCGCCCCACCATTCCGGGATCAGCTTCGGGTCGGTCCAGACGGAGAAGACGTGCGCGCGCGGTGCGTCGAAGATCCGCTCGACGCGGATCTCGAGCTCGTTCGGGGTGGTGACGGTGGTGGGGTTCATCGATCTCCCTTCGTACGTTGGACTACCTGCGCGAAGCGATCGAGCCGCCGCAGCCACGTGCTGAGGCCCTCGAAGGCGTACGTCCCGACGATCCCGCCGGCGCCCCGGTGGCGAGCTCAGTCCTCAGCTCACCGCTTTCTTCACGAGCGCGCCGATCCTTGCCTCTTCGGCGGTGGTCAACTCCTTCAGCGCGAAGGACGTCGGCCACATGGCGCCTTCGTCGAGCTTCGCCTTGTCGCTGAAGCCCAACGTCGCGTACCTCGTTTTGAACTTCTGCGCGCTTTGGAAGAAGCAGACGACCTTGCCGTCCTTGGCATAGGCGGGCATCCCGTACCAGGTTCTCGACGAGAGGGCTGGCGCGCTGGCCTTGATGATGGCATGGAGCCGCTCGGCCATGGCGCGATCCGGTTCCGGCATCTCGGCGATCTTCGCGAGCACGTCGCTTTCCCCATCCGCCTTGCCCGCGCGCGGGCCGCGGCGCGCGGTCGCCTTCAGCTCCTGGGCGCGCTCCCTCATCGCGGCTCGTTCCTCGTCCGTGAATCCCTCGGACGCGTTGCCGGCGGTTGTCTTGGCGGACTGCTGCGTGGCCTTCTTTGCAGATTTCCTCTCAGCCATTTGCAAGCACCTCTGTGTGCCGAACGAGTATCGGGGTGGTGACGGTGGTGGGGTTCATCGATCTCCCTTCGTACGTTCGACGACCTGCGCGAAGCGGTCGAGCCGCTGCAGCCACGTGCTGATGCCCTCGAAGGCGTAGGGCGCGAGCATGCACCTGCGGATACGGCCGACCTTCTCCGTCGTTACGAGCTGCGCCTCCTCGAGCAGCCGGATGTGCTTCTTCATCCCGGTCAGCGACATGCCGAAGGGCTCGGCGAGCTCGCTGATCGTCGCGCTGCCGGAGCTGAGCCGTTCGAGGACGGCGCGGCGGGTCGGGTCGGCGAGGGCTGCGAAAGCGCGGTCGACAGTCGTTGAAGACTGAACCATTAGGTTCACTATAGGAGGTTCGGCGCTGGGATGCAATACCGCCGCGTCGGCAAGTGGGGGCTGAAAGCTGCCGGAGATCTCCCTCGGCCTCTGGCACAACTTCGGCGGCACCGCGCCGCTCGTGCGGTCGCGCGAGATCGTCCGCCGCGCGTTCGAGCTCGGGATCACGCACTTCGCCCCGCCAGCAGCTCTCTCTCGCCGACGCGGCCGTGATCCATTCGTCCCGGGGTAACTGCGACCCGCCGCCCCCTTGCCTGTTTCGGCGGCTGGCGCGTTTGGTCGTGTTTTGCGCAGTGGTGCGACCCTGGTGCGACTCGCCAGGGCGGGCGGCGGCTCCAGTGCCGGAACGGACTCTGGCCCGCCTGGCTGCGCCGGCCCGTCGGCAGCGCACTCGCCGCGAGCGCCCGCGGACTCCGCCACACGTCGGCGTTGGGGGCCGCGCTCCGTGGCCTGCCGTGGATGCTCCGCTGCGGCAGCCGGTCGGGCCCGAGCTCGAGGCCCGGGGACGCCTGATCGAGTCCTGACGGCGCCGGTTGTACGCTTGACCTCGAGATGAAGGGACTGAGGGCCCGCCGCCGCGACCGCCTGCTTGAGCTCGACGAGGTCGAGCGGCGACTGAAGCCGTTCGGGCGCCGGTACCTGGGCGTCCGCGAGATCCCGCTCAACGCGCTCGTCGGCACAGACGGCCGCGCCAGCTCGTTCACCCGCGACTTCCGCCCGCTTCACGCCTTCAGCCGCGACCGGCTGCGCTCGCTCGAGGGCGCGTTCGCCGACGGCGCCTTCCCGCCGATCGTTACGGTCAAGCTCGGTGCGACGTACTTCGTGATCGACGGTCACCACCGCGTCGCCCTCGCGCGGCGCGGAGGCGCAGAGATGATCGACGCCGACGTGACCGAGCTCATCGCGCGCGTCCCTCTCCCGGCCGGGGCGGACATGCTCGAGGTCGTCCTTCGGGAGCTCGAGCGGATCTTCCTCGAGGACAGCGGGCTTGCCGAGGCGCGCCCCGGCGTGCGCGTCTCGGTAAGCCGGCCCGCGCACTACCTCGAGCTGCTGGAGAACATCCAGGTGCACGGCTACCACTTGATGCGGGGACGCGGACGCGTGCTTGAGAACGCGGAGATCGCGGCGGACTGGTACGACGCGATCTACACGCCGACGCTCGCCGCGATCGACCGTCTGCGCCTCGGCCGCCTATACCGGGACGCGCCGCCCGGGGACCTGTTCCTCGTTCTCCACCGGCACCGGCGGGATGCGTTCCCCTCGACCGGCTGCCCGCACCTCGCGCAGACCGTCGTCTCGGTGATCGGCGACGGCGGGCGGCGCCGCCGGCTGCGGTTGCCGGGCCGCGGGCGCCGTTCGCCGGCCTAGCCCTAGGCCATCCGCTCCAGGCCGTCGAGGATCAGGTCGAGCCCGAACTCGTAGTCGCTCTGCCCTGAGGCCGGTCGGCGACGTGCGGCCGGACGTGCTCCATCAGGTAGGGGAACTCCCCGACCGGGAAGTCGCGCAGGAAGCTCTCGGCGAGCCCGGTCAGCTCCTCCTTCGTGTACGGCAAGCTCAGCTGGTCAATGCGCTCAGGCCCGCCGGCGTGCGACCTGGTGCGACCTTTGTCGCCAGCGCTAGCAACGCTCGCACGCGATAGATCGCGATTTGCAGCGACTTCTCGAAGCCCTCTAACGGACTCGAACCGCCGGCCCCCTCCTTATCATGTAGGTCCGAGAGCGTCACGCGCGTACACGAACGATCATCTGCGACGCGGTTTCTCCTGCAAATCGGCCTGTCTGAGCCACCTACGATGCGTCGCAAGACGTCGCGCGTGTCGTTTCTGATGTGTCCGTTATGTCCGCGCGTCGTTGACCAATAGGACAACGGTAGGGTCGCTGGCCGACAAGGGCTATCCGCCCAGATCTCGTATGGGCGGTCGCCGCGAGCGCAAACGCCAGCAGGGCGTCGAAGAGATCGCCCGCACGCGATTCTGCCCACCGGCGTGCACTCATGGGAGGACGGTAGCGCGCACGTTCGCGACCCGCATCCGACTTGGTGATGACATGAGGAGGCCAGGATCCCCCTCGCGGCCGACCCTCAAATCCGCATTCCGGCCGACGCCACGCGGGCCGAGACGCCCTAACGTCGACCCCGTCGAATCTCACGGGAGGTTGGAAATGCAAGAGCAGATCCTGGCGCCGGCCGAGCGGTGTCCGTTTCCAGGCCGAGCCGGCTGCGGTGCAATCGTGAGCTCGGCCCGGTGAGCACTCCGTGAGCGGCCGCCTGCGGATCGCGTTCGGAGCGTGGGCTGCGATCCTCGCTGCGGTCTTCGGTGTCGCCTTCTTCGGGCTGACGTCCCTCGTCCTCGCCTGGTTCGAGGACGTGGAGGGCGTCGCCGGGCCCGTCACCGATCTCGGCTACGGCGTTCTGGTCGGAATCATCCTGACGACCGGGCTGCTCGTGCAGCTCCGTCGTCCCGAGCGGAAGATCGCTGGGGTCCAGCAGGCGTTCCTCGTGATCGCCGCCCTGGTCGTCGGGTCGGCGATCGCGTCCGACTCCCAGGATCTCGTCCCTGCGCTGATCTTGCTGCCTGCGCTCGGGATCCTGTTGGCGCTGCACCCTGCCCGAGACGAGTTCCTCAGAAGAGGCGCCGCTCTGAGCTGGACACTTCTCGCGATCACGGTCATCGGTGCCGTCCCGCTCGTCGTCTACGCGCTGGACATGGGAGCGCAGGCGCGAGATCTGGTGGGCCCACCACACCACGTGCAGCGTTTGTCGACGATGGCCGCCATGGCCGTCGCCATCGTGCTGACCGGCCTGCTCGCCGCGCTTCGGACGCAAGGGTGGAGGATCCCAGCCTGGAGCGCCGGGGCGGGTGCGATCGTGTTCGGGCTCGCGTCGGTTGCCTTCCCGGATCAACCCGGCGCCGCGGGTCGTGGATGGGGAGGCGTGGCCATCGCGGGAGGCGTCCTGTTCATCGCCATGGCCGAATTGGAGGCCGGGAGGGCCGGGGCGGGGGGCCCGCACGGTCGCTTCACTTTCCCGGCCCTCCTGGGAGTGCTTGCCGTGGTGCTTTTCGGCTGCACCAGCGACTCGTCGAGCGCGCCTCCGCCGGTCGATCGTGTGGCGCGTCAGATCGCGCGCGCCGGCACGGCCAGCGTGATCGTCTTCGTCGCCGACAACGGTCGAGAGTACGTGGCCACGGCGGGCACTCGCCGTCCGAACGCGGACGAGCGCTTTCGCATCGGGAGCGTCACCAAGACGTTCACGGCGACAATCGTGCTCCAGCTCGCCGAGCAGGGACGGCTTCGCCTTGGCGACACGCTCGAGCGCTATCTGCCCGGCGTCGTTCCGCAGGGAGACGAGATCACGATTCGCAGGCTGCTCAACCACCGCTCCGGACTCCCGAACGTCACGGACTACGAGCGCTGGCTCGACCGGGCAAGGCGATCGCCGTTGATGCGGCCGATCGATGTCTTGCGGTTCGCGGCCTCGCATCCGCTGACCTTCCCGCCCGGCAGCCGGTGGGGCTACTCGAACACCAACTACATCGCGCTCGGCCTCGTCATCGAGGAGGCCACGGGACGACGAGGGGGAGAATCCCAACGTTCCGTGGGCGGCGGGCGCCATCGTCTCGAACGCGAAGGACCTCTCCGGCTTCTTCGCCGCTCTCCTCTCCGGTCAGGTCCTCTCCGACGATTCCCTTACGGAGATGAAGCAGGCCGTCGTCGTCGACAGAGCGAGCGGAGACGGGCTCGGCATCTTCTCGAGCGAGCTGCCGTGCGGCCGCTTCTGGGGTCACGACGGCGGCATCCTCGACTATGGAACGATCGTCAAGGCCAGCGAAAACGGCAACCGAATCGCCGTCATCTCGGGCCACGGTGGAACCCCTTCGGGGCCACGGCCAGACGAGACCGCACTGCTCTGCCCGAGCTAAGCGACGACCTCGCGCTAACCCTCACAAAGTCGCGACGATGAGGTCATCCCCAACTCCTTCGCTCTCAACGGGGCCGCTTTTCAATCTGAAAGCTCCATGAACGGCTCCAGACCAAGCGCACGCTGGGGATCGCGCAAACCGATTCCAAAGGAAAACGCCCGAGTCTGAAATGTGTCCGCGTGTTGCTTTGGCAGACAACACTACAACTCCCCATTTGCAGGGCTTTTATAGAGCCCTCTGTCGGCCTCGAACCGACGACCCCCTCTCTATGAAGAAGGGCCGGCGGTCAAGTGGTGGTTTTGTGCATCGCCCAGTCAGGGTGGGCGGGGCGGTGGTGGGCGGTGAGCGGCGCTCATCTCTCTATCGCCTCCTCGGGGGAGGA